>JAGWTU010000080.1 GCA_028868825.1 Burkholderiales bacterium | reverse complement strand
GTCACCGGCCGCGCCTGCGAGTCGCCTTTCGAGTGGTACGCGCATCGCGCCGAGGCGGCCAAGGCGGGCGTCGAGCCCGAGGTCATCGCGGCGCTGCTCGAGCGCCGCATGCCGGACGGCATCGCCGCCGCCGATGCCGCGGTGATCCGCTACGCGCAGGAGCTCAACGCGACCAACTCGGTTTCGGAGGCAACCTACGCCGAGGCGCTGGCGCTGTTCGGCGCGAAGACGCTTGTCGAGCTGACGGCGCTCGTCGGCTATTACACGATGGTGGCGATGACGCTCAACGCGCACGAGATACCGCTGCCCGCGGGCGAGACGCCGGCCTTCCCCTGGCCGCATGCCGCGGGCTGAGGCGATGACGCGTCACCCCCGCTGGCTGCCGGCGCGCTCGTCCGAACCGCCCACCGGCTACCGCCCCGAACCGAGCTACGGCGGCTTCATCGCCGAGCGCGATGTCCGCGTCGCGATGCGCGACGGCGTGCATCTGTGTATCGACATCTTCCGCCCCGACACCGACGAGCGACTGCCGGCGCTGCTTGCGATCGCGCCGTACAACAAGGAACTGGTGTCGCCCGAATTCGCCGCCGCCGTGCCGCCGCAGCCGCCCTGGTCGAGCGCCTGGGCCGGCGCCGCCGAGGCCGGCGACAGCCGCTATTTGACGGCGCGCGGCTACGTGCACGTCGTCGGTACGACGCGCGGCAGCGGCAAGTCCGAGGGCGGTGGCGCGCCGACCTGGGACGCCTACGACCTCATCGAATGGATCGCCCAGCAGCCCTGGTGCGATGGCCAGGTTGGCATGATCGGTATCTCGGCCTACGGCGCGGCGCAACTGCAGGCCGCGGCGCAGCAGCCGCCGCATCTGCGCGCGATCTTCCCCTACGACCCGGGCCCGGCTTACCGCGATTTCCGCGACCGCTATCCCGGCGGCGTGCTGCATTCGTTCGCGCTCGTGATCGACGCCGGGTCGGTGGCCCATGGCCGCGTGGGCCAGCCCGCGCAAGAACTGGCGTCCGAGCTCGAAGCCGACTGGCGCCGCGCCGTCGCCGACCCCGACCTCGTCGCGCACCATGCGCTCTACAACGTCCTGACGATGAAGGGCCAGAAGGCGCCGCTGCTGTTCCACACGCTGATCCGACCCTGGGATACCGAGGAGGCGGTGCAGCGCGCCGAGGCGATGTTCGAGCGCATCCGGATCCCCGTCTACCTCGGCTCGGGCTGGTACGCGCAGGGCTACAAATCGCATCTGCAGGGCGCGCAGAGCTGGTATGCGGGGCTGAAGTCGGCGCCGAAGAAGCTGATGTTCACCGGCATGGCGCAACTCGAGCGGCCATTCCGCGCCTTTCACGACGAGATCCTGCGCTGGTACGACCATTGGCTCAAGGGCATCGCGACCGGCGTGATGGACGAACCCGCGGTGCACCTGTACGTGATGGGCGCGAACCGCTGGATCCAGGCCGACGACTGGCCCATTCCCGGCACGCAATGGACGCCGCTGTATCTCGACAGCTGGGAGCGGCTGCGCGCCGAGCCCTATGCCGAGGCCAGCCGCGACGGCTGCGCCGAGCCCGACGCCTTCGTGCAGATGCCGGCGACGCTGACGCGCCGGATCGAGAAGCTGCGCTACGTCACTGAGCCGCTGGCCGAGGATCTGCTCGTCGCCGGCCCGGTCGTGTTCCATCTTCATGCGGCGATCGACCAGGCCGACACGAACTGGATCGTGACGTTGAAGGACGTCGGGTCCGACGAAGGCGAACGCAGCGCGCGGGCGGGCGAGCGCGAGCCGCGCGCCGACCTGCCCGAGCGCGAGGTCAGCCGCGGCTGGCTCAAGGCCTCGCATCGCGAACTCGACCCCGATCGATCGCGGCCGTGGAAGCCATGGCACAAGCTGACGCGCGAGGCGCAGCGGCCGGTGCCGCCGGGCGAGGTCCAGGCCTACACGATCGAGCTGATGGCCACCGCCAACCTGTTCCGCCGCGGCCACCGCATCGCCGTCGAGATCTCGAGCCTGGACCTGCCCAGCGGCGTCGGCGGGCTCAACGACGTCGAGACCCAGCCCTACCACTACGGCAGCAGCCGCACGACGCTGCACAAGGTATACCGCGACGCTGCGCATCCATCGCACCTGCTGCTGCCGGTGATCCCGCCGGGGGCGATCGCGGCCCACACCGGAGACGACGATGCCGTGGATTGAAGCCGGCGGCGCGGCGCTGCGTTACGCGCGCAGCGGTGCCGGCGGCGATCGCCCGCTCGTGCTGATCCACGAGGCCGGCGGGTCGGTCGAGAGCTGGGACGATTTCGTCGCCGCGCTGCCACCGGGGCGCTCGGTGCTGCGCTACGACCAACGCGGGTTCGGGATGTCGGAACGCGCGTCGACGCTGACCTTGCCGGGCATGGTCGACGACCTGAAGGCGCTGCTCGACGCGCTCGGCATCGCTGCGCCCTGCGACTTCGTCGGCACGGCCATCGGTGGCTCGATCGCGCTCGGCTACGCCGCCGCGCATCCATCGCGCGTGGCCAGTCTCGTCGTCACGAGCCCGGTGACCGGCGGCGTGAGCCCGGCCGCGCGCAGTTCGCTCGAAGCGCGCGCGGCGACGCTGAGGACCGAAGGCATGCGCGCCGTCGCCGACGCCAGCCTGCGCATGTCGTATCCACTGGCGCTGCGCAGTGACGCCGAACGCTTTGCGCAATACCGCTGCCGATTCCTCGCCAACGACCCGATCGGATTCGCCGCGATCACGCTCTCGTTCCTGAGCCTGGATCTCGAGCCGATGTACGCCCGCATCGCCTGCCCGACCCTCGTCGTCGGCTGCAGCGACGACCCGATCAAGCCGCCGAGCGCCTGCGCCGAACTGGCCGCGCGACTGCCCAGCGGCCGCTATGCCGAAATCGCGTCCGGCCATTTCGTCCATTGGCAGAACCCGGCGGCGCTGGCCGTTGCGGTGACTGAATTCCATGATCAACTCGATCGCGTCTGAAGTGGCTGCAAGCCGGCGCGGCTGGGCCGAGGTCAACGGCGTCGCGCTGCGCTACGAGCTCGGCGGCAGCGGACCAAGTACGCTCGTGCTGCTGCACGAAATGGGCGGCTCGATCGAGAGCTGGGACGGTCTGGTGCCGCTGCTTCCTGCCGGCTGGCGCTGGCTGCGCTACGACCAGCGCGGTTTCGGCTTGTCGGAGAAGCCGACCGACATCACGCTGGACGCGCTTGTCGACGATCTCGTCGCGCTGCTCGATGCGCTCGCGCTGACCGAGCCTGTCGTGCTCGTCGGCGCCGCCGTCGGCGCAGCGATCGCGCTGGACTGTGCGCTGCGCCACCCTCAGCGCGTTGCGGCGCTGCTGCTTGCGAGCCCGGCGACCGGCGGCGTCACGCCGGCGCAGCGCGAGGCCATCGAGTCGCGTATCGAACGCGTCCAGGCGCAGGGTCTGCGGGCCGTCACCGACGCGATGTTCCAGGTGACCTACCCGCCGGCGCTGCGGGTCGATGGCATGGCGACGCTGGAAAACCACCGTCTGCGCTGGCTCGCGATGACGCCGGCCTCGTTCGCCGCCATCAATCGCATGCTAGCGACATTCGACCTCGAATCCGAACTGCATCGCATCGCCTGCCCGACGCGCGTCGTCGGCTGCCGCCACGACGGCGTGCGGCCGCCGGCGCGCAGCGCCGAGCTGGCGGCGTTGATACCCGGTGCCAGCTATGTCGAGACCGATTCGGGACATTACCTGCCGGTGCAGTCGCCGGCTTTGTTCGCGGCCTTGCTGGGCGAATTCCTGGCCCGGTTCTAACCGTCGGTCGCGACCGTGACGGCCAGGGATGGGCGTTGCGACAATGCGGCAAACCAATGCGCCAGCGCCGGCGCACGCGCGCGCCAGCCATAGGCGTCGAAGCGGTAGTCGAGATAGCCGAGCGCGCAGGCGATGCCGACGGTGCCGATCGTGAAGGGCGCGGCGGCGAGGTCCGGCGCTTCGCTCTCGAGCCTGTCCAGCGTCGCACCGACGCGCAGCGTGAACGAATCGATCAACGGTTGCAGCGGCGCTGCCTTCTCGCGCTCGTTGCGCCACAGGATCAGCAGGTCGAGCAGCCCGTCGCCCAGCGCATGCCAGCGCAGCGACTGCCATTTGGCCGTGCCAGCGGCGGGGAACAGCGGCCCGCCGGCGAGGTCGTTGAGGTACTCGCAGATCACGACCGAATCGACGAGGACCATGCCGTCGTCGAGCACCATTGCCGGGATCTTCGACAGCGGGTTGTCGCGCATCAGCTCGGCATTGGGCTTGAGCATCGCCGCGACCGAGCGCACGAGCGTGAGCCGCTCGACGAGGCCGAGCTCATGCGCGCAGATCATCACCTTGCGCACATAGGGCGAGCGGGGCGACCAGTGCAGCTTCAATCAGGTCGTCCCGCTTAACGACCCGTGAACACCGGAGCGCGCTTCTCGCGGAAGGCGGCCTGGGCTTCCTTGGCGTCGTCGGTCTTGCCGATCTGCGCCGTCATGTCCTGCTCGTAGCGGTAGCCGTCGCGCAGGCTCATGTCCTCGATGACGTTCAGCGTGTGCTTGCCCATGCGGGTCGACACGGGGCTCTTCGACGCGATTGCGGCGGCGATCTCGCGCGCCACCGTCATCAGCTCCTCCGGCGCCGTGCAGGCCTCGGCGATGCCCAGGCGCAGCAGTTCGGCGCCGCCGACGCGCATGCCGGTGAGCGCCATGCGGCGCAGCCGCGAATGCGGAAACAGCCGCATCGCGTGGCGGCAGCCACCGAGCAGGCCGACGTCGACCTCGGGCAGCCCGAGCGATCCCTTCTCGCTCGTGACGATGATGTCCGACGAGGCCACCATCGCCAGGCCCGAGCCGAGCGCGGCGCCGTTGATCGCCGCGATCACCGGTTTGGCGCATTCGCGGATCGCGTGGAAGCATTCGCGCGTGCGCCGCGCATGCGCCGGCAGATCGCCCGGGCCCTTGATGTTCGCGGCCCGGCCCTTGAGGTCGGCACCGGCGCAGAACACCTTGCCGGCGCCGGTGAGGATCACCGCGCGCACGTCGTCGAGCTCGGAGATGCGGTCCAGCGCCAGGGTCAGCTCGTCGTTGAGTGTGCGCGTCAGCGCATTCACCGGTGGCGCGTCCATCGTCAAGGTCGCGACATGGTCGGCGATCTCGACATGCAGTTGGGTCAGGTCGTTCATGCGGGGTCCAGGTTGGGGCCGGCTTCGGTGCGGGAGGCGCCACGCAGCGCCTGCTCTAGCGCGGTGCGGCGGTTGCCCCAGGCCGCGGTGGCCAGGCGTCGGCATATCAGGTCGATGGCGCCGTCGATGCCGATCTGGTTCAGCTTCTCGAACGAGTCGACGCCGGCGGCCTCGAGGCGCTCGACGACGGTGGGGCCGACGCGCGGTGCGGCGAGCAGGATGCGGCGTTCGTGCGGTTCAAAGGCCAAGGCGGGCTCCGGAATCAGTGCGGCGTTTCGGCGCGCGAGCGGTCGAGTTCGTGCAGGATGGCGGGCATGGCACTGGCGGCGCCGGCGCTCAATTCGTCGTAGAGGCTGCGGCCCTGGGCATCGATCGCGACCGTGCCGGGCCCCAGATCCTCGACCTGCAATTGGACCAGGCGGTAATGGATGATGAAGTCGTTCCACTCCACCGCCTTGACTTCGCGGATCGCGTTCGTGAACAGCGTACAGGCGCCGCCCGGGAACGACAGGTAGACGCAGCCGACCTCGCGCATCGCCGCCGCCGAGGCGGCGTCGAGACCGCCCTTGCCGCCGACGGCTCGCAGCCCGAGGCCGCGGATCAGCGTCGGCATGTAGGGGTTGAAGCGCGTGCTCGTCGTCGGGTTCAGGTAGCGCAGCTTGAATTGCCCGTCGCTCTCGTAGTTGTAGCCGCCGAAATGCAGGATCGTCGCGCCGCGCAGTTCGATCGGCAACTCGCGACCCTGGGCCAGGTATTCGCAGATGCGCTCATGCGTCGGCAGCCCGCCGACGAGCACGAGGTCGCCCGACAGGTTCACCATGTCGCCGACCTGCAGTTCGCTCACCGCCGCCTCGTCGAGCGGCAATTTCAGGTTCACGGTCCGGCTCATCGCGCTTGCCGCCTATTCGTAATACTCGACCCGGCCCGAGTCGTGGATGCGGGCGCGCGTACGGCGGTTGATCCAGCAATTGAATTCGACCGCCACCGGCGTGAAGCCATGGCCCGCGGCGTGATTGACATGCACGGCCAGCGCCGTGCTGTCGCCGCCGGTGCCCATGGGCCCGAAGCCGGTGGCGTTGACGGCCTTCAGCAGGCGCTGCTCCATTGCCGCGGCGATCGGGTCCTCGGCCGCGACGCCGAAGGGCCGCAGCACGGCTTCCTTGGCGAGCTTGGCGCAATAGTCGAAGGTGCCGCCGATGCCGACACCGATGACGACCGGCGGGCAATGCTGCGATCCGGCCTGCAGCACGACCTTCATCACGTAGCGCTCGATCACCTCGAGGCTCGGGAAGCTGAAGATCTCGAGCGCCGACCAACGTCCGGAGCCGAGCGCCTTCGGGCTGCAGGTGATCTCGACATAGTCGGCGCCGTCGATCAGGTCGAAGGTCGTGATCGGCATGTCCTTGCCCTGGTAGCCGCGTTCCAGCGTCAGCGGGTTCGTGACATGGGTGAGCAGCGGCGGATCGATCGTGCGCACGAGTTCGGCAAAACCGTCGACGATGGCGCGCTTGACATCGCCATCGAACTGCACGCGGGTGCCGATGCGGATCGAATAGGTCGGGATGCCGGCGTCGGAGCAGACGAAGAACTGCTGGCGCTCGGCCGCATCGGCGCTGCGCAGCATCAAGCGCAGCGTACTGCGCGCCGTCTCGTTGCCGTCGGTTGCTTCGGCGCGCGTCAGCGCCGCCTTCGTGTCCTCGGGGATCTTCTTCAGCGACGATTCGTAGAGTTGCGCCGTGACGCGCTTGACGGTTTCGTAGGAGATGGCCATCGCTTTCTCGCTCAACCCTGCAGATAGACGTCGCCGTTGACGACGCCCTGCGGCAGTTCGCCGCGCAGCACGGCAACCACCGATTGCACGGCGGCAAGGGCGACGCGGTTCATCGCCTCCTGCGCGAAGGTCGCCATATGCGGCGTGACGAGGATGCCGGGGACGCCGATCAGCGGGCTGGTGCTGCCGGCGCCCTGCTCGCACAGCACGTCGACGGCGGCGCCTGCCAGTCGCCGCTCGCGCACGGCCTGCGCCAGCGCCGCCTCGTCGACGAGGCCGCCGCGTGCGGTGTTGATGAGGAAGGCGCCCGATTTCATGCGCGCCAGCGCGCTCGCGTCGATCAGATTGCGCGTCAGCGGCGTCAGCGGCAGGTGCAGCGAGATGAAATCGCCCTCGCGCAACCCTGTCTCGAGGTCGACGAATTCGATACCGTGGGCGGCCGCGAATTCGGCGTTGCGGCTCTCGCTGACCGCCAGCACGCGCATCTCGAAGCCGCGCGCGCGCCGCGCCAGCCCGCGGCCGATACGGCCCAGGCCGACGATGGTCAGCGTCTTGCGCCAGACCTCGGTCCCCGTGTGGCGTTCCCAGCCATGGGCCTGGACGCCGTTGACGGCAGGAACGATGCGACGCGCCGCGGCCAGCAGCAGCGCCATCGCGAAATCGGCGACGCTCTGGTCGTTGACGGCGGCGATCGTCACCGGGATGCCGTGGCGCGTGCAGGCGTCGATGTCGACGGTGTCGTAGCCGACGCCGGGCCGCGCGATGACCTTCAGCCGCGGCGCTGCTTCAAGCAGCGTCGCCGTCACCGGCTCCATCGCGTAGATCAACCCGTCGACATTGCGCAGCTGCTCGATCTGGCCCGCCTCGGTCAGCGGCGACAGCGTGTTCTGGATCACGACCTCGCAGCCGGCTTCGCGCAGCCATTGCAGCGCGGCCGGCGAACCGGCGACCGATTTCGCCGTCACCAGCACGCGGCCCAGCGTCGTCACGCACCGCCTCCGGGGATGATGGGCAGCAGCAGGTGCGAGGGATAAGTCGCGTTGTGATGGATGCGGTGCACGACGGTCTGGCTGCTGCAGAGGTGGTAGGGCACGTATTCGGTGTTGTTGCCGAAGCCGGTGCCGCTGGGCAGGTCGAGCGAAGTTATCTCGAGGCAGATGCGGTGCCCCTTCTCGAACAGGTTCGCCGTCGCCAGCACCTCGATCTGGTATTCGTTGATCTCGCCCGGGACCACCGGCTGATGCGCCTCGCGCGTCAGCTTGTGCCAGGGCTTCCAGGGCCTGGATCGCGCATCGTCGAGCGCGCGCTGCGAGGCCTTGAGCCAGCCGCGCGTGAGTTCGCGCTCGGGCAGCGCCGGTGCCTGCTCGAATTCGCCGGGGCGGCCGGTGTGCACGCCGACATCGGGCCCGACATCCTTGAGGATGACGATCCAGTTCGTGTCGGCCTGGTCGATCGCCGCGTGGATCGTCAGGGAGATCGGGCCGATCACCAGCGTGTCCTCGGCCAGCGGCTCGGTCATGTAGCGCAGGCCCTCGACCTTGCGCGTCTGCGTCGGCGGCATCTGCACGAAGGTGTCGGGCTGTTTGTAGGCCTCGCGGCTGCCTTCGATGAAGGGCTCGGTGCGCAGCCGCTCCCAGCTGTGGAGGTAGAACTTCGTCCACTGCGTCTCGGGCAGCGGCCAGGCGCTGCCGGTGCGCCAGCGGTTCGCGCCCTGGACCCAGATCTTCACCGGCGGCTCGTCCATGATGCCGGTGTCCTTGCCCTTGAGCCAATGGTCGTACCAGCGCACGATCTCTTCGTGGATCGAGTGGAACGGCCGCTCCATGTGGGTGATGCCGGTGAACAGCAGCTTCTTCGGCACGTCGATGCCGGCATACCAGTTCTGCGCGCCTTGCAGATGCATCTTGTAGGTGTAGGCATGCCAGCCGGCACCGGTGTAGGCGGGGATCCTGATCTTCGCGAAGGCGGCTTCGCTCTCCTCGTAGGCGCCGGGCTTCTCGAAGAAATCGATCAGCTGGTTGAACAGGCGCGCGTGGATCTGGCCCTTCTGCGACAGCAGGTTGTAGACCCAGGTGTACATCCGGTAATCCGGATTCGCCATCGCCTCGCGCCACAGCGCCTCCTCGCGCTCGGGCAGCGGACCCGGCCGGCCATGGCCACCATGGTGCACCGACTGGCCGTCCAGCAGGTACAGCATCACGTGCATCACGCCGCCGGGGCAACGGTCGTGGAAGGCGCCGTAGGCCGGCATCGCGTCGAAGGGAAAAATCGCCTTCAGGTGCGGCGGCTGCAACATCGCCGCCTGCCATTGCGACAGCGCGTAGGCCGACAGGCCGATCATGCCGACGTTGCCGTCGCACCAGGGCTGGGCCGCGACCCATTCGATGAGGTCGTAGAGGTCCCATTGCGCCGAACCGCCATCCTCGGACTTGCCGAAGCCGCGCGGGTTGCCGATGACGTGGACATAGCCGCGCGAGGTCAGGTAATCGCTGTCGCCGCATTCGGCGCCGCCCTGCCACATCGTCGACCAGGCCGGCTGCGGCGGCACCGCGTCGGCGACCTCGGGGTTCTGCAGTTCCTTGTTGTGGCCGGCGATGGCCAGCAGCGCCGGGTAGCGCCCCGGCGTTGACGGCCGGTAGACGTCGACGCACAGGCGCACGCCGTCGCGCATCGGCACCATCGCGTCGCGGTCCCAGACCAGGCTGTCGTGTTCGCGCGGCGCGACGTAACCCGAGGACGGCAGGCGATGCTGGGTGCCGCCGCTGAGCCATGGAGATTGCTTGTCGGAGGTCGATTTCATGCGGGGCAGGTGAGTCGGAACGATGCGGCGGGCGAAGGTGGCTACGGATGGCTTCAGATCACGCCGGCCTGGCGCAACTGTTCTATCTTCGCATCGCCGAGGCCGATGTCGTGCAGGATGTCGACGGTCTGCTCGCCGAGCAGCGGCGGCGCGCGGTCATGCGCCAGCGGCGACTCGGTGAAGCGCAGGGGGCTGGCCAGCAGCGGCACCGCGCCGGCCAGCGGATGCTCGACCTCGATCTTCATGCCGCGATGCTCGACCTGGGGGTCGCGGAAGACCTCGGCGATCGTGTTGATGGGCCCGGCGGGAACGCCGGCGGCGTCGAGCTTGGCGACCCAATGCGCGCGGTCCTGCTCGGCCAGCCGGGCCGCCAGCCTCGGGCGCAGCGTCTCGAGGTTGCGCACACGCGCCGCGTTCTTCGCGTAGCGCTCGTCGCGTGGCAGCTCGGGCAGGCCGAGCGCGTCGCAGAACTTGATGAACTGGCCGTCGTTGCCGACCGCCAGCACCATGTCGCCGTCGCGGCAGGCGTAGACGTCCTGGGGCTGAATGTTCGGGTGCGAATTGCCCATGCGCCGCGGCTCGCGACCCGAGACGAGGTAGTTCATCGCCTGGTTGGCGAGCGTCGCGACCTGGGTGTCGAGCATGCCGATGTCGACCCATTCGCCGCAGCCGCTGACCTCGCGCCGCGCCAGCGCGGCGAGCACGCCGACGGTGGCATACATCCCGGTCATCAGGTCGACGATGGGCAGGCCGACCTTCTGCGGTCCGGCGCCGGGCTGGCCGTCGCGCTCACCGGTGATGCTCATCAGCCCGCCCAGGCCCTGGATCATGAAGTCGTAGGCGGCCTGGTCGCGACGCGGCCCCGTCTGGCCGAAGCCCGTCACCGAGCAATAGACGAGGCGCGGATTGACGGCCTTCAGACTCTCGTAGTCGAGGCCGTAGCGCGCCAGCGTGCCGACCTTGTAGTTCTCGAGCACGATGTCCGAGCGGCGCGCCATCTCGCGCACGATCTCCTGGCCCTCGGGCTTGTCGATGCCGACGGTGACCGAGCGCTTGCCGCGGTTGACCGACAGGTAGTACGCCGATTCGCGTGTGTCGTTGCCGTCGCGATCCTTGAGGAAGGGCGGGCCCCAGCCGCGTGTATCGTCGCCGGCGCCGGGGCGCTCGACCTTGATCACGTCGGCGCCGAGGTCGGCCAGGATCTGCCCCGCCCAGGGTCCCGCGAGGATGCGGCTGAGGTCGAGCACGCGGATATGTGAGAGAGGTCCGGCCATTTGAATTCCCGTTTTCGGCGCAGTCTAGGAGCGGCACCGTGGCGCGCGCATGGCTCGCGGATCAAAGCTGTTATGCAAATGGCGCGAACTCGCATTCGCCGCGGTTCGACGCGCGACTACGGGTTAGTCCGGATGACGCCAATTGCACATCTGATTTGCCGCGTTTGGGGCTTCTTTGCCGCACGGTGCTCGGCAAGACTCTCGGTCATCCAGCCTGGACCAGAAACTCGAACCGGAGACTTTTGATGAAAATCTGCATGACCGCCATGGCCGCCGCAGCCAGCCTGTGCATGAACGCCGGCGCGCTGGCGCAGCAGGCCGCCGCCGCGGCGCCGGCCGCCGACAAGTCCGCAGGCGACAAGCGAGGCCAGATCCAGGAGATCGTCGTCACGGCGCAGTTCCGCCGCGAGAGCGAGCAGAAGACGCCGATTGCGATTACCGTCATCGGCGGCGACGACCTCGGCGAGAAGGGCATCGCCAACACCAAGAATCTGGTCTATGAGGTGCCCGGTCTGGCGATCACCTCGGCGACGCCGAACGCGAACCTGAGCCTGCGCGGCGTGGGCAGCGGCGGCGGCAATGCCTATGCCGACCCGACGGTGTCGTTCAACCTCGGCGGCGTGAATATCGCGCGCCAGTTCACCACGTCCGCGAGCTTCTACGACCTGGAACGCATCGAGGTGCTGCGTGGGCCGCAGGGCACGCTCTACGGGCGCAACGCCACCGTCGGCGCGATGAACGTGGTGCCGAACGCGCCGGTGTTCAAATCGCAGGCCGCCTTCGGCGTCGACCTCGGCAGCTACCACCAGTTCAACACCAACGGGATGATCAACTCGGCGCTCAGCGACGAGGTCGCCGTGCGCCTGGCGTTCAAGACCGAGAAGCACAGCGGCTATTTGAGCAACGGCCAGAATGACGCCGACAACCAGGCGGCGAGGCTGGGCGTGCTGTTCAAGCCGGCCAAGGACCTGTCGGTGCTGTTCTCGCTCGACTATTTCCATATGGGCGGCGTCGGCCCGGGTTCGATCTTCCAGTACCCGAACAACAGCGGCCAGCAATGGCAGAACCCGTCCAATCCCTGGCAGGCACTGCTGCCCGCGGGTTGCGGCAATCCGGTGCTGTGTCCGACCTTCGGCGATACCTCGGTGGGCGCGGGATCGATCCTGCCCTCGGTCGCGAGTCGCTCGGTGGTCGGCACCGATGCCTACCAGAACAACCAGCAGATGGTGTCCAAGCTCGACATCACGAAGGACTTCGGCGACATGACGCTCGAAGTGATTCCCGCGACCGTGCAGACGCGCATCAACTTCAACGCCGAAGGTCAAGGCTTCCAGCAACTGGTGTTCGACAACGTGAAGCAGTATTCGCTCGAAACCCGTCTGGCCTCGAACGCGTCGAAGCCGCTGAAGTGGCTCGTCGGCGCCTTCCTCTTCAGCGAGAAGCAGGACAGCACCGGCAATTTCCTGGAAGCCAACGGTTATCAGCAGATCCGCAATCCGAACCTCGACGACACCAGCTCCGCGCTGTTCGGTCAGACGACCTACTCGATATCCGACGCGCTGCGCGCCACCGGCGGCCTGCGCTACACGAAGGAAAAGAAGAGTCAGGACGGCTACACGATCCTCGACGGCTTTGTCTGCCCTGCTTCTGCGTTGGCCGCCGGCGCCAGCGTCGTCGCGCCCAATCTGGCGCAGCCGGCCGGCGGCTGCAGCGTGCCCAACAGCGGCAACCTCTCGTTCACCAGCACCGACTACAAGGTCGGCGGTGAATACGATGTCGCGCCGCAGTCGCTGCTGTACGCCGATGTCTCGAGCGGCTTCAAGGCCGGCGGCTTCTGGGCCGGCCTGCCGCCCAATTCGTACAAGCCCGAGAAGATGACCGCCTATTCGATCGGCTCGAAGAACCGCTTCCTCGACAACCGGCTGCAGGCGAATTTCGAGCTCTTCATGTGGAAGTACAAGGACCAGCAGATCAGCGTCTTCACCGGCATCAACCCGGCCGGTCAGACGGCGCGGCCGTTCAATTCCGACGGCAAGATCACCGGCCTCGAATCGGACCTCAAGTTCCAGCTGACGGCGGCCGACCGCGTCTCGCTCGACCTGCTGCTCGAGAAGGGCACGTACGCGGCCTTCCCGCTGGGCACCAACATCCTGGCCCAGGTCGTCAACAACTACGCCGTCGACATGCCGCGGCTGAACATGCCGCGGACTTCGCTCACGGCGGGATACGAGCACAGCTGGGATTTCGCCAACGGCGCCAACGTCACGCTGGGACTGCGCACGCATTACGAGTCGAGCGCGACGCTGTCGGCGCTGGCGGTGGCGGGCCAGCCAGGCGCCGTGCTGACGCTGCCGGGCGCCGTGCGGCCCTCCTACCATGTCTCGAGCATCAATCTGACCTACGCCGAGCCGCAGGGCAAATGGCAGGTCACAGGCTATGTCGACAACGTCGAGAACACGGCCGTGATCACTTCGGGCACGGCCGGCACGGTCTCGCGCGGCATCCTCTACCGGCCGGCGAACACGAATTCGCTCTACGGCGCGATCAGCCCGCCGCGGACGATGGGCGTGCGGCTGCAGACGCAGTTCTGATGTCGCTGACGCGCCGCCCGCCGCCGTTGGCGTCGTTGCTGCTGATGCTGGCGATGACCGCCACGCCGGCGTTCGCGGCCCCGGCCGGGGCGGCCGCGGCAGGACAGCCCGCGACCTCGCCGCGCCAGGCCTGGGCCAGCCGCGACGGGCGCGTCGAACTGCAGCCGCTGCGCGGCGCCGTCGATCCGACGCGGCTGGGTGACCGCCTGATGATCCAGGAGACGTTCGCCCGCTTTGGCATCGCCTACGACGAGGTGCGCACCGATGTGCTGGCAACGCTCTTCACCGACGACGCGCTGCTCGAAGTCGCCGACGGCCGGGGTCAGCCCTTCGAGACCTCGGTCGGCGCGACGGCCATCGCGCGCCATCTCGGCGCCGCGCTGGCGCAGCAGGGCGACCAGCGGCGGCACCTGATCGGCAACGTCGTCATCGACCAGCTCGGCGCGACGCAGGCCAAAGCGCTGGCCTACGGCGTCGTCACGGTCGCCGCCGACGGGCTCATACTCGGCGCCAGCGTCGTCTACGCCGCCGAACTGCACCGCGGCAGCGACGGGGCGTGGCGCTTCGCACGCCTGTTCATCGGCATCGATCATTACGCCGGGCGCAAGCCCAGCGTCAAGGACTGACGGCCCGACGCGGGCCCGTTCCCGACCAACCCTCCCGATTCTGACCATGGCCGGAAGACTGAAAGACAAGATCGCGCTGGTGACCGGCATCGGCGCCGGCATCGGGCGCGGCATCGCGCTGCGTTTCGCTCGCGAAGGCGCGACCGTGATCGGCTGCGACATCGATGCCACCACGGCCGCCGCGACGGTGCAGGCGGCCGCCGACGAAGGCCTGCAGATCGCGAGCGTCCACCCCTGCGACCTGACCCGGCCGGCCGATGTCGAGCGCTATGTCCGCAGCGCATCCGACACGCATGGACGCATCGACATCCTCGTCAACGCCGCGGCGATCCCGCCGCACATGGCCCGGGCCGCCGAGATGGACTACGAGGGCCAGTGGACGCCGACGATGGCGGGCGAGGTCGACATCGTCTTCCTCGCCGTCAAGGCCGCCTGGCCCTGGCTGCTGAAGAGCGGCAAGGCCTCGATCATCAATTTCGCCTCGGTCTCCGCCTTCCGCGGTTCGACGAATTTCGGCATGCTGGCGCATTGCGCCGGCAAGGCCGCGGTGCTCGGGATGACGCGCCAGCTGGCGATCGAGGGCGGGCCCGGGATCCGCGCCAACACGATTTCGCCCGGGCTCGTCGTGACGCCGGCGACGGCATCGGCCGGCGGCACCGATGGCGCGATACGCGAGCGCCTGCTCGAACGCATGCCGCTCAAGCGGCTCGGCGATCCCGACGACATCGCCTGGTGCGCGGTCTTCCTCGCTTCCGACGAAGCGAGCTGGATCACCGGCGCCAATTTCCCCGTCGACGGCGGCGTGATGGCGGGCTGAGGCCGGCCGCGACCGCGCGCCACGTTTCACGCGTACTAGCCATGAACGAAACCAAACTCCCCGCCACGCGGCGTCGCGATCTGCTCAAGGGCGTCGTCGCCGCCGGCGGCGCGATGACGGTGGCTCCGCCCGCCGCCGCCGCGGTCGTCGCATCCTGCCCGCTTCCGCTCGACGCTGGCGCCAGGCGCCGGCTCGCGCGCGCGCTGAAGGGTCGGGTGATCTGGCGCGGCGAGAAGGACTACGAGACGGCGCGGGGCGACGCCGTCTACCGCGCCAACAAGCCGCCGCGTTATCCCGCGGTGATCGTGCTGCCCGAGAACGACCAGGACGTCGTCATCGCCGTGCGCTTCGCACGCGACCATGGCCTGAAGGTCGGACGTCGCTCGGGCGGGCATGGCTGGTCGTCGGCGCATCTGCGCACCGGCGCGATGCTGATCGACCTCTCGCGCATGCAGGATGTCGAGATCGACGCCGCTTCGCGCACGTTGTGGACGCGGCCCGGCGTCCTCGGCTCGTACATCAATTCGATGCTCACGCCGATGGGCCTGATCATCCCCACCGCGCACCACCCGACGGTGGGCATCGGCGGTTTCGCGATGTGCGGCGGCTTCGGCTGGAATTCGCGCCTGTGGGGCAATGGTGCTGCGCATATCCTTGCCGTCGATGTCGTCAACGCCGAAGGCGTGCTGATCCGCGCCGACGAGACGCAGAACCAAGACTTCCTGTGGGCTGCGCGCGGCGCCGGGCCGGGCTTCTTCGGCGTCGTCACGCGCATGAAGTTGCGCGCCAATGTCCTGCCCAAGGTGATGAAGGTCAGCGCCTACGGCTACACGGCCGACCATCTCGAGGCGATCTTCACCTGGGCGCGCGAACTCGTGCCGCAGGTGCCGCCTTATCTCGAACTCGTCATCACGTCGACGGCGCACGATTCGAAGACCGGAGAGCGCGTGCCCGTGCGCTTCACCGTCGCCGCGCTCGCGATCTGCGACACCGACGAAGAGGCCGACCGCGCGCTGGCGCTGCTGGAGACCTGCCCGGTGCTCGCACAGGCGACCTTCCGCGTCGTCGGCAAGCCGCAGACGCTGACCGAGCGCTACCTCAGCGGCATGGCCGCCGACCCGCCGGGTTTCCGCTTCGCCTGCGACAACATGTACACCAACGCGAGCGCTGCCGAACTGGTGCCCAGGCTGCGCGACCTCTTCACCGATCTGCCGACGCCGCACACCCATGTCTTCTGGCTCAGCTGGGGCCCCGTCAAACCCTTTCCCGACGACATGGCGCTGTCGGTGCAGGGCGAAGTCTTCCTCGGCGCCTACTCGCTGTGGGACGACGCGGCGCAGGACGAGGCGATGGAGGTCTGGCCGGTGCAGCGCATGAAGAAGCTCGCCGAGCTTTCGGTCGGCGGCCAGATGAACGACGAGAACATCGCGCGCCATCCGCAGCGTTATCTCTCCGACGAGGCCAACAACAAGCTCGAGGCGCTGCGCGAAAGGCACGACCCGCATGGCGTCTTCCTGTCGTTCCTGCGGTCGGTGACCTGAGATGAATCGCCGCGCGGCAAGGCTCGGCTGCCGCCGCCGGACTGTCCTCGGGCTCGCGCTCGTCGCCGGTCTGCCGCGGGCCGCGGCGCAGGAATTGCGCGAATTCATGCTCGTCGCCTTCGCTGAGCCGGTGGCCGGTCAGGAAGCCGAATTCAACCGCTGGTACGACCGCGAGCATCTGCCCGCGATGCTTGCCGTGCCCGGCATGCGCAGCGCCGAGCGTTGGCAGGCCGCGAAGGCCGACACGCCCGAAAGCCGCCTGCCGAGGGAAGTCGCGACCTATCACGCATTCGGAGCCGACTGGCCGGCGATCGATGCCGGCATTCGCGCCCGATATGCCGAGGGCCTGCTTCGGCCGAGCCGGGCCTTCGATACGGCGACCGTCGTTTCCCTCGTCTACGAGCCGCTGGGCGGCGCGCTCGGTGCGGATGAAGTCGCTGGATCGACGCCCGCGCCACGCAGCGCCGACGGCGCCGAAATCCGGCATTACGCGATGTTCGTCGCCATCGATGCCGTGCCCGGACGCGAAGCCGAATTCAATCGCTGGTACGACGAGCAGCATCTGCCCGACGTGCTGCGCATCCCCGGATTTCGCAGTGCGCGGCGCTACCGGCTGATCGACGCGCGGCAACCACCGTGCCGCTCGGCGCAACCGATGCCGAAATACCTGGCCTGGTTCGAATTCGACAGCACCAATCTCGCAGGAACTATTGCCGAGCTCAAGCGCCGCGTCCACAGCGGCATCACGCGCATGAGCGACACGCTGGCCCGCGGCGGCCAGGTCTATTACCTGCTGCCGCGGCAGTCTTCCTGATCCCGTCGCCAGCGGTCGATTCGATCGCCGGGAATCTGCATTCGATGCAATGGCGATCGAGTCCATTCGAAAGCGGCAATGCGGGATTTCCCGGCATTGCGCATCTGGGCCACAGCGCTGCCGATGCATAGCTGATTTGCCATTGCAGCGGCTTCACTTCACGTTGCCGATCACAAGAATCGAGCCATTCCGGATGGCCCGATCGGGCGGCCGGAATCGATGGAGACAGACATGAGCACATTGAAAACGAAGCCGCTGCTGGCGTCGATCCAGCTTGCCCTGGCGATGATGGCCGCGGCGCCGCTGGTCCGGGCCCAGGACGCACCCGCCGCCGACGCGGCGCAGGCCGCCAAGCCCAAGGCCGCGGACGCGACCAAGCTGCAGGAGATTGTCGTCACCGCCGAGCGCCGCGTCGAGAACGTGCAGAAGGTGCCGGTGGCGATCGAGACGCTGTCGGGCGACGCGCTGGCCCAGCAGGGCACGGTCAGCGTCGACGCCGCCTTGCGCAACGTCGGCTCGGTCGACATCCGGCAGTCGAACAAGGGCGGCAACGTCTTCATCCGCGGCATCGGCGCCAACCTCGACCCCACGGCCGGCGACCCCGCGATCAACCTCAACATCGATGGCGTCTACCAACTCCAGTCGGCGACGGTGATGACCGGCATGTTCGACATCGACCGCATCGAGGTGCTCAAGGGCCCGCAGGGCACGCTCTACGGCCGCAATGCCACGGCCGGCAGCGTCAACATCGTCACCAACGACCCGACCTCGACCTTCGGCGGCGCCGCCAGCCTGCAGCTCGGCAGCTACGGCACCGTGCGCGCCGACGCGGCGCTCAACGTCCCCGTCAGCCCGGCCTTCGCGCTGCGCGTCGCGGCGATGTCGAACAAGCACAAGGGCTACCTCGCCGACGGCTACGACAACGCCGACACGCAGGCCGGCCGCGTCAAGGTGCTCATCAAGCCCGGCGCCGACCTGCGCATCGTCGTCGGTGCCGACGTCCAGCATTCGACCGGCACCATGGGCGACGTGCTGCCGCGCACGGGCAATGCCGCGGCGGCCAACAACGTGCCCTGGGTCGACGGCTACCCGTTCAACATCGCCACGCCGCCGGCGACCAAGGACATCTACCCGCTGGCCGGCAGCGCCGACAACAACCTGGCCATCCTGCGCGCCCAGCTCGACTGGACGACGCCCATCGGCACCGTCACCTTCATCCCGTCGTACACGAATTTCAAGATGGATCTGACGGGGCGCTTCACGGGCGACTATTCGACGACCCACGCCACCGACAAGACCTCGACCGCCGAGCTGCGGCTGACCTCGCTGCACGGCTCGGCCGCGCAATGGGTCGCGGGCCTGTACTACCTGGACTCGGATCAGACGGCGCTGGTGGCGTTTCCGTCGACCTCGAACCAGACCTCGACGCCGCTGGTGGGCGCGCGGTCGCAGGCCGCCTTCGGCCAGATCACCTATCCGCTGACGACGCAGCTCAGCCTGACGGCCGGGCTGCGCTATACGCAGGACAACAAGGAACTCAACAAGATCACCTATGCGCCGAACCTCGTCGGCGGCTCGACCGGACTCGTGACCGCGGCGTTGGCCAGCAATGCCGCGAACTACAAGCTCGGCCTGCAATACCAGCTGGCGCCCTCGTCGATGCTGTACGCCTCGACGAGCACGGCCTACAAGGCCGGCGGCTTCACGTCGGTCGACACGATCCTGCCCGAGAAGCTCAAGGCCTTCGAATTCGGCAGCAAGAACCGTTTCCTCGGCGACAGCCTCGAGCTCAACCTGGCGGCGTTCTACTACCAGTACCGGAACTTCCAGACCAACGCGATCGGCACCTTCACCTACCCCAGCGGGCAGACCGTGACCACGCTGCGCGGCTACAACGCCACCGGCCTGTCGCCGGTGCGCGGACTCGAGGTCGAGACCGTCTACAAGCCCACACCCAACGACAAGATCCGGCTCGGCGTGACCTTCCTCAGCGCGCACTTCGGCACCTTCGTGCTGCCCACGGGACAGAACTACACCGGCTTCGTGCTGCCGCAGGCGCCGTCGCGCCAGGGCGTCTATGGCTACGAGCATCTGTGGGAACTGGCCGACGGCGGCTCGGTCAGCGCCACACTGCAGGGGCGCGCGGTGAGCAGCGTCTGGACGGTGTTCAAGCAGTCCAAGGGCTCGGCGCAGTCGGGCTACAACATGACCGACTTCTACCTGCGCTACCTCTTCCCCAAGGGCGACTGGTCGATCACCGGCTACGTGAAGAATCTGCAGAACGTCGCCGTGATGGAATCGTTCGCCAGCGGTTCGCTCGCCACCGCCACCGTCGCGCCGCCGCGCACCGAAGGCGTGATCGCCAACTACACTTTCTGA
>JAGWTU010000119.1 GCA_028868825.1 Burkholderiales bacterium | reverse complement strand
TCGCCGATCGGCTGCATCGGCGCGTCGGTGTCCAGTGCCGCGACTTTTGCCGCCACCCGGTGCAGCAGCGCGATCACATGCTGCACGACGAGCAGGCCCAGGCCGACGGACAGCACCAGCGCCAGCACGATGCCGCCGAGCAGCGTGAAATGGATGCGCCGTTCGGTGCGGTCCCAGTTCTCGCGCTCGCTCGCCACCACGAGCAGGCTTGGCGCGCTGTCGCCGGCATCCTGCAGCAGCCGCGTCGCCAGGGCGCGGCCGGCGTGGCCGTCGGGCAGCACGATGTCGAAGTAGCGCGGTGTGCCCAGACCCTGCGGACCCATGGGCAGCACGGTACCGGCGCTGTTGGGCGAGCGCAGCAGGGCCTGTCCGCGGGCATCGAACACGGTGTAGAAATCGGTGTGGCCACCGGGCTCGTACTCCGGCATGAGCCGTCCGAGTGGCCGCGGATCCTGCCCCTGCAGGGCGCGGCCGACGGCGCCGGCGCGGTCCAGCAGGTCGTGATCCATGCGTTGGTAGATCTCGCGGTCGATCCAGTGATCGAGCGCCAGGAACAGCGCGAGGAACACGCAGCCGATGCTCGCGGCCAGACCCACGGCCAGCCTGCGCTGCAACGACCAAGAGCTGGGCGAGGGCGTGCTCACGGTCACCGGCCCTGCGACGGATCAGGGGAAGACATAGCCGAAACCGCGCCGGGTCTGGATCAGCTCGGCGATGTCGTGTCGCGCCAGCTTCGTGCGCAGCGTGCTGACGATGACCTCGACGACCTTGTCCGAGGCGTCGCTGCGGCTGTCGTACAGGTGCTCGAAGATCTGCGCGCGCGACAGCGTCGCGCCGCGGCGGCGCAGCAGCAGCTCGAGCAGGCCGTATTCCTTGGGTGTCAGATGCAGGTCCTGGCCGCGCCAGCGCGCCGCGCGCGAACGCGGGTCGACCTCGAGCTCGCCCTGGCGCAGCACCGGCGTGTCGCGCTGCGCCGGGCGCCGCACCAGCGCACGCAGCCGTGCCAGCAGCTCGTCGAGCACGAAGGGCTTGACCAGATAGTCGTCGGCGCCGGCGTCGAGCGCGCTGACGCGGTCGTCGACATGTTCGCGCGCCGACAGCACGAGCACTGGCGCCGCGCCGCTTTCGTGGCCCATGGCGCGCAGCACGCCGTAGCCGTCCAGCCGCGGCAGATTGAGGTCGAGCACGACGGCGTCGTAGCGGTAGCTGCGCAGGAATTCCAGCGCTGCGACGCCGTCACGCGCGACGTCGCAGGCATAGCCCTCCTGCGTCAGTCGCCGATCGAGCGCCTCGGACAGGGTCTCGGAATCCTCGACGATCAATATGCGCATCGTTTCCTGGGTCCTTCGGATTTCGACGATCGGTCTGCGCCACGGGATCAGTTCGTCGCCGCCGGCAGGCGCCGCGTCGGCTCGCGCATCAGCATGAACTCCTCGGCGGCGGTCGGGTGCACGGCGATCGTGCGATCGAAGTCGCGCTTGGTCGCGCCGCAGGTGACCGCCACCGCCAGCCCCTGGACGATCTCGGGCGCGTCGGGGCCGAGCATGTGGATGCCGAGCACGCGGCCGTCGAGGCCGTCGACGACCAACTTCATGTAGGTGCGCGCCGCGCCGCCGGCGAAGGCGGTCTTCATCGGCCGGAAATCGGATTCGTAGATGTCGACCGGGCCGCGCCGGCTTGCCTGCGATTCGGTCAGGCCGATCGTGGCCAGCGGCGGGTCGACGAACACGGCGCTGGCGACGGTGCGATGGTCGACGCGCGACGGGCGCGCGCCGAACTCGGTGTCGGCGAAGGCGCGACCCTCGGCGATCGCCACCGGCGTCAGGCTGACGCGGTTGGTGACGTCGCCGATGGCCCACAGGCCGGCAGCCGTGCTGCGGCTGTCCTCGTCGACGACCACGGCGCCGCTGCGGTCCAGCGCCGCGCCGACGGTCTCGAGGCCGAGGCCGGCCGTGTTCGGGCGCCGGCCGGTGGCGTTGAGCGCCGCGTCGGCGCGCAGCACCGAGCCGTCGGCGCGTTGCAGCGCGTAGCCGTCGGCGTCGCGGCTCAGCGCCTCGAGCGCGATGCCGGCGGCCAGCGTGATGCCCTGCTGTTCGAGCGCGCGCGCCAGGCGCAGCCGCAGGTCTTCGTCGAAGCCGCGCAGCGGCCGGTCGCCGCGGAAGGCCAGCGTCACGCGCGCGCCCAGCCCGGCCAGGATGCTCGCGAACTCGACCGCGATGTAGCCGGCGCCGATCACCAGGATCGATGCCGGCACCGCGCGCAGGTCGAGCACCTCGTCGGACGTCATCGCCAGCGTCAGGCCCTGCATCGCGTCGGTGGCGGGGGCGCCGCCGGTGGCGACCAGGACCTTGCCGGCGCGATGCACGCGGCCGTCGATCTCGACGCATCCCGCGCCGGCCAGCCGCGCCTGCCCGAGCGCGAGTTCGACCCCGGCGCTGCGCAGCATCTCGCGGTAGATGCCCTCCAGGCGGTCGATCTCGCGCGCCTTCGCATCGGCCCAGCGCGCCATCTCGAAGCGGCCGCCGACATCGACCCAGCCGTAGCCCGCGGCCTCGCGCAATGCGCCTCCGAAGCCGGCCGCGTACATCATCAGCTTCTTGGGCACACAACCGCGGATGACGCAGGTGCCGCCGACGCGGCTGCCCTCGACGACGAGCACGCGCGCGCCATGCGCGGCGGCGCGGCGCGAGGCGGCCACGCCGCCCGATCCGCCGCCTATCGTGATGAGGTCGTAGTCGTTCGGCATCGCCGGTCCTTCCTTGGATCGCAGGCCGCGAGTGTCGGCCATTTCCGCGCCGCGCGGGCGACCCGCATGGGGGCGACCGGTCAGCGGTGGTCAGCCAGCACCTCGAGCGCGATCAGCCGGTCGCGCAGCGCCCGATGCGCGCGCCAGCCGTCGTCGCGCCAAGCGGGGTCGTCGGTGCGCGCGAAGGCCTGCATGGCCTGCGCTTCGTCCCTATGAATGCGGCCATCGCCGCTCGCGCGCAACGCGGCCTTGGCAACCCCGCTACCGACGCGAGCGGCGGCGCTGCGCCGCGCCCAGGCCGATCATGCCCGCCATCACCAGCAACAGGCTCTGCGGTTCGGGGGCCGGGCGCTGGACGAGCACGTCACCCGTATGCACGGCAACCGCATAGAGCGAAAAGCCTTTCGGAGGGACGAATTGCCATCCGTCGGAATCGCTGAAGCACCATGCATCGGACCCGCCCGGATAGGACGCGTCCTCGTCGGCGTACCAGTAGCCACCCCCGGCGGGCATGTGCTGGAAAAAGGCCGTGTTCACCAGACCCCAGTCGACGCCGGCCACGCCGCTGCGCGGATTTCCGGTCTCGTCGTTCTTGGCGAGATTCCCCAGCGTGACATAGAACAGGTGGGCCCATTCGCTGTAGGCGCCACCGACCTGGGTCAGAGAGTTGTAGCCGCAGTCCGTGCCGCCCGAGAAGCTCAAGTTGCAACCCGGAGTGCCGCTATCGACGACGGTCGGCAGCCGCCAGGTCAGGCCCAGGTAGGGGAGCGCAGCGGCCCAGGCATTGGCCTGGTACCAGGTCATGCCGCCCCGGGTGGGCCCGGCGACGTTCAGATTCATGTCGGCCATCCAGGTGATGCCCAAGCTCGTGTCGTAGAAGAACGCGGCGTTCGGGTCGGCCAGCGAAATTGCATGGCCATCGGCGTCGCGTGCTCGCAGTGTCCCGTCGGTGCCGTCCGTGCCCCACCAGGTGCCCTGGTTCGTGACGGGGGCGGCCTGCCCGAGCCCGACCCAGAGCGCCAGGCACGCGACCATGGGCAGATGCCTGAAGAACGACGGCCGCGGCAGCGCCGGCGCCGAAATCGACTCGAACATCATGAAACGGGCTCCCCAGTGCCGGCAGTCGCCTGACGGGCCGATTCTTGGTCCGCCGCCTCGGATCTCATTGAGCGGGCGCAAGCTTTTCGCCCGCTGCGCCGCGCTGCCGGCCTTGCGCTCGGGGTAGATCAGGAAATAGCCGCGTGCACTGGAAACCGCCTGGCGGATGACGCAGACGAGCAGGCCGCGGGCCAGCTCCTCGTGCACGAGAAACGGCGGCACCAGCGCGACGACCAGGCCCTGGATCGCCGCCTCCGACAGCATCGAGAACAGTTCCAGCCGCGGCCCCGCGGTATCGCCCTCGATCTCGAGCCCGACGGCGGCGAACCATTCGCGTCAGGCGTGGGGCTGCGTGCCCTGCTGCTGCAGCGTCTGCGCCTGCCAGTCGTGGCGATTGAAGACGTGCCGCCCGGCGGCCCGCTGCGGGCTGCACACCGCGACCAGACTCTCGTCCATCAGGAAGAGGCTTTCGGTGCCGGGCCAGGCCGAGACGCCGGCGTGGATCGCGGCGTCGAAGGGCG
>JAGWTU010000079.1 GCA_028868825.1 Burkholderiales bacterium | reverse complement strand
GTAGGCCTTGGCCTCGCCGCCGAACTTCGCCGCCAGGATCGTCGTGATCGCTGCCGTCAGCGTCGTCTTGCCATGGTCCACGTGGCCGATCGTGCCGACGTTCACGTGCGGCTTGGTGCGTTCGAATTTACCTTTTGCCATTTCCTAGCGCTCCTGGCTGAAGAACTCGATGAGTCGATGAAAACGATGATCACTTGGTGCCCATGGCGCGGATCGAACGCGCGACCTCCCCCTTACCAAGGGGGTGCTCTACCACTGAGCCACATGGGCATCGGTACGGGTCTGCCGGCTGTTGGGCCGGCACACCCGTAACGACGCTGGATACCCTGGCCGTCCTGGAGCGGGAGACGGGAATCGAACCCGCGTCATTAGCTTGGAAGGCTAGGGTTCTGCCATTGAACTACTCCCGCAACGCATCCCCATCCAGCGCGCAACAGGGATCTCTCTGGTGGAGGAGGGTGGATTCGAACCACCGTAGGCGTAAGCCAACAGATTTACAGTCTGCCCCCTTTAGCCACTCGGGCACCCCTCCGGAGAGCCTGTGAGTATAGCACTTCCCTGGATCAGGTCAGGGACCAGTCGATGGCGCCTCGTCCGGCCTCGGTCAGATGACGGTTTGCGCGGCTGAAGTGGCCGCAGCCGATGAAGGGCACCGGCGGGCGCAGCGCCGACAGCGGCGAGGGATGGTTGGCCTGCAGTACCAGATGGCCCGGCGCGGCATCGAGCCGCGACACCTGGGCCTGCGCATGAGCGCCCCAAAGCATGAACACCTTGGGCGCCGGATCAGCAGCCAGAACGGCGCATATCGCGTCAGTGAGCGCATGCCAACCCAGCTTGGCATGGGCACCGGCCTGTCCGTCCTCGACCGTCAGCGTCGCGTTCAGCAGCAGCACGCCGCGCTCGGCCCAGGCGGCGAGCGAACCCGAGGCCGGCGGCGCCAGTCCGAGGTCACGCTGCAGTTCCTTGAAGATGTTGCGCAGGCTGGGCGGGATGCGCTGGCCTGCGGGAACCGAGAACGCCAGCCCCTCGGCCTGCCCGGGGCCGTGATAAGGGTCCTGGCCGAGGATCAGCACGCGGGTGCGAGCCAGCGGCGTCAGCTCCAGCGCGCGCAGCACATGGTCGGGGTAGACGATGGCGCCTGCCGCCACGCGCGCATCGACGGCGTCGACGAGCGCGCGGCCGGCGGCACTTTCGCGCCAGGCGTCGATCACCGGTTGCCAGTCGCCACAGCCGCGCCGATCGAGCAGGCGAGCGAGAGGCTGGTCGAGCCGGTTCAAGCGAACAGTTCGGCGAGCGCGACGCCCGGATCGGGCGCACGCATGAAGGTCTCGCCGACGAGGAAGGCGTGGACGCCGGCGGCGCGCATCTTCAGCACGTCGTCGCGCACGGTGATGCCCGATTCGGTCACCAGCAGCCGTCCGGCGGGCACGCGCGGCAACAGCGCCAGCGTCGTCCCCAGGCTGACCTCGAAGCTGCGCAGGTCGCGGTTGTTGATGCCCAGCAGCGGCGTCTTCAGCCTCAACGCGCGGTCGAGCTCGGCGCCGTCGTGGACCTCGACGAGCACGTCCATGCCGAGCTCGAAGGCGGTCGCCTCGAGGTCGGCCATCTGCGCATCGTCGAGGCAGGCGGCGATGAGCAGGATGCAGTCGGCGCCAACGGCGCGCGACTGCACGACCTGGTACTCGTCGATCATGAAGTCCTTGCGCAGCACCGGCAGGCCGCTGGCGGCGCGCGCCTGGCGCAGATACGGGATCGAGCCCTGGAAGAACGACTCGTCAGTGAGCACGCTCAGGCAGGCCGCGCCATGCTCGGCATAGCTGGCACCGATGTCGGCGGGGTCGAAATCGGCGCGGATCACGCCCTTGCTCGGGCTCGCCTTCTTGACCTCGGCGATCACGGCCGCGCTGCCGGCGGCGATCTTCGCGCGCAGCGCATCGACGAAGCCGCGGCCGGGTCCGCGCAGCTCGGCGTCTTCGCGCCAGCTCTCGAGGCTGCGCAGCGCGCGCGCGGCGGCGACTTCCTCGCGCTTGACGGCGACGATGCGGTCGAGGATGTCGCTGCTCATGCGGACGCGGGCCTGAACTTGTTGCTGACGCTGACGAACTGGCTCAGCTTGGCCATCGCCTTGCCCGAGGCCACCGCGTCTCGGGCGCGCTTGACGCCATCGGCCACCGAGCTGGCGACGCCGGCGCAGTACAGCGCCGCACCGGCGTTGAGCAGCACGATGTCGCGCACCGGACCGTCCTCGTTGGCCAAAGCGCGCTGGATGCACTGCACCGACTCCTCCTTGTTGGCGACGCGCAGCACGCGCGAGTCGTAGACCGGCAGGCCGAAGTCGCTCGGGTGGACGACGTATTCGCGCACCTCGCCGTCCTTCAGCTCACCGACGGCCGATTCGCCCGACAGCGACAGCTCGTCCATGCCGTTCATGCCGTAGACGACCATCACATGGTCGCTGCCCAGCCGCTGCAGCACGCGCACGAGGATGCCGACGAGGTCGGGGTGGAAGACGCCGAGCAGCTGGTTGGGCGCGTTCGCCGGATTCGTCAGCGGGCCCAGGATGTTGAAGATCGTGCGCACGCCGAGCTCCTTGCGCACCGGCGCCGCATGCTTCATCGCCGCATGGTGGTTGGGCGCGAACATATAGGCGATGCCGGTCTCCTCGAGGCACAGCGCGACCTGCTCGGGCGTCAGCGTGATGCAGGCGCCGAGCGCCTCCATCACGTCGGCCGAACCCGAGGTCGACGAGACGCTGCGCCCGGCATGCTTGGCCACGCGCGCGCCGGCAGCCGCCGCGACGAAGGTCGCCGCGGTGCTGATGTTGAAGGTGTGCGAGCCGTCGCCGCCTGTGCCGACGATGTCGACGAGGTGGCTGCGGTCGGCCACCGGCACCGGCGTCGCGAATTCGCGCATCACCTGCGCGGCGGCGGCGATCTCGCCCACCGTCTCCTTCTTCACGCGCAGGCCGATGGCGATCGCGGCGATCATCAGTGGCGACATCTCGCCGCTCATGATGCGGCGCATCAGCGCCAGCATCTCGTCGTGGAAGATTTCGCGGTGCTCGATGACGCGGGTCAGCGCCTCGGTGTTGGTGATCGTCATGGTGGCTACTCGCTGGAGTTGCTGAGGGCGAATTCTCGGGCCGCGGCGATGGCGCGGGCGATGCCGGCGTCGTCGACGCCGAGGTGGGTGACGAAGCGCAGGCCGATGAGCCCGGTGGCGAGGACGCCGCGCGACGCCAGATGCGCGAGCAGCGCCGGGCCGCGGCCGCCGGCGACCTCGGCGAAGACGATGTTCGTCTGCGCCGAGGTGACGCGGATGCCGGGCAGGCCTTCGAGCCCGTCGGCCAACTGCCGCGCGAGGCGATGGTCGTCGGCAAGGCGCTCGACATGGTGGTCGAGCGCGTGCAGCGCCGCCGCCGCGAGCAGCCCGACCTGGCGCATGCCGCCGCCGACCATCTTGCGCACCCGGTGCGCGCGCGCGACGAGCTCGCGCGATCCGCACAGCGCCGAGCCGACCGGCGCGCCCAGCCCCTTGCTGAAGCAGACCGAGACGCTGTCGGCGTGGCGCGCGAGATCGCGCAGCGGCACGCCGAGCGCGACCGCGGCATTGAACAGCCGGGCGCCGTCCAGATGCAGCGCCAGGCCATGGCGATGCGCGAGCGCGGCCGCCGACTCGATGTAGGACGGCGCCAGCGCATGGCCGTTCCAGGTGTTCTCGAGGCAGAGCAGCCGGCTGCGGGCGAAATGGTTGTCGTCGGGCTTGATTGCCGCCTCGACCTCGGCCAGATCGAGCGAGCCGTCGGCGCGCTGCGCCAGCGGCTGCGGCTGGATGCCGCCAAGCGCGGCGCCGCCGCCGCCCTCGTAACGGTAGCAATGCGCCTGCTGGCCGACGATGTACTCGTCGCCGCGGCCGCAATGCGCCAGCAGCGAGCACAGATTGCTCTGCGTGCCGCTGGCCATGAACAGCGCCGCCTCCTGGCCGGTGAGCTCGGCGATGCGCTGCTGCAGCGCGTCGACCGTCGGGTCGTCGCCGAAGACATCGTCGCCGACCTCGGCCGCGGCAATGGCCGCGCGCATCGCCGGTGTCGGCTTCGTGACGGTGTCGCTGCGCAGGTCGACCGTCGATCCTGGCGCCGTCATGCCGGCCTCGACAGGTTGAGGAAATTGCGCAGCATCGCGTGGCCATGCTCGGAGAGGATGGACTCGGGGTGGAACTGCACGCCTTCGAGCGGCGTCGCGCTGCCGGCCAGTCCGCGGTGGCGCACGCCCATGATCTCGCCGTCCTCGGTGTCGGCGCTGACGACGAGATCCGCCGGCAACGATGCGCGCTCGATCGCCAGCGAGTGGTAGCGGATGACCGAGAACTGTTCCGGCAGGTCGGCGAACACGCCGGCGCGGTCGGTGTGGATGACGCTGGCCTTGCCGTGCATCTGCACTTGCGCGCGCACGACCTTGCCGCCGAGCGCGGCGCCGATCGCCTGGTGGCCGAGGCAGACGCCGAGCAGCGGCAGCTTGCCGGTGAAATGGCGGATCGCGTCGATGCAGATGCCGGCCTCGGCCGGCGAGCAGGGGCCGGGCGAGAGCACGAGCCGCTCGGGGCGCAGATCGGCGATGCCCTGGATCGTGATCTCGTCGTTGCGGAACACGCGCACGTCCTCGCCGAGTTCGCCGAAGTATTGGACGAGGTTGTAGGTGAAGCTGTCGTAGTTGTCGATCATCAGCAGCATGGCGCTCTATCCTGTTGATTGCATTGGATGACGCGGGTCATCCCGGCTCGGTACCCACCAATCGGGACGCCGGCGGTGCCGACGCGGCGGGGACTTGGGGCGCCCGCGGAGGGCGCATGGGGGCAGTTCAGGCGGATGGCTTGCGCCAACGCCATCCCGAGCGCGCTGCGGTGATCGATGGGATCGCAGACATGGGCCTCATTATGGCCGCACCGAATGCTCCTCGACGTCGGCGGGACGCGACTGGCACCCTTACCGGCTTCGGCCGCGGCCCTCGCCTGCGCCGCCCGATGCAGCAGGAGGGCCGGCAGCAAAACGACGCCTGAAGGAATCCGCCGCGATGGTCTATCCGGCGGGACCCATCAGTCGCGGGTTATCACCAACTTGCTCTGCGGTGGATTGGCGATGACACTGCCCCTATTTACACATCAGCAATAAATAAGTCGATTCACCCTGCCCCGGTTCCAAAGGCCTCTCCCTGCTCAAGCCATCGAGCCTCTCGAGATGATCCCGCCCATGCGACCCAGGTCGCTTTTTTGTGCATCGAATGGCAAACGTTTGCCATTTTCATTTTTCGACCAACACGGCAACGGCCACCACCACGCGACAGACCCGTCCGAACCTTCATCCCGAGAGACCTTCCACATGCTCCCGAATAGCGATCTTTCGTTCCAACTCTGGTCCTCCCGCGCCGACACGGATCTCGACGCGCAGTTCCGCGCCCTCGAGGCACTGGGCTACACCGACATGCAGCCCTTCCATGCCCAGTACGACGATCCCACCGGCATGAAGCGTCTGCTCGACACGCACGGCCTGACGGCCAAGACGGGGCACTTCAACACGAGGATGTTCGAGGACGAATTCGAGCGCATCGTCGCCGCCGCAGGCACGCTGGGCATGTCGCTCGTCGTCGCCCCCTGGCTGAATGTCGACGAGCGGCCTCGGGAGGTCGAAGGCTGGAAGCGCTGGGGAGCGAAGCTGCGCGAGTACTCGCGGCGCTGCGCCGCCGCAGGACTTCAGTTCGCCTGGCAAAACCGCGACTTCGAATTCGTCCGCTTCACCGACGGCAGCTGGCCCATCGAGCATCTGCTGGGCGATGAGGCGGCCTGGGAGATCGACGTCGCCTGGGTGGCCCGGGCCGGCGTCGACCCCAAACCCTGGATCGAGCGCTACCGCGGCGGCATCCCCGCGGTGCACGTGAAGGATCTCGCGCCCGCGGGCACGACCGCCGAGGGCGGCTGGGCCGATGTCGGCCATGGCGTCATCGACTGGCAGCCGCTGTGGGAACTCGCGGTCGCGGCCGGCTCGCAACCGATGGTGGCCGAGCACGACGCGACCGATGACTACATGCGCTTCGCGCGCCGCAGCATCGTCTCGATGAAGCGCTACGCAGGTCTGTCTGTATGAGCCCGCAGGCATTGCCGAGGGCTCATTCCCGCTTGGCGGGACCGGCCGCAGGCCGTAGGGTGCGCCCGTGAGACCGCCGGCGCGCATCTACACCGACTACGAAGCCATGGCGCGCGCCGAGACGGTGCGCCGGGGCCAGCTCGGTGAGCTGCGGCAGGTGCGCGTCGAGTACGGGCAGGATTGGCTGGCCGAGCCGCTGAAGGCCAGTGGCCACAAGCAGGCCGACGGGGGGACCGACCCGGCGCGGGCGGGAGCCGGCGGCTGCATCGGCGACATCGGCACCCATGCCTACCAGCTGGCCGAGTACATCACCGGCATGACGCCGACGGTGCTGTGCGCCGAGCTCTCGACCTTCGTCGCCGACCGCGCGTTCGACGACCATCTGCAGATCATGCTGCGCTACGCCAACGGCGCGCGCGGCACGCTGGGGGCGCGCCAGGTCGCCACCGTGCACGAGAACGATCTGCGCATCGCCGTCTACGGCAGCCGCGGCGGCCTGCGCTGGGTGCAGCTGCCGGCAGTTGCGCCGCGGCTCGATACGTCGAGGACGACACGATGAGCCTCTCCCGACGCGAGAAAGCGGCCTACGGCGCCGGCGATTTCGCCAGCGGTCTCCTGTGGCAGTCGATCGGCCTGTTCCTGATGTTCTTCTACACCGAGGTCTACGGCTTGCCGGCGGCGGCCGCCGGGGGCATCCTGTTCGTCGCCCGCGCCTGGGACGCCGTGTGGGATCTGTTGCTGGGTTACGCCGTCGACCGCACGCACAGCCGTTGGGGCCGTTGCCGGCCCTACCTGCTCTTCGGTCCGCCGCTGCTCGCCGCCGCCGCGATCGCCACCTTCACCGTGCCGAATCTCGCGGGTGACGCCAAGCTGGCCTACGCCTACGCCAGCTACATCGGGCTGATGATGGCCTACAGCCTGGTGAACATCCCGTATTCGTCGATGCCGGCGCTGATGAGCAGCGATCCGGCCGAACGCAACACGCTCACCGGCTACCGCATGTTCGCCGCCTTCAGCGGCTGGCTGGTCGTGGCCGGGGCCACGCTGCCGCTGGTGCAGTGGCTGGGCGGAGAAGACAAGGCGCTGGGCTACCGCGCCACCATCGCCTGCATGGCGGCGATCGCGGTGGCGATCTTCTGGGCCTGCTTCGCGAACACGCGCGAGCGCATGCAGACCCCCGTCGAGCCGCCCGACCTGCTGCGCGAGAGCGCCACCCTGCTGCGCTCGCCGGCCTGGTGGACGCTGTTCGCGGCCGGGCTGATCCAGTTCACCGCGGTGGCGCTGCCCAATACGGCGGCGATGTATTTCCTGAAGTACGTCGCCGGGCATGTCGAATGGGCGAGCAGCTATTTCGTGCTCGGCAACGTCGGCATGATCTGCGGCGTGCTGGTCTCGCACCAGTTCACGAAGCGCTGGTGCAAGCGCAGCGTCGTGATGGCCACCACCGCGGCGTCGGCGAGCTGCCTGCTGCTGCTGCTGGTGATCGACCCGCAATCGCGCTGGGAGCTCTCGCTGTGGTACTTCACGGTCAGCGCGCTGGGGGCGATCAAGGCGCCGATCATCTGGTCGATGGTGGCCGACACGATCGACCTGGTGGAGTTGCAGAGCGGTCGGCGCGTGGCCGGCCTGATCACGAGTTCGGTCGCGTTCGCCAACAAATTCGGCCTCGGCGTGGGCGGCGGACTGGCCGGCGCCGTGCTCGGCTGGGTCGGCTACCAGGCCGGTGCGGTGCAGTCGGCGACGGCGCAGCAGGGCATCACCTGGATGATCAGCGTCCTGCCGGCCGCCGGCTACCTGATGCTGGCCGGCGCCTATTGGCTGTACCCGATCAACCGGCCGCGGCTGGATCGGCTGCAGCTCGATCTGGCGCGGCGGCGCGAACAGGCGACCATCGCGCCGTGAAGGGATCACGGTGGACTCGACGAGACGATTCTCCGGCGACGAACGGCGCCTCCTGCTGAACACGAACGGCATCGGTCCGGTCGTCGTGCGACGGCTCGAGCAGGCCGGCTACGGGTCGATCGAACAACTGCGCCGGGCCGGCGCCGATCGGGTGGCGTCGGCGGTGTGCGAGCAGGTCGGCAACGCCAGCTGGGCCAACCGACGGCGGGCGATCGTCCGCGCCATCGAGACCGTCGAGACCATCGATCGCAAGCCGCATCGAGGATGAAGATGAGCGCGCTGCAGGCGCATCCGCGCTCGGCCGATCAGAACCCTTCCTCGACCAGCTCCGCCGCCCGGATCAACGCCCGCGCCTTGTGCTCGGTCTCGCGCCATTCCATCTCGGGCACCGAATCGGCGACGACGCCAGCCGCGGCCTGCACGTACAGCACCTGGTCCTTGACGATGCCGGTGCGGATCGCGATCGCGACGTCCATGTCGCCGGCGAAGCTCAGGTAGCCGCAGGCCCCGCCGTAGATGCCGCGCTTGACCGGTTCGAGCTCGTCGATGATCTCCATCGCGCGAATCTTGGGCGCGCCGGTCAGCGTGCCGGCGGGGAAGGTCGCGCGCAGCACGTCGAGACTGGTCTGGCCATCCTCGAGCAGCCCCTCGACATTGCTGACGATGTGCATCACATGCGAATAGCGCTCGATGACGAAGGCGTCGGTGACCTTGACGCTGCCCGTCTTGGCGATGCGGCCGATGTCGTTGCGCGCGAGGTCGATCAGCATCAGGTGCTCGGCGCGCTCCTTGGGGTCGGACGCGAGCTCGGCCTCGAGCGCCTTGTCGGCCTCGGGCGTGGCGCCGCGCGGCCGCGTGCCGGCCAGCGGGCGGATCGTCACCTTGTCACCCTGGTCCGTGTGTTCCTGGCGCACGAGGATCTCGGGACTGGCGCCGACGATCTGGAAGTCGCCCATGTCGTAGAAATACATGTACGGCGACGGGTTGAGCGAGCGCAGCGCACGGTACAGCGACAGCGGGCTCTCGGTGTAGCGCTTCTTCAGCCGCTGGCCGACCTGCACCTGCATCATGTCGCCGGCGGCGATGTATTCCTTGGCCTTGACGACGGCGGCAATGAAGTCGGCCTTGTCGAATTCGCGCTCGACGCTGTAGCTGGCGCCGCGCTTGACCGGCGGCGCGGTGACGCTGTAGCGCAGCTTGTCGGCGAGTTCGGACAGGCGCCGCTTGCCGTTGAAATACGCCTCGGGCCGCGCCGGGTCGGCGTAGACGATGAGGTAGAGCCGGCCCGAGAGGTTGTCGATGACGGCCAGTTCCTCGCATTGCAGCAGCAGGATGTCGGGCGTGTCGATGCCGCCCGATTTCCAGGTCTGCGCGAGTTTGGGCTCGATGTAACGCACGGCGTCGTAGCCGAAATAACCGGCCAGGCCGCCGCAGAAGCGCGGCAGCCCCGGTCGCAGCGCGACCTTGAAGCGGCGCTGGTAGGCGGCGATGAAGTCCAGCGGATTGCCTTCGTGGGTCTCGACGACCTGGCCGTCGGTGACGACCTCGGTCTTCATGCGCGTGGTGCGCAGCAGCGTGCGTGCCGGCAGCCCGATGAAGGAATAGCGGCCGAAGCGCTCGCCGCCGACGACCGATTCGAGCAGGAAGCTGTGCTTGGCGCCGCCGGCGAGTTTCAGATACAGCGACAGCGGCGTCTCGAGGTCGGCAAAGGCCTCGGCGATGAGCGGGATGCGGTTGTGGCCTTGGCCGGCCAGGCTCTGGAATTCGAGTTCGGTGATCATCGTTCGCACCTGTTGCGGGGCGCGGGTCCCCGGGGGTCATGGCATGCCGCGGCAAGCGCCACGCGGCGGTTCAGACGCTGGGCGAGCGACGCCAGGGCCAGGCTCCCCGGTCATTGCGACCGGTCTGGCAGGCGGCAGGGGCGGATGCGGGTGTGAACATGACCGGCGCAGTTTATCAGCGCGCCGCGAGCCGGTCGATGCGGTCGATGACGGCGTCGGCGCCGGCCGCGCTCACCGGCTCGCCATGGTTGTAGCCGTAGCTCACCAGTACGACGGGGCAGCCGGCGGCGCGCGCCGCGGCGGCATCGTTGCTGGAGTCGCCGATCATCAGCGTGCGCGCCGGCGTCGTGCCCAGCGCCTTGCAGGTCTCGAGCAGCGGCAGCGGGTCGGGCTTCTTGCGCGCGAAGGCGTCGCCGCCGTAGACGCGGTCGAAATAGCCATCGAGCCCCTTGAGCGCCAGCAGCGGACGCGCGAAATCGCCCGGCTTGTTCGTCAGGCAGGCCATCTTCAATCCGGCCGATCGCAGCACCTGCAGACCTTCGACGACGCCTTCGAAGACGGCCGAATGGCGGCCGTTGATGGCGCGGTAATGGTGCTGATAACGGTCCCAGGCCGCCTCGTAGAGTTCGGCTGGCGCGCCGACCTGGGCCAAAGTGCGCGTCAGCAGATGCTCCGAGCCCTTGCCCACCGTGCGCATGATGAATTCGCGATCGACCGGCGGCCAGCCGAGGTCGGCCAGCGCGAGGCGCAAGGCGACTTCGAAATCGCCGACGGTGTCGATCATCGTGCCGTCGAGGTCGACGATGGCGGCGTCGAGGTCGGCGAGATTCGGGCGGTGGGGCATCGCTGGGCTCAGGGTTGCACGGGCGGGGCGATTGTCGCCGCTGCGATGGCGCCTCGATCGCTATCGCGCAAGGCGCTCGCGCAACGGATGGGGCCGGCTCGTCGCCTTGTTCGGGTGCGGTCGGGCGCCCTGCCGTGGCTCATGCGGCCCACGCTGCGCGCGCGGCATGGCGGCAGCGGCGTCACGCGGCGGCGTGGCCGGGATCGGGGGCGCCGCCGCGCCGCCGAAGGCGGGCGGCGCGCGGCGCGCCGAGACCGGCGCCTGGGCGAGTGCCGCCGGCGCCATCGCAACGAAGTTCCCGGCCACCGGCTGCGCCGATCGGAATGCCGCTTCGGGCACCGCCGTCGCGGCGAACGCGGTGCGGGCGTAGCGCTGTGCCGGCGCCGAATCGCGCGCATCGGGCCAGGCGCGCAGCGCACCGCTGTCGGCGACGCTGGCGGCGTTGAGCACACGCGCATAAGCGAGGTCGGCGGCGTAGGCCGGCCAGTAGACCTCGCCCGGCGCCAGCGGATACCAGCCGACCATCGCCGGCCCGCCCGCCGTCGGCGTCCAGGCCGCGCCATCGGCGTGGCCGTAGAAGCCGACGAGCGCCGGCGCGTAGACCGGCCGCACCACGGCCCCCGGCACCCAGCCCCATAGTCCGCCGAGGAACACCCAGCGGCCGTAGTGCGTGGGCGCGAAACCCCAGACGGCGTCGTCAACCCAGTTCCAGCCCCAGCGCCGCAACCAGACCCAGTGGCCATAGCGATAAGGCGCCCAGTCCAGCGGCAGGCCCCTCGGGTACCAGACCGATCCGTAGCCGGGCTCGACACGCCAACTGCCATGGCCGTCGAGCGCCTCGGCGCCGGTCATCCCGGCCGGCAGCCGCGCCAGGGCCTGCGAACGCGCGTCGCGCTGCTCGCGCTTTTCGGCCAGCTCGTCGAGCGGCACGCGCTGGACGCCGCTGCCCTGTTCGAGCAGGGCGCGGCTGTCGACGTCGACGGCGGCCCATTGATCGGCGCCGAGTGTCAGCTCGCCGCGATCGAGCGCGAGCTGGGCCTGCCCTTGCACGACCGAGAAGACGAGGCGGCGGCGCCGCGGCTCGTAATCGGCGCGGTAGGCGCCCGACGCGGTGACGGTGATGCGCGCGGCTTCAGCGGCGATGCTGCAGCGCTCGCCCGGCGCCAGCGCCGGCAGGCGCAGCACGAGCCGGCCCTGCACGAGCTCGACGGCCATCGCATGATCGTCGAGCGTCGTCATGCCGATCTGCGTACGCGGCGCCAGCCAGAGGCTGGCGCTGCCGATGCGGATCTCGGCGCGCGAGGTCGGCTCGGTGGCCAGCGCCGTGTGCGCGACGACCGGCGTGTTGAGCGCAGCATCGGTCCATTCCGCGCTGCCGTCGCCGAGCAGCCGCGCGCTGCCGCCGATGTAGGCGAGCTGGCCGACGCGCGCCGGTGGCGCATCGGGCTCGGCGGCGCGCAACGGCGCCGACACGAGGCAGAGCCCCAGCATGGCCCGTCTCGCCCATGGCAACCATCGCGCCGCCAACGCCTGCCGTGGCCCGGCTGCAGACGCGGGCGGCGGGCAGCGGGCCGCGGCGTTCGGTGATGGGCGGCGGTTCATGGGGTCGGCAAGAGGCGGTGACGGGCAACGGAAGGCGCCGGCAAGCACCCGCGGCGCAAGTATCCGCGCCGAGGCCATCGCCGGCTTGATCGCAAGCTGACGCCAGGCTGTCATCACGCCGCAGTTGCGGGCGCCGCAGGCGCGAACTCGACCCGCACGCGCAGTCCCCTTCCCGCGGCGCCGCCTTCGAGCCGAAGCCGGGCGCCATGCGCGGCGGCGATGTCGGCAACGATCGCCAGCCCGAGCCCGCTGCCGCTGCCGGCGCCGGGGTCGCCGCGCTGGAAGCGCTCGAGCAGGCGTGGCCGGTCGACCTCGGCGATGCCGGGCCCGTCGTCCTCGACCTCGAGCACCGGTGCCGTGCCGGCCAGGTAGGTGCGCACGGTGACCTGGGCGCCGCGTCCGGCGTAACTCATGGCGTTGTGCAGCAGGTTGGCGAGCAGTTCGCGCAGCAGAAAGGGCAGGCCGACGAGCGGCGCGGCCTCGAGGTCGAAGCCGAGGTCGACGCCGGCCTCGACGGCGCGCGGCACCCATTCGTCGGCCATCGCGGCGGCGAGCACCTTCAGGTCCAGCGGCTCGGGCGCGATCGCGGCGCGCGCGGTGGCGTCGCTGCGCGCCAGCGTCAGCAGCTGCGAGGCCAGTCGCGCGGCGCGCGCGGCCGCGGCATCGATGCGCACCAGCGTCGCGTCGATCTCGCCCGGATGCGGCTGCAGCAGCGCCAGTTCGGCCTCGGTGCGCAGCGTCGCCAGCGGCGTGCGCAGCTGGTGCGCGGCGTCGGCCAGGAAGGCCTGCTGCGCCGCCGATCCGGCGTGCACGCGTTCGAGCAGGTGGTTGACCTCGTCGACGATGGGTCGCACCTCGGCCGGCACGTCGTCGGCCTGCACCGGGCGCAGATCGTCGAGCGAACGCGCGCCCATCTGCTGGCCCAGCCGGCGCAGCGGCCGCAGGCCGCGGGCGGTGGCGACGAGCACCGCGACGGCCGTCGCCGCGGCGAACAGCAGCAGGCTGGCGGCGATCGCCACCAGCATCTGGTTGCGCAGCTGGTCGCGCGCGCCGCGCGTCTCGGCCACGCGCACCTGGCACAGCGCATCGCCACAGCGCACGCCGCGCGCGCCCACGCGCACCTCCTGGCCGAAGATCTCGGCGTCGTAGAAGCGCCATTCGTCGGCGGCCAGCCGCAGCGGCGGCTCGGCCAGCGGCGGGTCACCGGCGATCAGCTCGCCCTGGGGGCCGCTGACGGCATAGAACAGCGTCTCGGTCTGCGCCGTGCGGATCGAGCGCTCGGTCTGCGCGCTCATCGCAAATTCGACGCCCGCCGGCGTCATGCGCACGAAGTTCGCGATCGAGATCACGGTGTCGCCGATGACGCCGTCGAAGACCTGCAGCGCAGGCCGCAGGATGAGCCCGTATTGCAGCGCCGCGGCGGCGGGGGCGATGAGCAGCAGCGGCCACAGCAGCCACAGCAGCAGGTTGCGGCGCAGGCTGGGGCCGGAGGCTCGCATCGACGGAGGGGGCGCGCTCGCGCTGGGGCCGGCGCCGCGCTCAGGGCGCCGCGTCGGCCGTCTCGAGCAGATAGCCGAAACCGCGCACGGTGCGGATGCGCAGCCCGGCCGGCTCGAGCTTGGCGCGCAGCCGCGAGACATAGACCTCGATCGCGTTGCCCGACAGGCTTTCGTCCCAGCCGGCGATGGCCTGCAGGATCTGCTCCTTCGCGACGACCTTGCCGACGCGCGCGAGCAGGAATTCGAGCACCGACCATTCGCGCGCCGAGATCTCGAGCGGCTTGTCGCCGACGAAGACGCGCCGTGCCGCGAGATCCATGCGCAGCCCGCCCAGCGTCAGCGCATCGTCGCTGCGCGCCTGCCCGCGCCGGCTCAACACGCGCACGCGGGCGATCAGCTCGGCGAGCGCGAAGGGTTTGACGAGATAGTCGTCGGCGCCGCCCTCGAGTCCGCGCACGCGGTCCTCGACGGCGTCGCGCGCCGTCAGCATCAGCACCGGCGTCGTCGTGCCCTGCGCGCGGATGCGGCGCAGCGTCTCGAAACCGTCGATGCCGGCCAGGCCGATATCGAGCACGACGACGTCGTAGGCGTCCTGCTTGAGCGACAGCGGCACCGGTTCGCCGCGCGTCGTCCAGTCCACCGTCCAACCCTGCGATTGCAGGGCCCGCGTCGTGCTGTTGGCCAGCGCCGGATCGTCCTCGACGAGCAGCAGTTTCAATTCGGCTCCTTGCCCGCTTGAGCGCAATGGCTGCGGAGCATAAGCGCTGACTACCGGGCCGGCGCATGCGTCAGCCCGATGTCAGCCCGCGATCAGCGATTCGACAGCGCCCTTCACGACACTGGCGGCCAGCCTCGGGAATTCAGCCCTGCAGGCCCAGGTCACCGATCAACCCGCCATCCCAGGAGAGACTCATGTCGCGCATCGCCCCTTCCGCCCTCGTCATCGTCGGCCTGCTCGTCGCCTTCGCCGGTGCGGGCTACGCGCAACCGGCGCCCGCCGCCAGCGGCAACTGGGCGAAATCGCATCCGCGACGCGCCGAAGTCAACGCGCGGCTCGCGAACCAGAACAGGCGTATTCACCATGAGGTCGCCGAAGGCTCGATGAGCCCCGCGCAAGCGGCGCAGCTGCACCGCGAGGATCACCGGATCCGCCAGGAGGAGCGCGCGATGGCCTCGCAGACCGGTGGTCACATCACGAAAGCCGGGCAGCGGGTGCTCAACGCGCAGGAGAACCAGGTCAGCCGCCAGATCGGCAAATAGCTCACGGCACGGAAGCGATGGAGAGACCCCCCATGAAATTGCGATCCAGACGCTGGCAAGTGCCGGCCCTCATTGCCCTCGCGGCGGCGGGCGCAGCGGGTGCGGCGCAAGCGGCGATGACCGAATCCGCCGCCCGCCGCTTTCTCGACCAGGCCAGTTTCGGCCCCACCGACGCGACGGTGGCGGCGGCCATGGCCACGAACCGCGCCGGCTGGCTGGCGCAGCAATTCACGCTCGCGAATTCGGATTACAGTGGCTACGCCTATATGGACCCGAATCCGACGGTCGGCTGCCCGACCGGTTCGGCGACGACCTGCCGGCGCGACAATTACACGATCTTCCCGCTGCAGCGCCAGTGCTTCGAGAACGCGCTGGTCAATCCCGATCAATTGCGCCAGCGCGTCGCGCTCGCATTGAGCGAGATCCTCGTCACCTCGGGCCAGCAGATCCGCCAGCCCTATGCGATGGCGAATTACCAGCGCATCTTCCTTGCCGATGCGTTCACGAATTTCCGCCAGATCCTGCAGGACGTGACCCTGAGCCCGGCCATGGGCAACTACCTGAACATGGCCAACAATGCCAAGGGCAATCCGGCGCGCGGCACGACGGCCAACGAGAACTACGGCCGTGAAGTGCTGCAGCTGTTCAGCGTCGGTCTCGTCATGCTCAATCCCGACGGCAGCGCGCAGCTCGACGGCCATGGCGCGCCGCTGCCGACCTACAGCCAGGCCGTCGTCGAAGGCTATTCGAGCGCCTTCACCGGCTGGACCTATCCGCCGCGCGCCGGCTCGACGGCGAAGTTCGGCGACCCGGTCGATTTCGAGGGTCCGATGATCGCCTTCGCGTCGCAGCACGACGAGACGGCCAAGACGCTGCTAGCCGGCGTCATGCTGCCGCCGAACCAGACGCCGGCGGCCGACCTCAAGGGCGCGCTCGACAGCATCTTCAACCACCCGAATGTCGGCCCCTTCATCGGCCGCCGGTTGATCCAGCAGCTCGTCACGAGCAACCCGAGCCCGGCCTATGTCGCGCGCGTGACGGCGGCCTTCGACGCCGCGCCGCGCGGCGACATGAAGCACGTCATCCGCGCGATCCTGCTCGACCCCGAGGCCTCGGCACCGGCCGCGCCGTCGACCTTCGGCAAGCTGCGCGAACCGATCGTCCAGCTCACGCGACTGTTCCGCGCCCTCGGCGGCAGCAGCGACGGCGTGTGGCTGCTGCAACAGGCCTCGGCGCTCGGCGAGCCGGTGTTCAGCCCGGCGACGGTGTTCAACTTCTACCCGCCTGACTACGCGCTGCCCGACGACCCGGGCCTGCTCGGTCCGACCTTCGGCGTCTACAACGCGAGCACCGCCTTCGTGCTCAGCGGCGCGCTGGCGACGGCGCTCAGCGCCAACGGCGTTAGCGCCGACCCGACCGTCGCCGGCGCCACCGGCAGCCGCATCGACCTCGGCGCCTGGCAGGGCCTGGCGGCGACGCCGAGCAGCCTGGTGGCGCAGATCAACCGCGTGCTGTTCGCCGGCACGATGAGCCCGACGCTGCAATCGACGGTCGCCAGCGCCTCGTTGACCCAGCCGGCGAGCAACCCGCTGGCCAGAGTTCGTGCGGCGTTGTTTGTCGCCGTGATGTCGCCCGAATACCTGGTGGAACATTGAAATGACCAACCGTCGCCAATTCCTCCTCGGCGCCGCCGCCACGGCCGGCTCGCTCGGATTCCTCGGCTCGGCGCGTGCCGGCGGCCTCGCCGGCAGCGATTACCGCGCCCTCGTCTGCGTCTTCCTCTACGGCGGCAACGACGGCAACAACCTCGTCGTGCCGACCGACAGCGCCGGCTATGCGGCCTATGCGGCGGCGCGCGGCAACGCGGCGGCCGGCGGGCTCGCGCTGCAACAGTCGTCCCTGGCGCCGCTGGCGGGGACGAATGTCGGCCTGCACGGCGCGCTGGCACCGCTGGCGTCGATCTGGGACCAGGGCCAGCTCGCGCTGCAGCTCAACGTCGGCACGCTGGTGCAGCCGCTGACGAAGGCGGCGTATCTGGCCGGCACGGCGGCCAGGCCGCCGAACCTGTTCTCGCACATCGACCAGCAGACGCAATGGCAGCAGGGCGGATCGGGACTGGCGCTGCCCAGCGGCTGGGGCGGCCGCGTCGCCGACCTCGAGGGATCGACGGCCATTCCCGCCGTCATCTCGGCCGCCGGCAATGCCGTGTTCATCAACGGCGCCGCGTCGTCGGGGCTGGCGATCCCGGCCACCGGCGCCTTCACGATCAAGGGCTTCGGCTCGACACCGGCGAGCAATCCGCTCTACGGCCTGTACACGAAGCTGCTCGGCACGCCGAACGCGAACCTCGAGGTCACGGCCGCCGCCGCGGTGATGCAACAGGCGCTGCAGGCCAGCGCGCTGCTCAACCCGGCATTGACGACCGCAAGCAGCACGGCGAGCTATTTCACGGGCCAGAACAACCCCCTCGCGCAGCAGCTGCAGGCGGTGGCCAAGGTCATCGCGGCGCGCTCGACGATAGGCGTCAACCGCCAGATCTTCTTCGTCTCGCTCGGCGGCTTCGACACCCACACCGACCAGCTCAACCGCCAGAACACGCTGTTCGCCCAGCTCGGGCCGGCGCTGAAGTCGTTCCACGACGCCGTGCAGAGCCTGGGCGTCGGCTCGCAGGTGACGACCTTCACGGCGTCGGACTTCGCGCGCACGCTGCAGCCGGCCTCGGGCGGCGGCAGCGACCATGCCTGGGGCAACCACCATCTGGTGATGGGCGGCGCGGTGCGCGGCGGCGTCTACGGCACGCTGCCGCAGCTCGCGCTCGGCGGCGCCGACGACGTCACGAGCGAGGGGCGCTGGCTGCCGACGACCGGCGTCGAGCAGATGGGCGCGGCGCTGGCCTCGTGGTTCGGCGTCGGTGCGGCCGACCTCGCCTCGGTGTTCCCGAACCTGGCGCATTTCCAGGGCGCCACGCCCCGCTATTTCGGCTGAGACCGCCGCCGCGGCGAGCGATCGCCGTGGCGTTCGAGCCAGGCCTCGACCTCGCGGTACCAGAGCCGCGAATTGCGCGGCTTGAGGATCCAGTGGTTCTCGTCGGGGAACCACAGCAGCCGCGCATCGACGCCGCGCGCCTTCAGCGTGTTGTAGTAGGCCAGGCCGTTGCAGTCGGGCACGCGGTAGTCGCGCGCGCCGTGGATGACGAGCGTCGGCGTGGCCATGGCACCGGCGAAGGTCGCCGGGCTCTGCGCCAGCACGCGCGGCAGGTCTTCCCAGTATTTCGCGCCGAGGTCCTTCGGCCGCACGGGCCAGGAATCGGCGCTGAAGGTCGCGACGCGATCGAACACGCCGGCGTGGCAGACCAGCGCGCGGTAGCGCCCGGCCGGCCCATGGCCGTTGATCCAGGCGGCGAGAAAGCCGCCGTAGCTGCCGCCTGCCGCGTACAGCCGCTGCGGGTCGCACCAGCGCTGCGCCAGCAGCCAGTCGCTCGCGGCCTCGATGTCCTGCAGCTCGAGCTCACCCTGGTGGCCGTTGAGGCTGTCGTTGAAGGCCTGGCCAAAGCCGCTCGAGCCGTGGAAGTTGAGCTGCGCGACGACGCGGTCCTCGCCCGCCAGCACCTGCGTGTTCCAGCGGTAGCCGAAGGTGTCGCCCGCCGCCGCATGGGGGCCGCCGTGGAGCAGTTGCAGCACCGCCTGCTGGCGCCGGCCGTCGTGGCGCGGCGGCAGCGTCAGCCAGAGCTGGACCTCGTCGCCCTGCGCGCCGCGCAAGGTGAGCTCGCGCAATTCGCCCAGCGCGACACCGGCGAGCAGCGTGTCGTTGAAGCGCTCGATGCGCAGCGGCTCGCTGCCGGCGCGATGCGCCGTCACGCGCACCGGGTGCGCGGCGCTGTCGGCGGCGACGACGAGGGTCGATGCGGCGGCGTCGTAGTCCTGCACCCAGCCGCCGGCGTGGGCGATCTCGACCCGGCCATCGGCCGGTCGATGGCGCCAGAGGTGGCGTCGGCCGCGGTCCTCGGCCGCGAAGAGCAGCGACGCGCCATCATCGGCCCAGCGCAGCGGGCCTTCGACGGATCGATCCCAGTCCTCGCCCCAGGTGTTCCAGGAGCCGTCGGCCACACGCAGAGCGAGCTGGTTCTGCGCCGTATGGCTGCGCGCCACCGGCGCCGCAGTCGCGGCGAGGCGGTGGCCGTCGGGGCTGTAGCGCGGAGCACCGAAGTCCCAGCCGGCGGCGTCGAGCAGCGGCCGCACGGCCCGCGTCGCCACGTCGATCTCGGCGATCGCCAGCCGGTTGCCGAGCACCACCGCCTGCGCCGGGTCGTGCACGAAGGCGATGCGGCGGCCATCGGGTCGGATGTCGTAGGCGTCGCAGCCCTCGGCACCGCTGCGCGGCAGCTCGTAGTTCGTGCCTTCGAAGAGATCGCGCACGCGGCCGCTGGCGAGGTCGAGCAGCAGCAGGTGCAGCACGCGGCCCTCGGGGATGTCGTGATCCCAGTAGCGGTAGAACGCCTCGGAGGTGGCGTAGCCGGTTTCCTTGCGTTCCGCCCATGCCTTGTGGCGCCGCTGCTGCGCCGCCGCGCCCTTCAGGTCCGGCCAGACCCAGGCGGCAAAGGCGATGCGCCGGCCGTCGGGGAACCAGCGGAACGATTCGACGCCGGGCGCGAAGGTCGCCGCCCGCTCGGCCTCGCCGCCGTCGGGCGAAATCAGGTAGAGCTGCGGCGTCCTGTCCTTGTGGCCCTGCTGCTCGCGCCGCGCGACGAAGGCGATGCGGTCGCTGCGTGGTGACCAGGCCGGCTGGCCGTCGCGGCCGCCGGCGCGCGTCAGGCGCCGCGGCGGCGCGCCGTCGGTGGCCAGCAGCCACAGGCTGGTCGACGTGCGGTTGTCGGCCATCGAAGGCTGCGCCACCGCGCAGACGGCGCGCCGGCCATCGGGGGCGAGCGAGATCGCGCCGATGCGCTCGATCTGCCACAGCGTCTCGACATCGAGCGGCCGTCCGCTCGAGCGCTTCGTCCGGCGCTCAGTCGTCGTCGTCATCGCCGTCGTCGTCGCGCGCGGCAGCGATGGCGCCTTCGCGGCGCAGCGCCGGGAACGGCCGATCACCGGTCACGCCGGCCCAGAGCACGCGGTTGTAGCGCCCGGGCGGCACGCGGTCGGCGTCGGAGAAATCGAATTGCCGCGTCACGCGGTCCCAGTACGCGGCGTCGTGGCGCGGCCGGACCGTCGCGCCGGCGGCCCAGCGGATGCCGCTGCCCTGCCGCACCAGCGTCGTGCCGCGCAGCACCGTCGAGGCCACCGCCTCGTAGGTCCAGTCCGGCGACGCGGCGATGTCGAAGACATCGGCCATCGGTCGCTGGTAGGCGGTGTTGAGGTTCAGGTGCGGCGTGCCGAGCACATCCTCGATCGTGCGCAACGCGCTGACCTGGTTGTAGCGCGTGCTGACGACCGCACGCCGCCGCACATAGGGCCCGACGACATAGGTCGTGGCGCGGTGCGAGTCGTAGTGGTCGGGGCCGTCCTGGCAATCGTCCTCGGTGACGATGATCAGCGTGTCGGCCGCGTAGGGGCTGTGCGCCACCGCCTCGACGAGGCGGCCGACGGCGAGGTCGTCGTCGGCCTGCTGCGTCTCGGGCGTG
>JAGWTU010000118.1 GCA_028868825.1 Burkholderiales bacterium | reverse complement strand
CCGGGCAGCGACAGTGCCGCCATCACGACATAGGCGGCGAAGAAGAGGGCCGCCGCCGCCAGCGGCCGTTGCGCGCGCCAGGCCTGCAGATCGGCGGCGCGACTTTTCATCGCCGCCAGCGTCAGTTCGTGGCCGATGCCGGACGCGAAGTACAGGCCCGCCAGCGCGGCGAGCAGCAGCAGCCAGACCCAGCGACGCCGCATCACCTTTCCTCGGCGCTGCGGAAGGGCCGGCTGGTCAGGACGTGCATGGGCTGGCCACCGCGGCGCCCTCGGCCAGCGCGCCGCCGCAGCTCGATCCCTGGCCTGCGGTGCAGCCGTAGCAATGGTCGGCGACGCGGATGGCGCGCTGCGCCAGCTCGCGGGCGCCGGCGTCGGCGATGTGCAGCCGCCGACCGTCGCCCGCCTGCAGCGCCAGGCCGAGCTGCTGGTTGAAATCGCAGTCGTAGAGATGGCCCTGCCAATCGACGCTGACGAGGCTGCGGCACATCACGGCGTCGAGGTTGGCCTCGCGGTGCGCGCCGCGCAACAGGGTCATGTAGTCGTCGAACTGGCCCTTGGAGACGAGCATCGAGCCGAAGCGCTGGATCGGCATGTTCGCCAGCGTGAAGAGGTGATCGAAGACGATGCCGTATTGCGTCGCGAGATGCTGCTTGTAGTCGCGCTCCAGCGCCTCCTGCGGCGGCGGCAGGCAGGCGCCCTGCGGGTTGTAGACGAGATTCAGCGCCAGGCCGCTGCCCGCCCGGCCGTAGCCGAGCCCGTTCAGCCGCTGCAGCATGCGGATGCTGCGCTCGAACGTGCCCTGGCCGCGCTGGCGGTCGACGTTGTCCTCGAGGTAGCAGGGCATCGAGGCGACGATCTCGACGCCCTGCGCGGCGAGGAAGGCCGCCAGGTCCTCCTGCCCGGGTTCGTCGAGGATGGTCAGGTTGCAGCGGTCGATCACCGTCAGCCCGCGCGAGCGTGCCGCGACCACCAGCGCGCGGAAATGCGCATTGAGTTCGGGCGCGCCGCCGGTGAGGTCGAGCGTGCGCACCTCGGGGCTGGCGGCGACGAAGTCGAGCAGGGCGTCGATGGTCTCGCGCGTCATCTGCTCGCTGCGGTGCGGGCCGGCATCGACATGGCAATGCTGGCAGCTCTGGTTGCAGCGGTAGCCCAGGTTGACCTGCAGCGTCTCGACGGCGCGGCGTCGCAGGGCGGGGAAGTCGGTTCGGGCGAGCAGGGGCAGGGTGGCGTGCATGGGCGGTCCGGCAAAGGGGGTTATGCGGTAGACGGTCGGGGCCGATGTTCTCTTACATCGCGAATGCCGTCAGCGGACCACCCAGCGCAGGAGCGATCGGCGACGGCCGCCGCCGTTCAGCGCGCCGTGCGCAGCCGGTATTCGCCGGGCCGCGTCCCGGTCCATTTCTTGAACGCGCGGTGGAAGGCGCTGGCCTCGGCGAAACCGAGCTCGGCGGCGATCTCGACGATGGGGTGCCGGGTGTCGCAGAGCATCGAGATCGCGAGGTCGCGGCGCATGCCGTCCATGATCGAGCGGAACGATTCGCCCTCGTCGTCGAGGCGCCGCCGCAGCGTCGCCGCCGAGGCGTGGAACTGCTGCGCAAGGGCGTCGAATTCGGGCCAGGCCGCCGGCGGCAGTTCGCGCAGCCGGCGCCGTATTCGCGCCGACAGGCTGGCGCTGTTCTTGTACTTGACGAGGAAGTTCGCCGGCGCGCTGCGCAGGAAGGCCTTCATCGTGCGCTCGTTCTGGATGTTGGGCAGCGCGAGGTAGTCGGCGTCGAAGGCGATGCCCGAGGTCTCGCGGTCGAAGTTCAGCTGCTGCGCGAACAGCACCCGCCATTCGCCGCTGTAGCGCGGCTCGGCGCAGCGGAAATCGGCCGCGTGCAAGGGGATGCGCCGCCCGACGAGCCAGCAGGCCAGGCCGTGCAGCATGAGCAGGAAGGTGCCGTAGGCGAAGGCGCGCTGCGGCGGCCCGCGGTCCTGCAGCACGATGCGGGCGACGCCGTCCTCGACGCGCAGCTCGCCCTCGATGCCGTCGAGCACGAGGCGCAAGAAGCGCAGCGCGCGGCGCAGCGCACGCTCCAGCGTGTCGGCCTGGATCACGGCATGGCACAGCAGCGTGAAGCTGCCCTGCTTCATGCGGTGGCGGTCCATGCCGAAGAACTCGTCGTCGAGGGTCTCGGCGATCAGGTGCCAGAGCTGGCCGTACTGGCTCGACGAGACGCGCGCCTGCGGCGACGCCAGCAGCTCGGGCGAGATGCAGGCCGCCGTCAGGATCGCCGCCGCGTCGAGCCCGGCGTCGCGGATGCAGACCAGCGCCTCGTCGACGAAGTCGATCGCGATCGTGCCCTTCTCGGCATGCCGCTGGCTCATCCCTGCACGACCGACCGGACCATGGCAAATCCTAGCATCGGCGTTGAGCGTTTGCGGCATCGCCAGAAGCCTGCGGCGGGCCTAGAGTGGGGGTCTGCGCCCGGGCGCGCCCGCCGTTGCCTGACGGTCGGCTGCCGCCCGATCCGCCGAACCTCGACCGTGAAGGAAACGCCATGTCCGAAGATGCCATCGTCATCGTCTCCGCAGCCCGCACGCCGATGGGCGCGTTCCAGGGTGCTTTCGCCGGGCTCAGCGCGGCCCAGCTCGGCGCCGTCGCGGTCAAGGCCGCCGTCGCGCGCGCCGGCATCGACGCCGCCCGCGTCGACGAGGTGCTGCTGGGCTGCGTGCTGCAAGCCGGCCAGGGCCAGGCGCCGGCGCGCCAGGCGGCCTTGCTCGCCGGGCTGCCGCTGACGGCGGGTTGCGCGACGATCCACAAGGTCTGCGGATCGGCGATGAAGGCGACGATGCTCGGCCACGACGGGCTGCGCGCCGGCTCGTACGAAGTGGCCGTCGTCGGCGGCATGGAGTCGATGACCAACGCCCCCTACCTGCTGCCCAAGGCGCGCGGCGGCTACCGGCTCGGCCATGGCCAGCTGATGGACCACATGTTCCTCGATGGCCTCGAGGACGCCTACGGCCCCGAGACGCGCGGCCGCCTGATGGGCACCTTCGCCGAGGACTGCGCCGCCGCCTACGGCTTCACGCGCGAGGTCCAGGATGCCTTCGCCGTGCGCTCGACGACGCGCGCCAAGCTAGCCAGCGAGGACGGCAGCTTCGACTGGGAGATCGCCCCGGTGACGGTGGCCGGACGCAAGGGCGATGTCGTCGTCGCCCGCGACGAGGGCCCTTACGCCGTCAGCATCGACAAGATCCCGACCCTCAAGCCCGCCTTCCGCAAGGACGGCACGGTGACGGCGGCGAATTCCTCGTCGATCTCCGACGGCGCCGCGGCGATGGTGCTGATGCGCGCCTCGCAGGCCGCCGCGCTGGGGCTGAAGCCGCTGGCGCGCATCGTCGCCCATGTGACGCATGCCGGGCTGCCGGCGCAGTTCCCATCGGCGCCGGTGGGCGCGCTGCGCAAGCTGTTTGCGAAGACCGGCTGGTCGTCGCAGACCGTCGACCTCTACGAGATCAACGAGGCCTTCGGCGTCGTCACGCTGGCGGCGCAGCGCGACCTCGAACTGCCGGACGACAAGGTCAACGTCCATGGCGGCGCCTGCGCGCTCGGCCACCCGATCGGCGCCTCGGGCGCGCGCATCGTCGTCACGTTGCTCGGCGCGCTGCGCAAGCAGGGCCTCAAGCGCGGCGTCGCGACGCTGTGCATCGGCGGCGGCGAAGCGACGGCGCTGGCCGTCGAGATGCTCTGAACGACCAAGAAAACAGGAGACCACGACCATGCTGCTCAACGCCGAACAGGAAATGATCCGCGACTCGATGCGCGCCTTCGCCCAGGAGCGGCTCGCGCCCTTCGCCGGCGACTGGGACAAGCACCATACCTTCCCGGCGCAGGCGCTGAAGGAACTCGGCGAGCTCGGCGCGCTGGGCATGGTCGTGCCCGAGGAATGGGGCGGTGCCGGCATGGACTACCTGAGCCTCGTGCTGATGCTCGAGGAGATCGCCGCCGGCGACGGCGCGACGTCGACCATCGTCAGCGTGCAGAACTCGCTGGCCTGCGGCATCACGATGAAATACGGCAGCCGCGAGCAGAAGGAAACCTGGCTCAAGCCGCTGGCACAAGGCAAGAAGCTCGGCTGCTTCTGCCTCACCGAGCCGCATACCGGCTCCGACGCGGCGGCGATCACGACTCGCGCCGACCGCGACGGCGATCATTACGTCATCAACGGCGTCAAGCAGTTCATCACCACCGGCAAGCATGCCGATGTCGCGATCGTCTTCGCCGTCACCGACAAGGCCGCCGGCAAGAAGGGCATCAGCTGCTTCCTCGTGCCGACGGCGACACCCGGCTACATCGTCGCGCGCATCGAGGACAAGATGGGCCAGCATGCCTCGGACACGGCGCAGATCCTGTTCGAGAACTGCCGCGTGCCGGCGTCGGCGCTGCTCGGCAACGCCGGCGAGGGCTACCGCATCGCGCTGTC
>JAGWTU010000078.1 GCA_028868825.1 Burkholderiales bacterium | reverse complement strand
CGGCCAGATCGTCGGCTTCTACACCAATGCCCAGGGACTGACGCTCGGATTCCAGGGGCAGCCCCAGGCGAACGCGGTACCCGAGCCCGGCGGTGTCGGCCTGACCCTGCTGGCCTTGACGCTGGCGGCGTGCGCGCGCAGGCGAACCCGCCGCTGAGCCTGCTTGCCAGCCGCCGTCACCGGGTTCCCGGCAGCAGCCAATCCCGCAGCGCCCGATTGAACCCGTCCGGGTCGTCGAGCATCACCCAATGGCCCGTGCGCATCGGTTGCACGCGGCACCCTGGCCGCGCCGCCAGCGCCTGTGCCCAGGCCGGCGTGTGGAACGAGAAGGGCTTGCGTGTGCCGTGGAAGAACAGCATCGGGCAGCGCGGCACCAATGGCGCCAGGCCGCGCATGCCGCCGGCCGTGCCCAGCCATTGCATCGCGTACGGGTAATTCATCTGCGCGCCGACGCGCGCCGGGTCGGCCGGACAGCGCAGCCAGCGCACCATCGATCGCGTCATGCGGTCGCCCAGCGTGCCGCCCAGGCGCCATGCCAGCACGAGCCAGAGTTGATAGCCGGCGATCATCGCCTGGGCCTTGGCCGTCAGGCCGCGCTTGAATTCGCGCGTAGGGGCATCGCCGATGTCGATGCCGATCAAGCGCGACACCAGCGCCGGATGCGCCATCGCGAATTGATAGCCGAAGACGCAGCCCCAGTCGTGCAGCAGCAGCGTCACCGGGCGGCCGCGGCCGCCTTCCTCGACGATCCTGCGGATCAACTCGACCATCGCCGCGACCGAGGTCGGCCGCGGCGGGCGGGCAATGTCGTAGCCGGGCAGCGTGAAGCGCACGCAGCGGAAGCGGTCCTGCAACGCCGCGACGGTGCCGTCCCACAGGCGGTGGGTGTCGGGCCAGCCATGGATCATCACGATCGCGTCGTCGCCCTCGCCATCGGTGAAGACTTCGATGCCGTGCAGCGTTGTCGTCGCTCCCATCGCCGTGGCCTCCTTGAGCGGCGCGCGCGACGTGCCGCCGGGCGATTGTCGGCGATGGACCCCAGGCCCGGTCGCTGGCCACGCGCCGGCCGCGGTACGATGCCCGGCGCTTCGATTTCCGGCGGCCCGACGCGACCGCGCAGACGCCGCGGCGGTTCTTCCACACCTCACCCCTGCGTACCAGACCAGCGATGCCGGAGCCGCCACAGAGCCCGTCCACCGGCACGAGATCGCTCATCGGCCGCCTGCTGCGCGAGCCGCTCGTGCATTTCCTCCTCATCGGCAGCCTCGTCTTCGCGTTCCAGGCCTGGCGCGGTGCGGCGCGGCCGGCCGCGGCCGCGCATGCCGACATCGTCGTCACGCCCGCGCGCGTGTCCAACCTCGCGGCGAATTTCGAGCGCACCTGGATGCGCGCGCCGACGCCTGCCGAATTGCAGGGCCTCGTGCACGACCACGTGACCGAGGAAGTGATGGTGCGCGAGGCGCTGCGCCTGGGTCTGGACCGCGACGATCCGGTGATCCGGCACCGCCTGCGCCAGAAGATGGAATTCATCGTCGACGCGGCGACCGAGCAACTGCGACCCAGCGATGCCGATCTGCGGGCCTGGTTGCTCTCGCACGCGGCGGCCTACCGGACCGAGGCGCGCTACAGCTTCGAGCAGATCCCTTTCGACGCCGCGCGGCGCGGCGCGCGCGCCGAAGCCGATGCGCGACGCGGCCTGGCGGCCTTGCGGCAAGGCGCGACGCGGGTCGCCGGCGACGCGCTGCCGCTGCTCGAATCGCATTACGTCGACCTGCCCGCGGGTGAACTGGAGCGCTCGTTCGGTGCCGAATTCGCGGCCCGCATGGCGCAGCTGCCGCTCGGGGCATGGGTCGGGCCGGTGGTCTCGGGCTATGGCCTGCATCTGGTGCGCATCGAATCGCGCACGGCGCCGCAGACGGCGCGGCTCGACGCCGTGCGACCGCTGGTCGAGCGCGACTGGCTCAGCGCGCGCCGCAAGCAGTTCGCCGAGGCCCGGCTGGCCGAGCTCGAACGGCCGTACCGCATCGTCCTGCCCGCCGCAGTGTCGGCCGCGTCGGCGCCCCCGCCGTGACGAACATGCGCCGTGGTCTCGGGCGCTGGCTGCTCGCCTCGCTGCTGCTGCTCGCCGGCGCCGGCAGCGCGGCGGCCCACGAGTTGCAGCCGGGCTATCTCGAACTGATTGAAGCCGCGCCGAACCATTACGAGGTGACCTGGAAGCAGCCCTACGACGCCGGTGGCCTGCCGCTGCCGATGACGCCGGTGTTCCCGCCGAATTGCGCGGAGAGCCGCGCCCCGCGCACCCTCGCCGATCCGGCCGCCGTGGTCACGCGGGCCGAGATCGCCTGCAGCGCGTCGCTGGCCGGCGCGTGGATCGGCATCGACGGCCTCGACGCGCTCGCCACCGACGTGCTGCTGCGCGTGCGCCATCGCGACGGCCGCGAGGAGACCGAGGTGCTCAAGCCGCAGGCGCCCGCGGTGCAACTGGCGCTGGCCGGCGCCGCGGCGCCGCGCGGCGACGCGGCGTATTTCCGCCTCGGGCTCGAACATATCGCGCTCGGTGTCGACCATCTGCTGTTCGTGCTCGGGCTGCTGCTCATCGTCGGCTCAGCGCGCGCGCTGCTGCAGACCATCACCGCCTTCACGCTCGCGCACAGCCTCTCGCTGGCCGCGGCGACGCTGGGCTGGGCCCATGTGCCGGCACCGGCGCTGAACGCGGCGATCGCGCTCTCGATCCTCTTCCTCGGGCCCGAGATCGTGCGCCGCTGGCGCGGCGGGACCAGCCTGACGATCCGCCGGCCCTGGGTCGTCGCCTTCGCCTTCGGCCTGCTGCACGGCTTCGGCTTCGCCAGCGGCCTGTCGACGCTGGGCCTGCCGCGCGTCGACATCGTGCGCGCGCTGCTGCTGTTCAACCTCGGGGTCGAGGCGGGGCAACTGGCCTTCGTCGCCCTCGTCTACGCGCTGCGCTGGGCCTGGCGCGTGCTGGCCTTCGACTGGCCCTGGTACTGGCAGCGCCTGCCGGGCTATCTCGTCGGCAGCTGCGGCGCGTACTGGACGATCCAGCGCCTGGCGATGTGGTGACGCTGAACACGCCGACACCTGGCCCTGCGCCCGTCCGCGGCCTGACGGTCCGCCACCTGGGCTGCGCGCTGCTCGCCGGCCTGGCCTGCGGCGCGGCCCGGGCCCACGAACTGCACGGCGCCGGCACCGGCCTGGCGGCCGGGCTGCTGCATCCGGTGACGGGTCTCGATCATGTGCTGGCGATGGTCGCGGTGGGCCTGTGGGGCGCGGTGCTCGGGCCGCCGGCGATCTGGGTCTTGCCGATCGCCTTTCCGGTCGCGATGGCCTTCGGTGCGTTGCTCGGCATGGCCGGGATGCCGCTGCCCGGGGTCGAGATCGGCATCGCGATCTCGGCGCTGGTGCTGGGCCTGCTCGTGACATCGCGCCGGCGCCTGCCGTTGCCGCTCGCGCTGGCGCTGGTCGCCGCCTTCGCGGTCTGCCACGGTCACGCCCATGGCCGCGAGTTGCCGGCCGGCGGCGACGCGCTGCTGTACAGCCTGGGCTTCGTCATCGCCACCGGATCGCTGCACGCCGCGGGCATCGCGCTGGGCGCGCTCGATCGCTGGCCGGCGGGGCGCGTCGTCGTGCGGCTGGCGGGCCTCGGCGTCGCCTCGGGCGGGCTGTGGTTCCTCTGGCAGGCCCTGCGATGAGCCGCCGCCGGCGCATCCAGGTGCGGTCGATCGCCGGCGCCTTCGCGCTCGCCAGCGCCGTGGCGCAGGCGCATCTGGTGCAGACCGGCGTCGGCAGCGGCTACGACGGTGCGGCGCATCTCTTCGCGAGCGCACCCGACTGGCTTGCCTTGCTCGCCCTCGCGCTGCTCGCGGGCGCGGCCGGGCGCGCCGGGCTGTCCGGCGCCCGCGCGGCGGTCTGCGCGGCGCCGCTCGCCTGGGGCCTGGGACTGCTGCTGGGCTCGGCATCGGCCGATCTCACCTGGACGGCCACGCCGGCGGCGTCGGTCCTGCCGTTCGCGGTCGCCGGGGCGGCGGTGGCCGCGGGCTGGCGGCCGCGGCGGCCGGCCTTGACGGCGCTGACCATCGCCGTCGCGCTGACGCGCGGCGCCGCGCAGGGACTGGCGCAGGGGCCGCAGACGATCGACGCCCTGTATGTCGTCGGCGCCGTCGCCGCAGTGGCCTGCCTCCACACGCTGGCCACCGCCGCCGTGGCCGCGCCGCGCGCCGCGTGGACCCGCATCGCCGTGCGCGCCCTGGGCAGCTGGCTCGCCGCGCTCGGCCTGCTGATGCTGGGCTGGTCCTGGGTCGGCATCCGGGCCTGATTCGCCATCGCTCGATTCCCGGGTCCGCCGGCTCGGGCCGCGACCGCATCGACCGAGGCTGCGGGAATTCGATCGGCCGCGTTGAGTAGACGCAATCGATCGCCGGGCCTGCCCCATAGCATGACTGCGAGCACCGCGCTTCGATGTTCGTCTGGAACCTCGAGCCGCGGGTGCGCATGGCATCGAATGCAGCGAAAGGGGATCCATCGTGAGTACTGAATTGCGCGGCCGTTCGAATGGGGCATGGTGGCCAGGCCGAGGTTCGGTGAATCCACGTCGAGCCGCGATGTTCGACGGGCCTCGTCTGCTCTCGGCCAGGCTGGCGATCATGCTGTTGCTGCTGCTGCTCGCGCCGAGCATCGGATGGGCGGGAGGCCCGCCGTCGAACTGGACCGCCCGAACCTCGGGCACGACGCAGACCCTCTACGGCGTGGCCTATGGCGGCGGCACCTACGTGGCGGTCGGCGCCAGGGGAACGATCGTGACTTCGCCCGATGGCGTCACCTGGACGGCGTCGAACGCGGGCACCACGGCCATCCTGTACGGGGTCACCTACAGCCCGGGCTGGCATGCGTTCGTCGCCGTCGGGGACCATGTCGCGCTCGTGTCCAACGACAACGGGAAGACCTGGACGTCGCAGACGGTCTCGAAACTCCTGCGACGCGTGACTTCGGGCTGGGTGAACGGCATCGGCATCCAGCTCGTCGCGGTGGGCGGCCCCGACATCCTCGCGGTGCATTACCCGTGGTCGAACTGGAGCGCGCAGCCTTCGCCGGCGGGTGCCAACAACCTCCTGGGCGTCGCCAGCACCGGTGAGGCGCAGACGCAGAGCCCGGAGTACGTCGTCGTCGGCGCCAATGGCCAGGTGTTCACGTCGGCGGATTCGAAGACCTGGACGCCGCATTCATGCGGCTTCAGCGGCGGCATGACGGCCGTCACCGGCACCGGGGGCGCGCAGAATTTCGTCGCCGTCGGCGACCTCTTCGCGCAGAAGGTGACGACCGACGTGGTGGTCGTCTCCGGTCTGAGCTGCTCCAGCGCGGCCTTTCCGGCCCATGCGCTGAACGGCATGACCTTCGGCGACGGTTACGTCGTCGCCGTCGGCTTCGGCTCGATCACGTACAGCGGCGCCAACGACTTCTGGAACTGGACCACGATGACGGTGCCGCCGTCGTTGAACGACGTGAGCTGGGGCGGCGCGACGTTCGTCGCCGTCGGCGACAACGGCGCGATCTACCAGTCCGTGCCGCAGGCATCGACGGTGGCCGGGTACCAGGGTTGCTACACCGATGACGCGACGCGCGCCTTGCCGGTTCAATTGATGCAGGCCGGGGCCACGCCGGCGAGTTGCGTCGCCGCGGCCAAGGCCAAGGGCTACGCCTACGCCGGCGTGCAGTACAAGGGCGCCTGCTTCGCCGGCGATGCCGCCGGCTACACCAAGGTGCCCGACAACCCCAACTGCCAGATGAAATGCGATGCCGACGCATCGTCCTATTGCGGCGGCGCCTGGTTCAGCAGCGTCTACGCCACCGGCGTCAGCCCGCCGAATCCGCCCGTGGCCGTGTACAAGGGCTGCCTCGCGGACCATGCGACGCGCACCTTGCCGGTGACCTTGTGGTCGACGTCGACCGCGACGAAGGCCAGCTGCGTGGCCGCCGCCCGTGCCCGCGGCCTGCTGTATGCCGGACTCCAATTCGGCGGCCAATGCTATGGCGGCAACGTGTTGCCGCCCGGCCCGCCGGACGAGAGCAAGTGCACGATGAAATGCAATTCGAACAGCGGCGAACCCTGCGGCGGCACCTGGTACAACAGCGTCTATGCGACGGGCGCGACCCAGCAGCCCATGCCGCCCAGGACGGCCGACAACGGGTGTTGGCAGGACGACCCCGATCGTGCCTTGCCGGTGTCCCTGATCCCTTCGGGAGCGACCGTCGAGAGCTGCGTGGCGGCGGCCAAGGCCAAGGGCTATGCCTATGCCGGACTGCAGTACTACGGGCAATGCTATGCCGGCGACGCGCTGGGCCGACGCAAGGTCGCGGACCAGTCCGCATGCAATACGCCGTGCACGGCCAGTCCGACGCCCGAGACCTGCGGCGGCGGCTGGCTCAACAGCATCTGGAGCACGAAATGAGCAACGCGGCCGCGTCGCGTGGCCGCCGGCGATGACCGTCGAGCGGGTTTGCATCGGTCCGCGATGGAGGGGGCGGACCGATGCCTCTCGGGGAATCCCCGAGGCCGTAATCATGCGATGCCGCGGCCCGTTCGAGCGGATTCCCGATACGCGGGGCACAGCGAGTTGACTACTCTTTAGTCGTGAGCGGTTTTCGCTCCGAATTCACTGAGTCAGCAACGAGTACCCCTGATATGGAACCTGGATCGGAAGGTGCCGCCGGCGGCGATGGTCAGTTTCTGAAGGTGCAGCATTTCGGCTTCAGGAGAAGGGACGTGCAGAACCTGCGCGACATCCTGCACAAGATCGGGCAAAGGCTGTCGGTGTCGTTTGATTTGTGCGAAGGCAGCGGCGGCGATTTGACCTTGATGGGGTCGGAGTTCGCCCTGACCGCCCCGCGCGGCGTCCTCGTGCCGTTGTTCAGTGCCTGCCCGGTCGTCGTGCTGGAGACCCGCAACGGCGATCTGCTCGAGGATATCGGCACCTTCGCGATCACCGGCCGCCGCAAGTCCGACCTGCGGCATCAGCTCATGGAACTGCCGCTCGTGCGCAGTTGCGCGCCGCAACAAGGCAGTCGCTAGCCGCGCAGCAGCGGCGCCGGCCACGCCGCGCCGGCGAGCGGGTCGTCATTGAGCGGGCTCAAGGAGCTTGTGGCCGATTGCTGCCGGCCGCCCGATCCCGGTGCAAACTCCGCGGAAACGATGGAGACCGCGATGTCCGTCCCTGCCGCATCCGACATGCTGGCGCTGCAACGCCTCTACCACTGGGAGACCTCGGCTCCCGAGCGCATCGCCTTCACGCAGCCCATGGGCGGCGGCGCCGTGCGGGAATTCCGCTGGGGCGAGGTCGTCGACCAGGCGCGCCGCATGGCCGCGCATCTGCAGGCCGTGGGCATCGGCCGCGGCGACCGCGTCGCCATCCTGTCGAAGAACACCGCGCACTGGATGATCAGCGACTACGCCTGCTTCCTGGCCGGCGCGGTGTCGGTGCCGCTGTATCCGACGCTGGCGCCGACGACGATCGCGCAGATCCTCGAGCACAGCGGCAGCAGGCTGCTGTTCGTCGGCAAGCTCGACGGCTGGGCGCAGATGAAGCCGGGCATACCCGCCGCGCTGCCCTGCATCGCATTGCCGCTGGCCAGCGACGATGCGCAGGCGAGCTATCCGCGCTGGGACGACATCGTCGCCCGCACGCCGCCGCTGCCGGGGCAGCCGGTGCGGCCGGCCGACGAGATGTGCACGATCATCTACACCTCGGGCACCACCGGCATGCCCAAGGGCGTGATGCACACCTTCGGCACGCTGGCGTTCGCGGTGCGCACGGGCCTGACGCGGGTGCCGCTGGATGCCGACTCGCGCATGCTGTCGTACCTGCCGCTGTCGCATGTGGTGGAGCGCGCGCTCGTCGAGCATGCCCAGCTCGCCACCGGCATGCATGTCTATTTCGCCGAGAGCCTGGAGACCTTCACCGAGGACCTGCAGCGCGCGCGGCCCACGGTCTTCTTCAGCGTGCCGCGGCTGTGGGTGAAGTTCCAGCAGGCGGTGCTGCACAAGATGCCGCAGCGCCGCCTCGACCGGCTGCTCGGCCTGCCGATTGTCGGTGGCCTCGTGAAGCGCAAGATCCTCTCGACGCTGGGCCTGGACCGCTGCGTGATGGCGCTCAGCGGCGCCGCGCCGATCGCGCCCGAGCTGCTGCGCTGGTACGGCCGCATCGGCCTGAAGATCGCCGAGGGCTACGGGCTGACCGAGAACTGTGCGCTCAGCCACCTCACCGCGCCGGGCGAGGACATCGGCACCGTCGGCCGCGCCTACGACGGCGTCGAATGCCGCATCGACCCGGCCAGCGGCGAGATCCTGGTCAGGAGCGCGGCGACCATGACCGGCTACTACCGGCAGCCCGAATTGACGGCGCAGGTCTTCACCGCCGATGGCTTCCTGCGCACCGGCGACAAGGGTTCGATCGACGCCGCCGGCCGGCTGACGATCACTGGCCGCGTGAAGGACCTGTTCAAGACCAGCAAGGGCAAGTACGTCGCGCCGGCGCCGATCGAGGACAAGCTGGTGATGCATGCCGCCGTCGAGGCCTGCTGCGTGACCGGCGCCAACCTCGGCCAGCCGCTGGCGGTGGTGATGCTCAACCTCGAGGCGATGCGCGAAGCCGCCGACAGCGAACGGCGCAGCGCGCTGGAGCGCTCGCTCGCCGAGCACCTCGCCAGCGTCAATGCCACGCTCGACCCGCACGAGCAGCTCGCCTGCATCGTCGTCACCAACGACGCCTGGACGGTCGAGAACGACCTCATCACGCCGACCTTCAAGGTCAAGCGCAACCGCATCGAGGAGCGCTTCGCGCGCAGCTACGAGCCCTGGGTGCAGACGCACCGGAAGGTGATCTGGCACGCGGAGTGAGGCGCGCGGGCCGCCGCCGCAAGGGTCGACGTCGCCGCGACGCATCGATTCCGCCTGCGCGCAACCTCCGTTTCGGGAATTCATAGTGGTAATCCCTTGATTGCCGAGATTCGGACAATCTCGATCGGGGGACATGCGTACGCTGTTGCCACCTCACCATTTCGACCCCGGTGCCGGCATCGTCCACCGGGGCCATCCGCATGTTCCTGCGCAACCTGCTCAAGCGGCTGTACGTGGCGACGATGCTGCAGGTCGTCGGCCGCGCCCTGGCCACCGCGAGCCGCGTCGACCCCGTGCTGCGCCGCGAACTCGAAATCCTGCCGCCGGGTTTCCAGCTGCAGATGACGGTGCTGCCGGCGGGACCGGGCGTGACCTGGCAGGCCGTCGGCGGCGGCATCCTGAGCCGGGTGCGGCAGGCGAAGGCGCGGCCCGAACTCGGCATCCGGTTCAAGCATCTGGAGCACGCGTTCCTGGTGTTCTCGTTCCAGGAAGGCACGGCGATGGCGTTCGCGCGCAACCGCATGGTCGCCGACGGCGATGTCGCGGTCGCGACGCGCCTCGTGCGCATCCTCGGCCGGCTGGAGTCGGTGATCCTGCCGGCGCCGCTGGCGCGCCGCGCCGTCAAGCGCTATCGGCCGCTGCGCCTGCGCGACAAGCTGCCGCTGGCGGCGCGCATCTATCTCGGTGTCGTGCGCGGATTCGCCCAGGTCATCCGGTGATGAAATCCGATTGCTTCGAGTTCCATTGCCCCGTCAAGATCATCGCCGGGCACCGGGCGCTCGAACATCTGCCCTACGAGCTCGGGCTGTGTTCGGCCCGCCGGCCGCTGCTGATGACCGACGCGGGCGTGCGCGCCGCCGGCCTGCTCGGGCCGATCGAGGCGGCCTTCGCGGCGGCCGGCGTCGCGCCGGCCGTCGTCTTCGACGAGGTGCCCCCCGACAGCAGCCTGCCCACGGTGCGCCAGGCGGCGGCCGCCTACCGCGCCGCCGGCTGCGACGCCCTCATCGCCGTCGGCGGCGGCTCGGTCATCGACACCGCGAAGGCGGCGAATATCCTGGTCAGCGAAGGCGGCGACGACCTGCAGCCGCATGCCGGCGCACACAAGCTGCGGCGCCGGCTGAGGCCGCTTTTCGTCGTGCCGACGACGGCCGGCACCGGCAGCGAAGTCACGCTCGTCGCCGTCGTCTCCGACCTCGAGGCCGGCCGCAAGCTGCCCTTCACGTCCGGCTTCCTGCTGCCCGACCTGGCGGTGCTGGATCCGCGCATGACGCTGACGCTGCCGCCGCGCGTCACCGCGATGACGGCGATGGACGCGCTCACGCATGCGGTCGAGGCCTGCACCGGTCTGGCCGCGAACCCGATCAGCGATGCCTACGCGACGGCGGCGATCCGCAAGATAGGCGCGCACCTGATCGCCGTCATGGACCAACCGAACGACGCGCTAGGCCGGCTCGAGCTGATGCTGGCGTCGACGATGGCCGGCATCGCGTTCTCGAATTCGATGGTCGGCATGGTGCACGCGCTCGGCCATGCCCTGGGGGCCCTGTGCCATCTGCCGCACGGCCTGTGCATGGGCCTGCTGTTGCCTTATGTGCTCGAGTACAACCTGCCGCAGCGCGCCGAGCGCATCGGCGAGTTGCTGCTGCCGCTGGCCGGCGCCGAGGTCTACGCGGCGACGCCGCCGGCGCAACGGGCGGCGCGCACGATCGGCGGGATACGCGAGCTGCGCGACGCCCTGCACCGGCGCTGCGGCCTGCCCAGGACCCTGCTCGAGACCGGCCAGGTGGCGCCGCAGCAACTGGTCGAGGTCGCTGCCCTGGCACTGGACGACGGGCCGATCGTCTTCAACCCGGCCGAAGCCGATCGCGACGAGCTGCTCGGCGTGCTCAGGGCCGCCTGGCAATGAGTGCCGGCCCGCAGCCGGCACCGCGCGCGCAGCGTCGAGCGCGCGATTCCCTTCATCCCACCTGGACTGCAACCATGAATCCTGCCCTTTCGCGCCCGCTCGGCTGGCTGACCCTCGCCGCCTCCCTGGCCCTGGGATCGACGGCCTTCGCCGCCGATCCCGTGCCGATGTCCGGCCCGAAGCAGACGGTGGACAACACCCAGCCCGGCGTGCCGGGCGTGCGCACCTGCTTCTGGGCTTCGGGCCCGTACAGCGGCGACCCCTATCTGAACATCGCCTGGCCCGACACGAACACCTATTACTGGGGCGCGAAGTTCACGATGCCCGAGGGCTCGAAGCTGCGCATCGAAGGTCAGTTCGCGCATGCGCGCTACACCTCGTACACGTCCTACGACGACCGCGGCCAGCCGGTCGAGACCCTGGCCGACTACCTGATCACGCCGCTGCCCGGCAACGTCAATCCGGCGCGCGACGGCGCCGACCGCCGCGCGCCGCGTCGCTCCTACGCGATCGACGTGCTCGCCGGCGGCGAGCGCGACACCGGCCGCGCCGAGGGCTATTACGTCGAAGGCGCGACCTCGCGCGTCATCCACGCGCCGATGAACGGCGGCACGCAGCAGGTGCTGCTGCTGCGCACCTACACGCCGGACCGCGGCACCAGCATCACCGGCGGCGTGCCGCTGCCGGTTCCGGTGCTGACGCTGGCCGACGGCAGCGTCGTGCGCGGCGCCGCCGCCTGCAAGGCCCTGCAGACCAACCAGTTGCTGAAGGTGCAGGCGGACGCCTTCGGCATGCCGGTCGCGCGCTACCGCGAACTGCTGACGCTGCCCGGCAAGCCCGACACGCACCCGGCGACGCGGCCGTCGACCTGGTATGCGCAATTCGATCGCAAACAGTTCGAGGGCATCTTCACCGGCGCCGTCGGCAATTTCGAACGCAAGAGCGAAGGCTTCTACCCGACGGTCGACAACCAGTACATCCGCACCTTCATCAACCGCAAGTTCGGCCCCGTCTACGTGCTGCGCGGCACCCTGCCGACGACGCCCAGGACGATGGACGGCGAGCCGCGCATGGAGGTCCGGGGCAAGGACATGCGCTACTGGTCGATCTGCTCGCAGCATGGCGCGGCCAACACGACGGTGGTGAAGTGCCTGAACGACGAGGAGGTCGTTACCGACAAGAACCGCCATTACGTCATCGCCTTCAGCCGGGCGGCCGACCGGCCGCGCACCGCGTTCGCCGAATGCGGCATCAACTGGCTGCCGATACCCGACGACGGCGACGGCATGTTCGATCCCGACCAGGGCAATATCCTGATGCGCAACATGCTCGCGCGCCCCGATTTCGAGCATGCGATCCAGCGCGTGAAGAAGACCGGCGAGGAACGCGCCGTGATGGGCGATTACCTGCCCGCGGGCATCTACATGACCAAGGACATCTTCGAATCGGCCTACACCTGCCAGTCGCCGGTCGAACTGGCGCGGCTCGCCCATGAAGCCGATGCCGCCGATGCCGCGCAGCAAGCCGCGGCGCAGGCGAAGTAGCCACCTTGCGCACGCTGAACGCCCGTCGATGACGCCAGCCGCCTACCCGCAGCTGCTGCGCCCGCTGGACCTCGGTCACACGACGCTGCGCAACCGCGTCGTGATGGGATCGATGCACACCGGACTCGAGGACCGCTGGTACCACTATCCCAGGCTCGCCGCCTTCTACCGCGAGCGCGCCCGCGGCGGCGTGGGCCTCATCGTCACCGGCGGCATCGCGCCGAATCGCCAGGGCTGGCTGCTGCCGTTCGGGGGCACGCTCAATACCGCGCTCGATCTCGGAAATCACCGCCTGCTGACGCGCGCGGTGCACGAGGAAGGCGGCAAGATCCTGCTGCAGGTCCTGCATGCCGGGCGCTACGGCTACCAGCCTTTCGTCGTCTCGGCCTCGGCGCTGAAGTCGCCGATCTCGCCATTCAAGCCGCGCGCGCTGGACGAGCGCGGCATCGAGGCGACGATCCGCGCCTACGCGCGCTGCGCGCGCCTGGCGCAGCGCGCCGGCTACGACGGCGTCGAGATCATGGGCAGCGAGGGCTATCTGCTGAGCCAGTTCCTGTGCGCGCGCACGAACCGGCGCAGCGACCGCTGGGGTGGACCGATCGAGCACCGCATGCGACTGGCCGTCGAGGTCGTGCGGCGCGTGCGCGGCACGGTCGGCGCCGAATTCATCGTGATGTTCCGCCATTCGGTGCTCGACCTCGTCGAGGGCGGCAACACCTGGGACGAGGGGGTGCTCGTCGCGCGCGCGCTCGAGGCCGCGGGCGTGTCGATCCTCAACACCGGCATCGGCTGGCACGAGTCGCGCGTGCCGACCATCGTCACCTCGGTGCCACGCGCGGCCTTCGCCGGCGCCGCGTCGCGGCTGCGGCAGGCGGTGTCGATACCGGTGGTGGCGTCGAACCGCATCAACATGCCGGCCGAGGCCGAGGCGCTGCTGGCGCGCGGCGACGCCGACCTCGTCTCGATGGCGCGGCCCTTCCTCGCCGATGCCGACTGGGTCGCCAAATGTGCGGCGGGCCGCGCCGACGAGATCAACACCTGCATCGCCTGCAACCAGGCCTGCCTCGACCATACGTTCCAGAACAAACGCGCCAGCTGTCTCGTCAATCCGCGCGCCGGGCGCGAGACCGAACTGCATTACCGGCCGACCGCGAGGCGCCGCCGGGTGGCCGTCGTCGGCGCCGGACCCGCGGGGATGGCCGCCGCGACGCTGGCGGCCGAACGAGGCCATGAGGTCCGATTGTTCGAAGCCGCCGACCGCATCGGCGGCCAATTCAATTGGGCGATGCGCATACCCGGCAAGGAGGAATTCGCCGAGACGCTGCGCTATTTCGAGCGTCGCGTCGCCGTCACCGGCGTCCGCCTCGAGCTGAACCGGCGTGTCACGGCGGCCGATCTGCGCGCCGGCGGTTTCGACGATGTCGTCGTCGCCACCGGCGTCGTGCCGCGCCGGCCCGGCTTCGAAGGATCGAACCACGCCAAGGTCGTCTCCTACCTCGACGTGCTGCAGGGCCGGGTCGTGCCCGGGGCCAGCGTGGCCATCGTCGGCGCCGGCGGCATCGGTTTCGACATCGCCGAATTCCTGCTCCACGACCCGGCCGTCGAGCTGCCGCTGTCGCAGGCGCGCTGGAGCGCCGAATGGGGCGTGGACCTGCAGGGGCAGGCGCGTGGCGCCCTCGCGGCGCCCGCCGAGGTGCAGCCGTTGCGGCGGCTGTTCCTGCTGCAGCGCAAGCCCGGCAAGCTCGGTGCCGGCCTGGGGAAGACGACCGGCTGGGTGCACCGGGAGGTCTTGAAGAGGCATGCCGTCGAGATGCTGGCCGCGGTCGAGTACGAGCGCGTCGACGATGCCGGGCTGCACGTGAAGGTGGCGGGCGTGCCGCGACGACTCGCCGTCGACCATGTCGTGCTGTGCGCCGGCCAGGAATCGCTCGCCGAATTGATGCCCAGCAGGACCGGCCCCGGCGATGAGCCCGCCGGTCCCCGATTCCACGTCATCGGGGGCGCCGCGCTCGCCGCCGAACTCGACGCCAAACGCGCGATCCGCGAGGGCGCCGAACTCGCGGCGCGCCTGTGATCGCACCGCGCGCGCCCGCGCCCGATCACCCATCCACCGTCCGCTCAGGAGATCTCGAATGGAAATCGCATCGCTCGCCCAGCAGGTCAGCGCCGAAGAATGGCAGCTGCGCACGGATCTGGCGGCCGCCTACCGGCTCGTCGCCCTCTATGGCTGGAGCGACCTCGTCTTCACGCATATCAGCGCGCGCGTCCCGGGACCCGAGCATCATTTCCTCATCAATCCCTATGGCATGCTCTTCGACGAGATCACGGCGTCGAGCCTGATCAAGGTCGACGCCCAGTGCCGGCAGTTGTCGCCGTCGCCGTTCCCGGTGAACCCGGCCGGATTCACGATCCACGGCTGCATCCATGCCGGCCGGCCCGACGTGGGCTGCGTGCTGCACGTCCATACCCGCGCCGGCGTCGCCGTCAGCGCCCAGCGGCGCGGCCTGCTGCCGATCAGCCAGCAATCGACCTTCGTGATACCGCAGCTGGCCTATCACGACTACGAGGGCGTGGCGCTGCGCCCCGAGGAGCAGCCGCGGCTGCAGGCCGATCTCGGCGACAGGACCTTCCTGATGCTGCGCAACCACGGGCTGTTGACGGTCGGACCGACGGTGGCCGACGCCTTTCTCGCGATGTACTTGTTCGAGTCCGCCTGTGCGATCCAGATCAGCGCGCAGGCCGGCGGCGAACTGGTCGAGGTCGACCCGCGCATCATGCAGACGATGCCCGCCGTGATCGCCATGGCGACCAAGGGTCAGGGCGCGCAGATCGCCTGGCCCGCGCTGCTGCGCAAGCTGGACCGGCTCGACGCCGGCTACCGGCTGTGACCCGCGCCCGCCCGCGTGGCGCTGTCATCGGCAAAGGCGGTCAGCGCGCCGAGGTCGTCGAACTGCATCCAGCCATAGTGCGCATCGACGAGCTTGCGCTGCCGCAGCAGGCCCAGCAGCTCACTGACCGAACTGCGTGAACAGCCGGCCAGCCGCGCAAGCCTGGCCTGCGTGATGGGCAGGCGTCCGGCCGTGCCGGTGATGCCATGGGTGCGCGCCAGGATGACCAAGAGCTTGGCGAGCCGCTGCTCCGGGCGCAGCAGGACGGACTGCGAGGTCCATTCCATGACCATGCGCATGCGCATGCCGACCTCGATGAGGATGCGCCGGTACAGCTGCGGCCAGCGTTCGCAGGTGGCGCGCAATTCGGCGGTCGGCATGGCCATGCAGACACAGCCGGCCGAACTGCAGGTGTCGTTGGCCGGCAGCACGTCGGTGACGCAGGCCACCCACATGGGCCAGCTGCCGGGACCGAACTCGGTCAGCACGACCTCGTCGCCCGACGCGTCCCGGGCCGAGATCTCGATATGCCCGCGCAGCACCAGGCGGTGCCATTGCACCGGCTCCCGCGCCCGCGACAACAGCGTCGCGACCTTGTAGGTCTCGAGCCGGCAGGTCCCGGCGAGCCGCTGCAGCTCGGCCTCGGGCAGGATGCCGAAAACGGCCGACTCCTGCAGCAGCGCCAGGGGATCGTAGGCCGATCTAAGGTTAACCATGGGTGCGCATCGCGTCGATTGTCGGATGGCGGACAGTATGCGGCAGCGTCCCTCTCTAGCATGCAGCGCGACCGCAGCCACTGAAAGTGCCCAAGCCATGTCGCATCGCAGCCCCGTTCGCCGACTCCTGCTGATCTCGTTGGCGCTGGCGTCGTATGCGTTGTCGCTGCCGGCGCGCTCCGATCCGGCGGCGCCGCCCGAGCCGCCGCCGACGCTGTTCAATGGCCAGCCGCTGATGCCGATTCCCGAGGGCGTTGCGCTGCCCTGGACCGTCGACTGCTTCTGGGGTGAACCCATCGCCTATGGCGGTCGGGCGTTTCGAGCCATGGGATATGCCAACGGGCAGATGGTCAATTTCATGGACATCGAGGCCAGCTATTGGCCGGCGCGCTTCAGGCTGGCGCCGGGCGAGAAGCTGAAGCTGACCGGCTATTTCCCGCATGCGCGCTACGCCTCGTTCAATTCCTATGGCGGCGGGGCGCCGACCTCGTCGCTGGTGGACGCCGATATTCAGCCCGACAGCGGCTCCATCAATCCGTTTCGCCAAGGCGCCGATCGGAATGCGCCGGCCGAACGGCGCCGCTTCACGATCACGGTCGTCAACGAGCCGCCGCCGGCCGATCCGGCCAACCGTGCCTCGAACACGCTCTATGCGCGTCCGGCCGCGGCGCCGTTGGACATCGTCGAATTGCGCTACCGGACCTATCTCGTCGACCGCTCGCCGCAGCAGCGCTACGACCAGCGCGGCGGCGTGCCGCTGCCGGTGCCCGCGAGCTTGGCGCTCGGCAACGGGTCGATCGAGGCCGGGGCCGCGATCTGCGCGCCCGATCGAGCCCAGGCGCAAAGGCTGTTCGTGCGCATGTTGCCGCCCGATCTGGTCAGTTCCTGGTGGCAGTCCACGCCCTGCACGGCGGACACGCCCAGTGGCAAGTTCTGCAACGATCCCTTCACCGCGCCGGCGCACGATCCGCCGCAGTCGGAGAAATTCTTCGGCATTCCTTACTCGATCAAGGGCCTGTTCCTGCCGCCCGAGCAGCGCGCCAAGCTCAAGCCGCCGCCGGCGCAACTGCTGGCCAGGGGTTTCGAGGGCAATATCGACAATGGCTATCTGTCGACCTACCTGAACAATCATTACGGCAAGGTCGTGCTGATGCGGGCCAGGGCGCCGCGCACGCCGCGCAGCTATTTCGACAACCCGACCTGGGACGAAAGCCAGATCGACATGCGCTACTGGAGCGTCATGTCGGGCAACGAGCTGTCGTCGACGCAGATCGCCGCCGGACTGGTCGACGAACAGATTCCGGTCGACGCCGACGGCTATTTCAACATCGTCGTCTCGAAGCCCGAGGACAGGCCCCGATCGGCGACCCAGGCCTGCGGTGTCGCCTGGCTGGACTGGGGCCGGCGCGGCGATTTCACCGGTCGCGACGGCCAGACCGTGCTCGTCTGGCGCCACACGCTGCCGGCCGCCGCCTTCAAGCAGTCGATCCTCGCGGTGGCCGAGGCCGGCACCGAGAAGCAGGTCATGGGCGCGTATTTCCCCGTCGGTCGCTATTTCAAGAACGCCGCCGAATTCGACCAGCAGATGGGATGCCTGGGCGCCGCGCGGCCCCGAAGCCGGCCATGAGCAGGCGGCGCTGGATCGTCGCGGCGCTTGCCGTCGCCGCGCTGCTGGGCGGCGCGGCCGCGGGGCTGTCCCGCTTCATGCCCATCGTGACGCCGATGACGGCGGCGGAGATCGATGCCTCGGCGCGCAATACCGGGCTGGGCGATTGCTTCTGGGTCGGCGTGGGCACGACGGGCGGACTCAATTACGCCTATCCGGATACCGGTGCGAATTACTGGATCAGCCAGTTCCGGCTGCCGCCGGGTGCCGCGCTGGATTTCACCGGCGAGTTCCCGCATGCGCGTCACCTGTCGTTCAATGCCTACAACGAAGGCGGGAAGCCGGTGGACAGGTTGAACGATGTCCTCATCCGGCCCGATGCCGGTGCCGTCAATCCCTTCCTGGTCGGTTCGGCGCGCGACGCGGACCGGCGCGGTTACGGCTTCCACATCGTCGCGGCGGACGTCGAGGCCGGGGCATCGATGGCGCAGCGCGACGCGGCCCGAGCGGTCAATACGCTTTACGTGCCCAAGGGCGACACGCCGGTCCAGCTGATGATGCGCATCTACGTGCCCGACAAGGGCTTGACCCCCAAGGCCGGCGCGATGCTGCCGGCGCCGACCCTGAAAATGGCCGACGGCAGTCGGGTGCATGGCCAGGCGCTGTGCCAACGGATTGTCGTCAAGGAAGGTGCGGCCCGCGTGCCGCACCTGGAACTGGCCGCCACCAGGACGCTGTTGTCGCTCGAGGACCGGCAATCGCCGTATCACCCGGCGCAGGGGCAGCCCCGGTGGGAGTCGTTCTTCAACCCGCCCTATGTGCTGACCCGGGCGCTGGTGGGAACGAAGTTCGAATGGGTGCGATCGCTGTTGAGCACGAAGCGCAGCGGCGGTTTCTACAGCACCTTGGACAACACCTACATGCTGCTGTATGTCGACGACCGCTATGGCGACGCGCTGGTGCTTCGCGGCAAGGCGCCGACGACGCCGCGTACCGTGGACGGCGAACGCCGGACGGATGCCGGTCAGCTGCGCTATTGGTCCTTGTGCAAGTACCGCTCGCTCAACGACACCCGGGTCGACGGCTGCCTGTACGACGAGCAGATACCTCTGGATCGCGACGGCAATTACACGATCGTCGTCTCGACGGCGGCGCATCGGCCGGCCAACGCGAGCAGGGCATGCGGCGTTGCCTGGTTGGCTTGGGGCGCGGGCGACGGCATCGCCAACGCCCATGGCGGCTTCCTGCTGTACCGCCACATGCTCCCGGCGGAAGGCTTCGAGCAAAGCCTGTTCGCGACGCGCCAGCCCGGTGACGAGCCGCGCACGCTCGGCCCCTACTACCCGGACACCCGGTACTCGTCCAAGGCGGCATTCGAGCGTAGCGGCTGCGCACGCTGACCCACCCTGATGCGGGGGCCGGGGGCGGCGATGCGTCGACCCTGGCGGAATTCCGATAGACCCGTGTCGTGCCTCGCCCGGACACTTCCTCTCCAACGACAAGCGCCTCGAGGAGCCCGCCGCATGCCCCGCCTGATCGACCTGACCGTCACGCTCGACCCGGCCAACCGCGCCCTGCTGCCGCCGCCACTGGCCGCGACGTCATGCGATCAGCCGCGCCGGAGCACGTTGGCAACCTTGCCGTTCCGGATCTGGACCACGGTCGACCGGCGGCCGATCTTGCCAACCTCATCGAAGACGACATCAGCCGACTGTTCGTCGGCAGGCGGTGGCAGCGCGACGCCCAGTTCGGCGGCCATCGCCTGGTCGAACGACTTCGGCGACCCTGCGCTCCTCGAGGCGGCCAGCCCCAGCGTTGGCCACGCCTCGTGCTTCACGATCCGAGCCGTCTGATGAAGACTTTGCGGGACTTGGCTGCGCGCCAGTTCCAGGAATTCGCTATTCGTCATGATGCCCTCTGCCAATTACAAGGTTGCTTCCGGGTTGCCATACAGCTGCGCCTGCGCGAGGGTCTTGTAAACATAGGGCAGGTCGGCCTGCGTGCCGGACTTCATGGCCTCGCTTGCCAGTTGGCGCTTGGCGTCGATCAGCGCCTGGCCCGCCGTCTTGCCCGCAACCAGCCCGGTCCACAACAGCCTCGCGAGTCCCGGACCCAGGCTGCTGCCGTCGCTGCCGATCCAATTCGACCGCGTCACCGCGAACACGGCCTTGGCACCGGATTTCAGGCACGCCAGCGACACCTGGTTCGTGGCGTCGCGCACCGGGATCTTCTTCGACAGGTCGATCATCGCGGCATAGCAGGAGCTGAACGTGACGACGCTGCCACTGAACGCCGCCGCGGCCAGCGTCGGGGCAGACAAGCCGCGCGGCCAATCCTTGCTTCCTGCCGTATGTCCCCACAGGTCAGCCCAATCAGGATCGTAATTCGCGCCATGCAGGAGTATGTGGATTCTGCCCTCGCCCTTGATTTTGCCCGGTAGTGCCGGGTCCGTGCTGGTGACCGGTGGCGAGACGAGCAGGGACGCGGCGATCTGCGCCGCCGTGGCCACGTCGCGAGACGGCTTCACGAACTCGGCCGCGCATTCCTGGAATCCACCCGCCGGCGTCTTCGCCGGCGACGCCAGGCCGCTGACCAGGGCCAGGAAGTCGGCGGCGCCCTTGGCAGAAGAGTCCGGAAGGCGAGCGACCGCGCGAGTGGGCACGAGTTGTTGGGCCTGATTGCCCGGCGTGCCGCCGTACGGGCCGTCGCTCGGGATGTTCTTGTCGGCACCGGCAGCGCCCTCTTGTTGCCGCTCCACGTGCAGCGTCGGGTTGCTGAGTACGAAGGTGGGCACGAGGTCGTAGCCGCCCAGGATCAGGATGGGCTCCACGCCGGGGGCTGCGGCGATCTTCGCGTGAACCCTCGGCCGCGTCATCCCGGAGACATCGATCGCATCGCCCAGCGCGCCGGCGGCCTTCAGGATGGCGGCAGCCTTCGACGAGTACTTCGCCCTTGTGCCGTTGACGTTGACGACTACTTTCACGTGATGCTCCTCGCGCGACAGGTCACCAGCCGAACCGAACTGGCGGATCTTCATCCCGGCGCGGCGGTGCATGGCAGTGTGCATGCAGGGGCCACGACGGCGCATGGATCGTCATCAGCGCCGAGGTGCAATCGAGCGTCGTCAGCGGGTGGGCAACGAGCGGATGCGGGCCTCGACACGGGCATCGACCCTCTCCCGCCCGCCACGGGCACGGCATCGGCGCCGGTTGCGGACTCGGGTCGGGGAGAGGTGAGGGCCCGGACGCGCGACGCGATCATCTCGAATGGCAACTCGATCAACGCAGACGTTGTCGACGTGACGGCGGGTCCGCCGCCCCAGGCCAGGTTCCACGGCAGCGGGACAGGCTTGCCGCCGAGCAAGGCTGACAATGCGACGCCCTCGGCGACACCGGCCGCGACAGGATGAGGCGGCGCGTTGAACCGGATGTCGTCGAACTTCAGGCCGAGGCTGGTATCGCTCAGCAGCGCGCCGGCTGCGCCGATGTGGTCGTGGTCGATGTGGCTGATGACGGCAAGATCAATATGGCGTTGTCCCGGCGCAGACAACGACCGTTGAGCCAGGCGCGCCTTCAGGGAAGGCC
>JAGWTU010000117.1 GCA_028868825.1 Burkholderiales bacterium | reverse complement strand
GGCGAGCGGCGCACGCGCACCTGGTCGCCGTGCATCAGGCTGGCCAGGTTGTGCATGTCGAAGTTGGCCGAGACATCCTTGCCGGCGACGATGCCGATGCGCACCTCGCCGGTGTCGGGCAGCACGATGGGGCGGTTGGACAGCGTGTGGCTGGCGATCGGCACGACGATCCAGCCGCCGATGCCCGGATGCAGGATCGGCCCGCCGGCCGACAGCGCGTAGGCCGTGCTGCCGGTGGGCGTGGCGACGATGAGGCCGTCGGCGCGCATATTGGCGACGAAATCGTCGCCGACGTCGATGCGCAGCTCGACCATGCTGGCGGTGGCGCCGCGGCTGACGACGACGTCGTTGAGCGACAGGCCCTCGAAGATCTTCTCGCCGTCGCGCCAGACCTCGCCCTCGAGCATCGAGCGCTGTTCGGTCTCGTAGTCGCCGCGGATCATCGGCGCCAGCGCTTCCTTGTACTGGCCGAAGGGGATGTCGGTGATGAAGCCCAGCCGCCCCTGGTTGATGCCGACCAGCGGCAGCTTCGCGCGCGCGAGTTCGCGGGCGATGCCGAGCATCGTGCCGTCGCCGCCGACGACGACGGCGAGGTCGCAGCGCGCGCCCATCTCGGCCGGCGTGAGGGCGTCGAAGTCGGTGACGCCGGTGTTGCGCGCGGTCTCGAGTTCGAACGAGACCTCCAGTCCCTGCTGGATCAGGAAATAGGCGATCTCCTCCAGCACCGGGCGTATGCCCCGCGCCTGGAATTTGCCCACGATCGCTGCATGTCGGAAGCCGGACGGCATGCGGCGCATTACACCATAGGGTAGGGCGCGCCACCGTGGTCGCGGGGGGCCGGTGCGGCCGTCGGTCCCTACAATGCGGCCATGCTGGACGAACGCGCCCGCACCCTGCTCAAGATCCTGGTCGAGCGCTACATCGCCGACGGCACGCCGGTGGGCTCGCGCACGCTTTCGCGCACCTCGGGGCTGGACCTGTCGCCGGCGACCATACGCAACGTGATGGCCGATCTCGAGGACCTGGGCCTGATCGCGAGCCCGCACACCAGCGCCGGGCGGGTGCCGACGGCGCGCGGCTACCGGCTCTTCGTCGACACGATGCTGACGGCGCGGCCGACCGACCTCGAACATGCGCCGCCCGAGGTCGCCGCCGCGCGCGAGCAGCTGCACCCCGACCAGCCGCAGCGCGTGATCGCGCAGGCGGCTTCGCTGCTGTCGAGCCTGTCGAGCTTCGTCGGCGTCGTCACGGCGCCGCGCAAGGCCAGCGTCTTCCACCACATCGAGTTCCTGCGCCTGGGCGAGCGCCGCGTGCTCGTGATCCTCGTGGCGCCCGACGGCGACGTGCAGAACCGCGTCATCTTCACGGCGCGCGACTACAAGCAGAACGAACTCGTCGAAGCGACGAACTTCCTCAACGCGCACTACGCCGGCCTGACGATCGAGGAGGTACGCGAGCGGCTCAAGCACGAGATCGACGCGCTGCGCGTCGAGATCGCGGCGCTGATGCAGGCCGCCGTGCAGGCCGGCACCGAGGTGCTGGCCGAGAGCAGCGACAACCTCGTCGTCTCGGGCGAGCGCAATCTGCTGGGCGTGCAGGACTTCGGCAACGACATGGGCGGGCTGCGCCGGCTTTTCGACGTCTTCGAGCAGAAGACGGAACTGATGCGACTGCTCGACGTCAGCAGCCGGGCCGAGGGCGTGCGCATCTACATCGGCGGCGAGAGCCGGGTCGTGCCGTTCGAGGAACTCAGCGTCGTGACCGCGCCGTACGAGATCGACGGGCGCATCGTCGGCACGCTGGGCGTGATCGGGCCGACGCGGATGCCCTACGACCGCATGATCCAGATCGTCGACATCACGGCGCGGCTCGTCGGGCATGCGCTGTCGGTGAAGTAGGGCGGGGTGTCGCGGATCGCGACGCCCGGGGCGGTGCCGCGCCGCCGCCTAGAATCCCCGGCTTCCCTGTCCTGCCCGGGGGCCGTTAGCTCAGTTGGTTAGAGCAGAGGACTCATAATCCTTTGGTCGTTGGTTCAAGTCCAACACGGCCTACCAGATTCACTGGTGTTTTTGCGGTAGCAGACACTAACTTAAACAGTCTCATTTTTCGCTGGTGCCAGTCTGGTGCCAGTTTCGAGGCGATTGCCAGCGCTGCGGATGCTCGTTGCAATCGAGCACGCAACAGAGGGCTCCAGAGAGTCCAAGCGTGAGTGCGAAGGTCCCGTAGCGTGGCCTTCAAGCGGCTCGACTCGTTCATGCGAGCGGACCGCGCGCCGGTCGCGATGTCGGTCCCCGCAAGGCGCGCGTTGGGCGTCGGTTGAACCGTCCGCGCGCTGCGTCCGATCTAAACGCCTGCGGTTGCGCGAGAAAGTTGAAACCATTCGTCTGCGCGCGAAGTACTGCCGGGACCGCACTGGACATATTGCGACGGCGATCCATCTCGCGGGACGTTGAGCATCGTTCCGCGCAGGGACTACCCAGCAGACCTCATCGTTGGCACGATGCCGAACATGCGCATGCCGTGGTCCAGAACGGGCGAGCAGCAGCTGGATCTGCTCGGTGATGTCGTTGTGCCAGAAGCCGCCGCCGCAGCGCGGACGGCCCGGTCCGCTGCGGCCAGGCCGGCATCGATGGTGGCGACGACGCTCCTGTTCGAGGACACCGACAACCCGCGCACCGAGGTCCCTGATGCCGAGCTCGGCGAGCTTGCGCAAGACATCCGAGCGCGCGGCATCCTGCAGCCCATCGTCGTCCATCCAGCCGACCGCGACGGGCGGCACCGCATCCACTTCGGCGCCAAACGCTGGCGCGCTGCGCAACGCATCGGCTTGGCCGAAGTGCCGGTCGTCGTCCGCGCCGGGCCTGCCGATCCCTACGCGCAGGTGGCCGAGAACCTGAAGCGCCACGCGCTCTCGCCGCTGGACCTGGCGCGCTTCTTCAAGGGTCGGATCGAAGCCGGTGACTCGAATGCCAAGGTCGCGCAGACGCTCGGCATCGACCAGACGACGATCGCGCATCACCTGGCGCTGCTCGACCTGCCGCCGGTGCTGGACGCAGCGTTGAAGTCCGGGCGCTGCAATTCGCCACGCACGCTGTATGAGCTCGGCAAGCTTCATGCGGTGCAGCCCGACAAGGTCGCGCAGATCGTCGACGGATCAGGGCCCATCACGCGGGAATCGGTGGCCTTGATTCGCGATGCCGTGCCGCAGGCGCTTGCCGGCAAACGACCGACCCGTGTCGGACCGCCACCGACCAGTCATCGAAGCACGCAGGCCTTGATGCGTGCCCGAACGCTTTGCGATCGCCTCGACGCGCTGTTGCTGCGATTGACACGACCCGATGCGCCACCGTTGCCTGCCGACGATCTCGCCGACCTGGGGCGGCGCATCGCCTCGATGGCCAGCCGCATCGTCGGTTGAGCCAACTCGGATGGATCGCGCGTGGACAGGATCTCTCGAGCCGCCCGAACCTCGCGCCGAGCTTCGCGCGACCGACTGACGATCGAACTGCACGGCTTGCGTGAGCGTCTGCAGGCGTTGGCCGCCGCGGAACGATTGCCGCTGGCGGCCATGGTCCGCAAGACCTTGATCGCCGGACTGCCTGCCGACGATGCTTGCTCCGGCTTCGACGACCGCAACGCTGACTTCCGCGGCGACCCCATCATCAAGGTCACCGTGCGCATGCCCACGCTCCATGCTCTCCTGCTGGTGAATCGCGCCCGCGCGGCCGGTGTCTCGCAAGGCGCCTACATGGCCGGTCTGATCGAAGGCGTTCCACCACCGCCCAGGCCCGGCGATCATGCCCGGGCCCTGACAGCACTCATCGCGTCGACCGACCAGCTCGCGGCTATCGGCACCGACCTCAGCACCTTCCTGCGCCTGCTGCCGTACGGGCGCTCGCCTACCGTCGACAGCTACCGCGCCAAGCTGGCGGGCGTGCACGAAGACATCGGGCGCCACCTCGCTCAGGCCTCGCGCTTCGTCTCGGAACTCCGTGGCGCAAGGCACCCGCGATGATTCCCGGCCCGGTCGTCGACGGCGTGCTCGTGCAATGGGGCGAGCGCCTGTTCTACCCACCGAACCGCGTCGTCAGGCCGAGCACGACACCGCGTCTGGACACGATGACGCGGCGCAAGGCGGCCGTGATCCACCATCGCATCGCGGCCACGGTGGCGCGGCGCGCGCCCCAGGTGATGGTCAAGGTCACCGGCGGCGGTCGTGGCATGGCGGCAATCGCGGCGCATTTCCGCTACATCAGCAAGAACGGCCAGCTCGTGGTCGAGGACGACCGGGGCGCACGCAGCCAGGGCAAGGAAGCGCTGCACGATCTGGTCGAACAGTGGCGCCATGGCGGATCGCTGATCGAAGAAACCTCGGAGCGGCGCGAGGCGTTCAACATCATGCTGTCGATGCCGCACGGCACCGACGCCAGGGCGGTGATGAAGGCTGCAGCGGAATTCGCCCGCATCGAGTTGCACGGCCACCGCTACGTGATGGTGCTGCACGAGCACCAGGCGAATCCGCATGTGCACCTGAGCGTGCGCGCAGAGTCGCGCAGCGGCCC
>JAGWTU010000023.1 GCA_028868825.1 Burkholderiales bacterium | reverse complement strand
TGCCGCTGCTCACCAGCCGCACCTGCTCGACGCCGGGGACCTGGGCGATGATGGCCTCGGCGAGTTCGACCTCGCGCTCGGTCGGCGCGCCGAAGCTGAAGCCGTCGACGGCGGCCTTGCGCACCGCCTCGAGCACGGCCGGGTGGCCATGGCCGAGGATCATCGGACCCCAGGAGCCGATGTAATCGATGTAACGCTTGCCTTCGGCGTCCCAGATGTAGGCGCCTTGGGCGCGCTCGATGAAGCGCGGCGTGCCGCCGACGGCGCGGAAGGCGCGCACCGGCGAGTTGACGCCGCCGGGGATGACGCGCTGGGCGCGGGCGAACAGTTCTTCGTTGGTTTTCTTCATGGCGCGGCGCCCGGCGCCCGGCGCCGGGCGCTGGGGGGTCAGTGGATGCGGCGGGAGGTGGACTTGCGGTCCTCGATCTCGGTCTCGGCGGCGGGGGCGGCCTCGCCGCCTTCCTCGTCTTCGGGGCCGGGCAGGGCCCAGAAGAAGCGGTCGGGGACGATCTGGCCCATGCCCGGGCGGAAACCGGCGTCCAGGCTCTGGTCGAGGAAGGCGAGCGCCTCGCCGACGGCGGCCTGCAGCTCGCTGCCGGCGGCCAGCAGCGACGCCAGCGCGGCGGCCAGCGTGTCGCCAGCGCCGACGAAGCCGGCCTCGAAGCGCTCGAATTTCTCGCCCGTGATCGCGCCCTGCGGCGATGCGAGGACGTTGTCGATGAACTGCTCCGGCCCCTTGCCGGTGAGCATGATGCCGGTGACGAGGACGTAGCGCGTGCCATGCTCGCCGGCGGCGACGGCGAGCTCGCGCGCCGATGGCGGCCGCTCGCTCTCCCAGTCGGGCAGCAGGAAGTCCTGCAGCGTCTTGTGATTGCCCACCAGCACCTCGGTTGCCGGCAGGATCAGCTCGCGGAAGGCGTCGAGATAGGGCTGCAGATGCTCCTCCTCGAGCCACGACAGCCCCGGCAGGTAGGTCACGAGCGGGATCTCGGTGTAGTCCGACAGCACCTCGGCGACGGCGCTGATGTTGTCGGCGTTGCCCAGGAAGCCGACCTTCCAGCCGGCGATCGTCACGTCTTCCAGGATCGTGCGCGCCTGCTCGGCGACGACGTCGGCGTCGATCTCGTGCTGGTCGAAGGTGTCGGCCGTGTCGCGCATCACGATGCTGGTGACGACCGGCAGCGCATGCGCGCCCATCGCGGCGATCGTCGAGACATCGCCGGCGATGCCGCCGGCGCCGCTGGGGTCGCTGGCGTTGAAGCACATCACGCAGGCCGGCGGTGGCGGTTCGGTGGCGGGGTCGTCGGTGGCCGTGGCCGGAAGGGGATCGGGAGTCATGGTCGGGCCTTGGCGCGGGTTGCGGAGGGGTCGCGGCCCGTCCTCGAGCAGAATCTTAAAAAGGAGCTGTAGGTCCTCACATTTCCTCGCTTTTCGCTGGAACGGCGTGGCTACAATCCGCGTCCATTGTAGTGAGGTGACAGTCTGACCGTGAGCGAACCGCGTACCTGGATGTGCCTGATCTGCGGCTGGATCTTCGATGAAGCCGTGGGCGATCCGGAGCATGGTATCCCGCCGGGTACGGCATGGGCCGATGTGCCCATGAACTGGACCTGTCCGGAATGCGGCGCGCGCAAGGAAGACTTCGAGATGGTGCAGATCTGATGCCGGCCGCGCGGACCGTGGTCCGGCGGGTCGTCGAGGAGGCAGCGCTTGGAGATTGAAGGACCCGACACCGGCGCGATGGCGATGGAATTCTCGCCCGCGCCCGGCGCCAAGGTGCTGGTCATCGACGACAGCAACACGATCCGCCGCAGCGCCGAGATCTTCCTGCGCCAGGGCGGCCACGAGGTCGTGCTCGCCGAGGACGGCTTCGACGCGCTGGCCAAGGTCAACGACCACGATCCCGAGCTGATCTTCTGCGACATCCTGATGCCGCGCCTGGACGGCTACCAGACCTGCGCCATCATCAAGCGCAACCCGCGCTTCGCCCATGTGCCGGTGATCATGCTGTCGAGCAAGGACGGGCTGTTCGACAAGGCGCGCGGCCGCATGGTCGGCTCGCAGGACTATCTCACCAAGCCCTTCACGAAAGAGCAGTTGCTGCGCGCCGTCGAATCGCACCGGCGCGGCGGCGCCTGAAGGCCGGGGAACAGCGATGACCATCCACCAGATCCTCGTCGTCGACGACTCCAAGACCGAGCTCTACCACCTCAGCGACGTGCTCGGCAAGCGCGGCTACGAGGTGCGCACGGCCGAGAACGGCGAGGAGGCGATGCGCCGCCTGGCCGAGCTCAAGCCCGATCTGATCCTGATGGACGTCGTGATGCCGGGCCAGAACGGCTTCCAGCTGACGCGGGCGATCACGCGCGACCCGCGCTACGCCGACGTGCCGGTGATCATGTGCACGAGCAAGAACCAGGAAACCGACAAGGTCTGGGGCATGCGTCAGGGCGCGCGCGACTACATCGTCAAGCCCGTCAACACCGAGGCGCTCGTCGCCAAGATCAAGGCTTTCGACTGATACCACCCGATGGCCAACCGCGAAGCCCTGCGCGAACTCCAAAGCCGACTCGCCCGGCGCCTGCAGCAGGCGCGCACCGAGCAGCGCGGGACCTCGTGGCTGGCCGTCGAATGCGCCGGTCTCGGGCTGCTCGTGCCGCTGCCCACCGCGGGCGAGATCTTCCCCGTCGGCACGCTGCTGCCGGTGCCGCACACGCAGCCCTGGTTCCTCGGCGTGACGAACCTGCGCGGCGGCATGCACGGCGTCGTCGACCTCGCGGCCTTCCTCGGCCTGCGCGCGCCGACGGCACCGGACGCGATGCGCGAGGGCGCGCAGCTGCTCGCCTTCAACGCCGTCCAGGGGGCGCATTGCGCGATCCTGATCGATCGCCTGTCGGGCCTGCGCAGCGCTGCGCAGCTCGCCGCCCTGCCCGACGAGGGCCCCGCGCGGCCGGCCTTCGCCGCCGCCCGCTGGCGCGACGACGCGGGCCGGGTGTGGCAGGAGATCGACCTTGCCGCCTTGGCGCACAACGAACAGTTCCTGGCGATCGCGGCATGAGCCGTCGCCGGCCATCGCATCCAGGGAGGCGGCACCGCCGCCGCAACCAAGCAACGATGAGGACGACATGAGCTTCCTTGACCGGATCAAAGGCAGTCCCCAATCCGAGGCCGAGGCGCCGCTGCACGAGCCGCATGTCGACCCGTTCGAGCCGCCGCCCAACCCGATGGAGGCGACGATCCGCATCGGCCACAGCACGCTCTCGCCCGAGCCCGGGCACGAGGACGGCGAGGGTTCGATCATCTCCGAGGCCGCGCCGTCGGAACTCGCCGGCGACTTCGGCGACAGCCAGCCCGTGGGCCCGGCCGCCGCCGCCGCGGCCGCCGGCGGCGGGCTGCCGCTGATCGGCCATTGGCCGATCGCGCGCCAGCAGCGCGCGATGGTGCTGCTGTTCGGCGCCGGCCTGCTGCTGGTGCTGCTGACGACCTTCCTCGCGATCTCGGCGAGCAGCCGCGGCGCCTCGCAGATCAGCGCGGTGGCGCAGGCCAGCACGCAGTCGCAGCGTCTGGCCAAGTCGGTCTCGCAGGCGCTGCTGGGCAACACGCCGGCCTTCGCCGAGGTCAAGGACAGCGCCGCCGTGCTCGTGCGCAACGTGCGCGGGCTGAAGAACGGCGACGGCGACATCGCCGCCGCGCCGGCCTCGATGCAGGACCAGGTCGACAAGCTCGTGCCGATGGTCGACCGCGCCGAGAAGTCGGCCGCCGTCGTGATGGCGCAGCAGAAGACGCTGACCCAGGTCGGCCAGGCGCTGAAGAAGATCAACCGCCAGAGCAGCGAGCTGCTGGAGACCGCCGAGACCGTCTCGTCGCTGAAGCTGCAGGCCGGCGCCTCGACCTCGGAGCTCTCGGCGGTGGGTCAGCTCGTGATGCTGACCCAGCGCATCGGCAAGAGCGCCAACGAGTTCCTCACCACCGAAGGCGTCAACGCCGAGGCCGTGTTCCTGCTCGGCAAGGACCTGACGACGTTCCGCGAGATCGCCCAGGGCGTGATCGACGGCAATGCCGACCTGCACCTGCCCGGCACGCGCGATGCGCAGCAGCGCGAGAAGCTGCAGCTGCTGCTTAAGCAGTACGACCAGACGAAGACCGAGGCGAGCGCGATCCTGGGCAACCTGCAGGGCCTGGTCGCGGCGCGCGACGCCCAGGCCGGCGTCATCGCCGACAGCGAACCGCTGCGCCAGGGGCTGGACCAGCTGCAGACCGAGCTGACCTCGCAGTCGGCCTACGGTGGCTGGCGCCTCGCGCTGGGCCTGCTCGCGCTGGCGATGCTGGCCGCGGGTGCCTTCGGATTGCTGCGGCTGTTCATCGCCGACCAGACGAGCCGCTCGCGCGCCGCCGATGCGCAGCGCCTCGAGGCCGAGCGCCAGGAACAGGAAGCCAAGCGCGTCAACGACGCCAACCAGGCGGCCATCCTGCGGCTGATGAACGAGCTGCAGACGGTGGCCGAGGGCGATCTGACGCAGCAGGCGACGGTGACCGAGGACATCACCGGCGCCATCGCCGACTCGGTGAACTACACCGTCGAGGAGCTGCGCACGCTGGTGACGCAGGTGCAGACGACGGCCGGCCGCGTCACCGACACGACGGCGCAGGTCGAGGAGACCTCGACCGAACTGCTCGCCGCGTCGACCGAGCAGCTGCGCGAGATCCGCGAGACCGGCGAATCGGTGCTGCAGATGGCCGGCCGCATCAACGACGTCAGCGCGCAGGCACAGGAAACGGCCCAGGTCGCGCGCCAGTCGCTGAAGGCGGCCGAGACCGGCCTGGCCGCGGTGCAGAACGCGATCGGCGGCATGAACACCATCCGCGACCAGATCCAGGACACCTCCAAGCGCATCAAGCGCCTGGGCGAGAGCTCGCAGGAGATCGGCGAGATCACCGAACTGATCTCCGACATCACCGAGCAGACCAACGTGCTGGCGCTGAACGCCGCCATCCAGGCCGCCAGCGCCGGCGAGGCCGGGCGCGGCTTCTCGGTCGTCGCCGAGGAAGTGCAGCGGCTGGCCGAGCGCTCGGGCGACGCGACGCGCCAGATCGCGGCCATCGTCCGCACGATTCAGACCGACACCCAGGATGCCGTCGGCGCCATGGAGCGCAGCACGCATGGCGTCGTCGAGGGCGCGCGGCTCTCGGACGCCGCCGGCGCCGCGCTGGGCGACATCGATCGCGTCACGCGCGAGCTCTCCGACCTCATCGAACGCATCTCGGCCGAGGCGTCGAAGGAAGCCTCTTCGGCCAACGTCGTGGCGCAGAACATCCAGCACATCTTCGCCGTCACCGAGCAGACCTCGGACGGCACCCGCTCGACGGCGCAGATGGTGCGTGAGCTCTCGCGCACGGCCGAGGAACTGAAGGCCTCGGTGGCGCGGTTCAAGGTCGCCTGATGGACATCCCCGGCAGCCACCCGGACGGCCGCTCGAGCGACGACCTCAGCGCGCTGGCCTGGGTCCACGGCGAGCTGCGGCGATCGCTGGAGAGCGCGCACAAGTCGCTGCGCCGCTACCTCAAGGAGGCCGAGGCGGCGCGCGGCTCGGATGTCGACGCCGTCGACCCCGCGGTGCTGCGCCAGGCGCGCAACCAGATCCACCAGGGCGTCGGTGCGCTCGAACTCGTCGGCCTGCCGGCGCCGGCCGACGTGCTGCGCGCCAGCGAGGCCGCCGTGCAGCGGCTGGCCGCGCGCCCGGCGTTGGTCGACGCGAAGGCGGTCGAGACGATCGAGCAGGTCTCGTTCGCGCTGCTCGATTTCCTCTCGCGCCAGCTCGCCGGCAAGCCGGTCTCGCCGCTGCTGCTGTTCCCGCAATACCGCGCCGCGCAACAGCTCGCCGGCTCCGACCGCATCCACCCGGCCGACCTCTGGAAGGTCGACTGGCAATGGCGCGAACTGCCCGCCGACGCGCGCGCGCAGCCGCGCCGCGCCGACGACGGCGCCCGCGCCGAGATGGAAACCGGCGTGCTGGCGCTGATGCGCCAGGCCGAGGGGCCCGGCGCACGCGCCGCGCAGACCCGCATCAGCGACCTCTGTGCCGACCTCGGCGCCGGTGCGCGCACGGGCGGCGGCAGCGGCGGTCACGCGGCGACGCTGTGGCAGCTCGCCGCGGCCGTGTTCGAGGGCGAATCGCAGGGCCTGCTGACGCAGGACGTCTACGCCAAGCGGCTCGCCTCGCGCTTGCTCGCGCAGTTGCGCATGAGCGCGCGCGGCCAGTCCGAGGTCTCCGACCGGTTGGCGCAGGATCTGCTGTTCTTCTGCAGCCGCGCCGAGGCGCCGGCCAGCGAGCGCCAGGCGCCGCGCCTGGCCGCCGTGCGCCGCGCCTGGCAGTTGCCGGTGCTGCCGGCGCAGGATTACGAGACGGCGCGCCTGGGGCGCCACGACCCGGCGCAGCTGGCGCTGGCGCGCAAGCGCCTGGCCGCGGCGCGCGACGCCTGGTCGGCGGTGGCCGGCGGCGAGCCGCAGCGCCTGGCCGGGCTGCCCGAGCATTTCGCGCTGCTCGGCGAATCGATGCGCGAGATCGTGCCCTCGGGCGACCGGCTCGCCGAGGCGATACTGGCCGCGGTCGCGCAGACCGCCGCCGCGCAGGTGCAGCCGCCGGCGCCGCTGGCGATGGAAGTCGCCACCGCGATGCTCTATCTCGATGCGTCGATCGAGGACGGCGAGTTCGACGACCCCGAACTGCCCGGCCGCGTGACCCAGCTCGCGCAGCGCATCGACGAGGTGCGCGGCGGCGCCGAGCCGCGTCCCCTCGACAGCTGGGCCGAGGACCTCTACCGCCGCGTCAGCGATCGCCAGACGATGGGCAGCGTCGTCCACGAACTGCGCTCGTCGCTGTCCGAGGTCGAAAAGCAGATCGACCAGTATTTCCGCGACCCGTCGCAGCGCCAGCTGCTGATCCCGGTGCCGGCGCAGCTCTCGGCGATGCGCGGCGTGCTCTCCGTGCTCGGCCTGGACCATGCCCAGGCGGCGGCGCTGCGCATGGCCGGCGATGTCGACGCGCTGGCGCAGACCGAGGTCGACCCGCAGCGCGCGATCCAGGCCGGCACTTTCGACCGCCTGGCCGACAACCTCGGCGCCCTGAGCTTCCTCATCGACATGCTCAGCGTGCAGCCGCAGCTGGCGAAGAAGCTGTTCCGCTACGACCCCGAGACCGGCAGCCTGAGCGCAGTGATGGGCCAGCGCGAGCGCGCCTCGGCCTTTGCGGCGCTCGACGAGCCGGTGGTGGCGACATCGGCGGCGGCCGCGCCGCGCGCGCTGCCGCTGGCCGAACAGCTGCAGGCGCTGGCCGCCGATGCGGCACGTCCCGAGATCGACGACGAGTCGCTCGCGCACCGGCTGGAACCGCTGGCGCAGCAGGCGCTGGCGGCCGACCAGGGCGAGCTCGCGCGGCTGCTCGCCGGCGCGCAGCGCGCGCTCGGCGGCAGCGCCGACGAGCAGGAGCGGCGCGAGGTGCGCGCCGGCCTCGTGCACGCCGTGGCCGCGCTGGCGGCGCCGCCGGCACCCGAGGCACCGGTCTCGGCACCGATCCCGCCGGCGCGCACCGCGGCGCCCGGCGACACCGGGCTCGAAGACGACGCCGAGATGCGCGAGATCTTCATCGAGGAGGCGCACGAGGTCATCGCCGGCGCCCGCGCCGCGCTCGCACACCTGCTCGAGGACCCCGACAGCGTCGCCGAGATGACGACCGTGCGGCGCGCCTTCCACACGCTCAAAGGCAGCTCGCGCATGGTCGGGCTGAAGGACTACGGCGAGGCCGGCTGGGCCTGCGAGCAGGTCTACAACGCGCGCCTGGCGAGTGCGCCGCGCATGGACGGCGCGCTGCGCGGCTTCACCGTCGAGGCGCTGGACTATCTCGCCGGCTGGACCGACGCGATCGAGGCCGGAGCACCGGGGGGCCATGAATCGTCGGCCATCGCGCGCGCCGCCGAGGCGCTGCGCCAGGACGGACAGAGGTTGCCGATCATGCTGCCGGCGGCGGCGGCCATCGCGGTGGCCGGCGTGGCGGCGCATGAACCCGCGCACGACGCCACGCATGAAGCGACGCACGACGCTGCGCCCGAGGCCGCGCACGAACCGCTGCCTGAAATCGAGCAACTGCCCGAGCATGAACCGGCGGCAACGGTCCAGGCGCTGCTGGATACGAACGCGACTGCCGCGCCGGCCGCACCGGCCGACGAGGACCTCTCGGGGCTGGAGTTCGAACTCCTGGACGAGGAAGCGCCGGCGGCGCCACCCGCGTCGACGCTGGCCGAACGCGTGCCCGACCTGCCCGCGGCCACCGACCTCGATCTGACCTGGCCGCCGGCCGCCACCGAAGCGGCCGCCGACGAAGGCTTGAATTTCGAATTCGATCTCGGCGAGCCCGCGGCGCCGGCGGCGCCGGCGCATCTGCCCGAAGCCGAGGCGGTGGAACTCGATTTCGCCGATTTCGACCGCATGCTCGCCGCCGAGCAGCCGGCCGCGGCGCCGGAACCGGAGCCGCTCGTCGAGCCGGCGCCCGAGCCCGCGCACGAGGCGGCACACGAACCGCCGCACGAAGCCCCGCACGAAGCGCCGCACGAGCCGGTGCAGGCCTTCGTCGACCTCGCCGACGAGCCGCCCGCGAGCGCGGCGCCGGCGCCCACCCAGGAGGCCGAATTCGCCGCCATGGCCGCCGCCGCGGCGCTCGCCGCCGCGCCGGCCGCGCACGCGCCGCCGGCCTTGCACCTGGTCCCGCCGAGCGAGCCGCCGGCCATCGAGCCGGCGCTCGAGGACGACGAGCCGGTGAAGGTCATCGGCCACCTGCGCATCGGCATTCCGCTGTTCAACATCTTCCTCAACGAGGCCGACGAGCTGTCGCGCCGGCTCTCGACCGAGCTCGCCGAATGGGGCGTGGAGCACGAGCACCACGCGGTGCCCGAGTCCAGCATCGCGCTCGCGCATTCGCTGGCCGGCAGTTCGGCCACCGTGGGCTACGCCGAGCTCTCGGCGCTGGCGCGTGCGCTCGAACATGCGCTGATGCGCTCGCAGGCCCAGGGCCCGGGCAGCGCCGGCGACGCCTTGCTCTACGCCGACAGCGCCGAGGAGATCCGGCGCCTGCTGCACCAGTTCGCCGCCGGCTTCCTGCACCCGGTGCCGCCAGGGCTGATCGAGCGCCTGGCCGCGGCGCCCGAACCGGCAGCGCCGGCGCACGCGGCGGCCGCGGCCGGTCAACCGGACGACGCGGACAGCGAGATCCTCGACACGGTCGACGAGATCGATGCCGAGCTGTTCCCGATCTTCGAGGAAGAGGCCGACGAACTGCTGCCGCAGCTGCAGTCGCGACTGCGCGTCTGGCACGACGAACCCGCCGCCGTCGACGGCGCCACCGCCTGCATGCGCACGCTGCATACGCTGAAGGGCGGGGCGCGACTGGCGGGCGCGATGCAGCTGGGCGAGCTGGCGCACCGGCTCGAGACGGCGATCGAGTCGCTGGTCGCGCAGGGACCGGCGCAGGCCCACGAGATCGAACCGCTGCTGGCGCGCGCCGACGCGATGAGCGCGCTCTTCGAGCGCCTGCGCAAACATCGTGCGTCTTCGGCGCTGGGCGCTGTCGCACCTGTCGCACCTGTCGCACCTGTTGCACCTGTTGCCCCCGCCGCGAGCGAGGCGTCTGCCGCATCGCCGGTCGCGCCGGCCACCGAGCCGCCGGTCCCTGCCGAGCCGGCGCACGAAGCGCCTGCGTCCGCCGCGTCCGACGCCGCGCCCGTCGTACATCCGCAGGCGCCGCTTGCCCCGACCGCGCCGGTCCCCGCGCCCGCCGCGCAGGCTGCGCCGGCCGCGCCGCCGCCGACGATCGACTGGCAGCGCTTCGCCGCTGGCGCCACGATGGCCGCCGCCGCGCCCATCGAGCGTCCGTCGGCCGCCGGCGCCGTCGTGCGCGTGCGCGCCGGCCTGCTCGACCGCATGGTCAACGAGGCCGGCGAGGTCAGCATCACGCGCGCCCGCATCGACAGCGACGTGCGCCAGATGCAGAGCTCGCTCGGCGACCTCACCGACAGCCTCGAGCGCATGCGCCGCCAGCTGCGCGACATCGAGGTCCAGGCCGAGACGCAGATCTCGACCCGCATCGAGGCCGCCAAGGCCGCGGCGCAGGCCTTCGACCCGCTCGAGATGGACCGCTTCACGCGCTTCCAGGAGCTGACGCGCTTCATGGCCGAATCGGTCAACGACGTCGCGACGCTGCAGCGCGGCCTGCAGCGCACGCTGCAGTCGACCGAGGACCAGCTGGCGGCGCAGAACCGGCTCACGCGCGAGTTGCAGGACGATCTGCTGCGCACGCGCATGATCGAATTCGAGAGCCTCGCCGATCGCCTCTACCGCACGGCGCGCCAGGCGGCCAAGGACAGCGGCAAGCAGGTGCGGCTGGAGATCGTCGGCGGCGCGATCGAAATCGACCGCGGCGTGCTCGAGCGCATGGCCGGCTCGTTCGAGCACCTGCTGCGCAACTGCGTCGCCCACGGTATCGAGATGCCGGCGGCGCGCGCCGCGGCGGGCAAGGATCCGAGCGGGCTGATCACGATCACCGTCTCGCAGGCCGGCAACGAAGTCGCCGTCGACATCGCCGACGACGGCGCCGGACTCGACCTCGCGCGCATCCGCCAGCGCGGCATCGAGCGCGGTCTCGTCGACGCCCACGCCGGCGATGCCGAGCTGGCGCAGCTGATCTTCGCGCCCGGCTTCAGCACCGCCGAGTCGGTGACCGAGCTGGCCGGCCGCGGCGTCGGCCTGGACGTCGTGCGCGCCGAGGTCAACGGCATGGGCGGTCGCGTCGAGACGGCCACCGAGGCCGGCCGCGGCACGCGCTTCAAGCTGCTGCTGCCGCTGACCACCGCCGTGACCCAGGTCGTGATGCTGCGCTGCGGCGACCTCGTCGTCGCCGTGCCGTCGACGCTGGTCGAACTGGTGCGCCGCGTGCCCAGCGCCGAGATCGAGCGCTCGTACGACAGCGGCAGCAGCGATTTCAACGGCGAGGCGCTGCCCTTCTACTGGCTGCCGGCGCTGCTGCAGGGCAGCGGGCGCGGCGAGATCGTCGGCCGCACGCAGGCGCTGGTCGTCATCCGCAGCGCCACGCAGCGCGTCGCGCTGCACATCGACGAGGTCGTGGGCAACCAGGAAGTCGTGGTCAAGAACGTCGGGCCGCAACTCTCGCGCATGCCCGGCCTGGCCGGCGTGACGCTGCTGCCCTCGGGCACGGTGGCGCTGATCTACAACCCGGTGGCGCTGGCCGCGCTCTACGGCGATGCCGCGCGCCAGCGCATGCGCCGCGGCCACGAGCCGGTGCGCGCAGCCGAGCCGCAGCCCCAGCGCGCGGCGATGGTGCTGGTGGTCGACGATTCGCTGACCGTGCGCCGCGTCACCCAGCGGCTGCTCGTGCGCGAGGGCTACCGCGTCGTCACCGCCAAGGACGGCCTCGAGGCGCTCGAGCGGCTGGCCGAGGAGCGCCCGGCGCTGCTGCTGTCGGACATCGAGATGCCGCGCATGGACGGCTTCGATCTCGTACGCAACGTGCGGGCCGAGCCGCGGCTGGCCGACCTCCCCGTCGTGATGATTACTTCACGGATCGCGCAAAAACACCGCGATTACGCAGCGGAATTGGGCGTCGACCATTATCTGGGCAAGCCATATGCCGAAGAGGAGTTGCTAGCGCTGGTGGCGCGATACGCCGGGGCCGACATCCCGGCGTGAATCGGGCGGCCGGGGCCGATGCCGGATGTCCGGCATCGATGGAAGCCTGAAACTGGATCTGCCTTCATGTCCCGAGTCGTCGAACACCTGGCCGAGCTGACCGGATTCCGTGACCGGGATCTGCTCGACGCGACGATCGTCAGCGCGTTCCGCGACCTGCTGCCGCCGGCGGTGATTGCCATCTACCGCAGCGTCGGCATCGCGCCGGACCAGCATTGGCTGATGCGGGCGCGCATCGCGCCGGGCGACGTTGCGCCGGTCTCCGATCCGCTGTGGAGCGATCTCGCCAGCCTGCCGCGGCTCGATTCCGATCATGACCGGCTGGCCTGCCTGAGCTGCGACGAGACGCTGATCGTCCCCGGGTTGCCGTCGCGCGCCTATTTCGCGCTCAGTACCGAGAACGAGACCTACGGCGTGCTCGAGATCGAGACCGACGCGCCGCTGGCCGACGACATGCGGCGCCAGGTCGAGACGGTGCTCAAGGTCTACCGCAACTTCCATCGCCTGCTCGACTACAGCGAGCGCGACACGCTGACCGGCCTGCTCAACCGCAAGACCTTCGACGACAGCTTCATGCGCGTCGTCGCCTCGCCGTACCTCGACCGCGTCGGCGGCGACCGGCGCGTCGAGACGGGCAGCGGGACCTGGCTGGCGGTGATCGACATCGACCATTTCAAGCGCGTCAACGACGGCTTCGGCCACCTGATCGGCGACGAGGTGCTGCTGCTGATGTCGCGGCTGATGCGCAGCAGCTTCCGCTTCCAGGACCAGATCTACCGCTTCGGCGGCGAGGAGTTCGTCGTGCTGATGCGCTGCGAAGGCGCCGGTGCGGCGCTCGCCGCCTTCGAGCGCATGCGCGGCAATGTCGAGCGCACGACCTTCCCGCAGGTCGGCCGGCTGACGATCAGCATCGGCATCACCGAGGTGCGCCCCACCGACACGCCGAGCGCGGCCTTCGAGCGCGCCGACAAGGCCGTCTACCACGCCAAGCAGTCGGGCCGCAACCAGGTCCACGACTACCAGACGCTGATCGATGCGGGCAAGCTGGTCGATGCGTCGCGGGACAGCGAGGTCGTGCTGTTCTAGTGGTGCCAAGGCGCGGCGAGCGCCGTGCCGGTTCAGCCGACAAATCCGATTTTTGTCCGCGCTTTGCGGCGCGCCAGGACGGGTAGAGGCGCAAGTGCGGTAGGCGTGTACGCGCATCAATCAAGTTGGTCGCCTCCAGGAAATCTGCCTCGGCGTGCCACAGCGCAAAGCAGCCAGCGCGTCCATGCGGAGCTTCCCAGCGTTCGGGATGTTTGCCGTAGTGGTCCGTTCAAAGGCGAGTTCAATGACTCTCATCGGAGCAGCACATCCGCGACACCTGGTTGCTAGCGCATTCCGGTTGAAGGTGTAACCTCGAGTCTTGCCACACGTCAGGAGTCGCGGCACCAATCGTGACGCGCCCGGCGGGAAGTCCTCGCTGATCGCCACCCAGGATGCAAGAATGAACAAGCCTCTCGTGAATCTCGATGACGTGGAGTTCGATGACGTCGAAGACAACGGGTACTACGCGTCCAGGCGCGCCCTATTCAGCGCAAGCATCGGCGCCCGCAAGCTGGGATACAACCTCACCGAACTGCCGCCAGGGAAGGCGCAATGTCCGTTCCACTCCCACCGGGAGGAGGAAGAAATGTTCCTCATCCTGGATGGCGAAGGCGAACTGCGCTTCGGTGATCGTCGGTTCAAGCTTCGAAAGCACGACGTCATCGCATGCCCAATCGGAGACGCCAGCGTCGCGCATCAGATCATCAACACCGGGACAGTGCCCATGCGCTACCTGTCACTATCGAATCAGTCGGGTACCGAGGTCTGTGAGTATCCGGATTCCAGCAAGATGGGCATCTTCTCATCTGCACCTGGCGCACCTGTCTTTCGAAAGATGGTTCGCGCGGAGAGCACGGTTGACTACTACGATCGCGAATCCCTCGAGCCGCCCAAACGCGATGCCTAATTGGCGAGCCTGACCCCCTCCATAGGGGCGTGGGACTTCCAACGTTAGGCAGCGCAACTCACACCTTTGCGGTCCACTTCCAATACCAGCCGTGTCCACTGCATTGAATACGACGTTCGCAGATGTCACAGCCCATGTGGTGCGTGCGCTGACCTTGTACTCACTTGCTGAGGTTCAAACCGGCCACGCTTCGGTGATCGTCATCGAGGTTGACGGCCCCAGATTCAGCATCACTGACAACGGTCGCGGCCATGCCATTGATCGAACAGTAGCCGGTGTTCCCTACATGCAACTTGTCTACACGCATCTGCAGTACCCGTTCGGCGCGGCCCCTGGATGTCAGATCCAGCTTCAGGGCATTGGAATCTCCTTGATCAATGCGTTGTGCAGTGAATTGACCGTAGTCGTACAAAAGCGAGACTGCGAGGCTCGGCTGATCTATCACCATGGCTACCTCAGCAGCGAAGAATGCGTTCAAATCGAGGCGGGATCTACAGGAAATTCAATTTCGGGGCGCGTGCGAGACGAGCTCCAACCCCTTGCAACTGACCTGCCGGCTATCGAAGCATGGCTCGGCACCATTGTTGGAAGCACGCCGGGATTGGAGCTTCATTTCAACGGCCGAAGCCTTCCTGCCTCAACTTCAAATGCTGCCTGACCGCTCGCCGAACCTGATCCGCTCCGGCGGGCGACGCCTAGCCGCTCCAGGCCACGTTGTTTATTGCCTTTCCGCAGCCATTCGGCGCCTGTCTCCGCGCGCCGGCTTCCTCCAGAATTAGACCGCAATTAGATCATGACCGTCATTCGACCGTTTCAAGCCGAAGACTGGCCCGCGCTGTGGCCGATCCTGAAAGCCACTTTCGAGACGGGTGATACCTACGCGTATTCTCCCCAAAGCACAGAGGCCCAGATTCGCCATGCATGGATCGACGTTCCGCAGGCTACCTATGTCGCGACCTCGGACGGGGGTGAAATACTCGGCACCTATGTCTTGAAACCGAATCAGCCCGGGTTGGGCAGTCACGTATGCAATTGCGGCTACGTCGTGTCAAGCGCCGCCAGAGGTCGGGGATTGGCATCGGAGCTGTGCATTCACTCTCAAGCAGAGGCCGGACGTCTCGGGTACCGGGCCATGCAGTTCAACCTGGTTGTCTCCACGAACGATGTCGCGGTTCGGCTGTGGAAGAAGCTCGGCTTCGAAATCGTAGGCATGCTGCCCCACGCATTCAATCACTCGACGCTGGGTTACGTGGATGCCTACGTCATGTACAAGAGTCTCGTCGTGGCCTGACCCGGCCCGCCTGGTCCGTCATGGCCGATGACATTGAGCGTTAGACTTCGCCTTGCACACCCAGGAGGCCCTGCCATGAATCAAATCGCCAGGATGGTCGCGATCAGCTCCATCGCTCTGCTCGGCGCTTGCGCCTCGGTCCAGTACGGTGACAAGGTTTCGGAAGCCGAGCTGAAGAAGTTCCTGCCCCTGCCCGATGCGGTGAGTCTCTATGTCTGTCGCGAACAGGCGCTGCTGTTCGCCGCTGGCGTCAGAACCATCGTCATGGTCGACAACCAGCCCATCGGAACCTTGAAGCCCAACATGTTCGCGCATGCGATCGTGAAGCCGGGCAAGCACGAGGTGTTTCTCAAGCGGGACGGGATCTACGGCGGCCAGAGCGGCGTGTTCACGTTCGACGCGAAGGCGGGAGACCTGGCGTTCGTCTGGGCCGGCATGACGGGCATGGGATTCGGTACGCTGACCGTCGACGCATTCGACAACGTGAGCAGTGCGCAGGACTGCGTCAAAGGCGCTGCTTACGCGGTCGTCGCCGAGTGAGGCGCCAGCCAAATGCAGTCGATCGAATCCGGGTCGTCGGTCATGCAGGTATCGATCGGTGTCGCCATGATGCTCGCGGTCACCGGCGCAAGCCAGGCCGTGACATCCGCGTGCAAGGAATACGTGGACGACCTCAAGGTGATGGTCGATGTCGACCAGGCCCTGAGGCGGCACATCGACTATCGCGATCTGCCCACCGGCAAAGTCGATCTGTCGCATGCGCCGCGGCTGTTTCAGCAGATGGATATTGGACGACCGCAGCCCTACGGAACGCAGATGAAGATGGATGGTTCTTGCGCCTTCGAATTGCAACCGCTCGATGATCGTCGGAAGGTGAATGAACGCCGCGAGGCGGCGGGCATGCCTTCGCTCGAAGAGTACGAAGTCATGTTCAAGTCGTATGTCGAATCCCAGGGCTGCCCGAAACCGCCGCCGTGAGGCTTGAAGTCGAAAGCCCGAAGCAGCGCGACACCGATGCTTGCGTACCTGCATCCGAACCACCCACGGCGTCGCAAAGGCGGATGCGGCGCCCGGGCCGCAGCCGCCTTTGCCGCAGCGGCGCAGGCATGCGAGCGCCAACGCGCTCACTTGAAATGTGCGGCACCCAGGGTCGTCAGCCCTTCACCACCCCATACCGCTCCAGCGTCCTCTTGCGCGCCTCGTCGTGCTGCACCACGGGCATCGGATAGTCGCGTCCCAGCACCACCCCAGCCGCCTGGAGGTCGATCGGCCGCGCCAGCCAGGGCGCATGGATCAGCTTGTCCGGCAGACCCGCCAGCGCCGGCAGGTAGCGCCGGATGAAGCGTCCCTCGGGGTCGAACTTCTGGCTCTGCGTCACCGGATTGAAGATGCGGAACCAGGGCTGGGCGTCGCAGCCGGTCGACGCCGCCCATTGCCAGCCGCCGTTGTTCGACGCCAGATCGAAGTCGTTGAGATGCAGCGCGAAATAGGCCTCGCCGCGCCGCCAGTCCAGTCCCAAGTCCTTCGTCAGGAAGCTCGCGACGATCATGCGCAGCCGGTTGTGCATGTAGCCGCTCTGGTTGATCTGGTGCATCGCCGCATCGACCAGCGGATAGCCGGTGCGGCCCTCGCACCAGGCCGCGAACAGCGCGTCGGCGGCCTTGCCATGGTCCCAGCGGATGTTGTCGTAGACGGGGCGGAAGGCGTGCCCGTCGACATGCGGGTGGTGGTGCAGGATCTGGTGGTAGAAATCGCGCCAGATCAGCTCCGACAGCCAGACCTCGGCGCCGCGCGATCCGCCCTGGCAGCGCTGCCAGGCCAGCCGCGCGAGCTGGCGGATCGACACCGTGCCGAAGCGCAGATGCGGCCCCAGGTAGCTCGGGCCCTTGACGGCCGGGTAGTCGCGCTTGCTGTCGTAGTCGTCGATGCGCTCGACGAAGTCGGCCAGCAGTTCCTGCGCGCCCGCCGGCCCGCTGGGCAGGCGCAGCCGGTGCAGGTTCGTGCGCTCGAAGCCGATCGCCTCCAGCGCCGGGATGCCGGCCGCGTCGCCACCGGGGGCCAGGTCCCCAGGCAGCGGCGCCAGCGCCGAGGCATGCCGCGCCACCGGCCAGGCCGAGAGGAAGAAATCGTCGACCTTGCGCAGCCAGGCGTTCTTGTACGGCGTGAACACCGAGAACGGCCCGCCGCCCTGGGTCATCACCTCGTCGCGAGCGAACACCACGTGGTCCTTGGACAGATGCAGCGCGATGCCCTGGTCGGCGAGCCGGCCGCGCACCCGGGCGTCGCGATCCAGCGCGGCCGGCTCGTCATCGAAGCTGGCGTAGACGGCCTGCACGCCCAGCCGCGCGGCCAGCGCCGGCAGATCCTCGTCGGCGCGGCCGTGGCGCACGATGAGCCCGGCGCCGTCGATGCCATGCGAGGCGGCCAGCGCGCGCAGCTCGGCGTCGACGCCGACGAGGCTGTCGCGGATGAACTCGACGCGGCGGTCGGCGCGCGGCAGCGCGTCGAGGATGGCGCGGTCGAAGACGAAGGCGCACCAGACGCGGCGCGCCGCGCGCAGCGCGTGGTAGAGGGCGGCGTGGTCGTCGACGCGCAGGTCGCGGCGCAGCCAGACGAGGGCGGAGTCGAGGGGCGTTTGCACGACCCGGAGTGTGACCGCGGAATAGAATCCCGGCCATGCCCAGCGGCGACCGCATCGACCTCACGAATCAGTTCCTGATCGCGATGCCCGGCATGGCCGACGAGACCTTTGCCGGCACCGTCGTCTACCTCTGCGAGCACAACGAGAAGGGTGCGCTCGGCCTCGTCATCAACAAGCCGATCGACATCAAGCTGCGCAACCTGTTCGAGAAGGTCGAGCTGACGCTGCCGCAGGAGGAACTCGCCGAGCAGCCGGTGTTCTTCGGCGGCCCGGTGCAGACCGAACGCGGCTTCGTGCTGCACGAGCGGCTGGACGCCAACTACAACTCGACGCTGTCGATCCCCGGCGGCCTCGAGATGACGACGAGCAAGGACGTGCTCGAGGCGATGGCCGAGGGCCATGGCCCGAAGAAGGTGCTCGTGACGCTGGGCTACAGCGGCTGGCAGCCGGGCCAGCTCGAGGACGAGATCGGGCGCAACGGCTGGCTCAGCGTCGGCGCCGACCCCAGGATCATCTTCGACACGCCGATCGAGCAGCGCTACGACGGCGCGCTGTCGCTGCTCGGCATCGATCCGCGCATGCTCTCGCAGGAAGCAGGGCACGCATGACGGGGCACGGCGTGAGCACATTGCTGGCCTTCGACTACGGCACGCGCCGAGTCGGCGTCGCCGCCGGCAACACCTTGCGCCGCTGCGGCGAGCCGCTGACGACCGTGGCCGCCGAGGGCGACGCGCGCTGGGCGGCGATCGCCAAACTCATCGCCGAGTGGCGGCCCGACGCGCTCGTCGTCGGCGTGCCCTTCCATCCCGACGGTGCCGAGCACGAGAACACGCTGCGCGCACGCCGCTTCGCGCGCCAGCTGCACGGCCGCCACCGCCTGCCGGTGCACGAGGTCGACGAGCGCTACACGACCACCGCAGCACGCAGCGACACCCAGTTCGGTGCCGCCGACCTCGACGCCGCCGCCGCGGCGCTGATCCTCGACCAGTACTTTGCTTCCGGCGCCGCGGCGCCCCCCCAAGACGATGCTGCTGCAGCTTGACGCCGAGGCGCTTTACGCCGAATTGCGCACCGGTGTGCGCGCCTTGCTGCGCCCGGACTCGGTCCTCGTCGGCATCTGGTCGGGCGGCGCCTGGCTGGCCGAGCGGCTGCAGCGCGACCTCGGCCTGCCGGGCGCGCACGGCGTGATCTCGAGCACGTTGCACCGCGACGATTTCTCCGAGCGCGGACTCGCTGCCGCCAGCGGCGCGACGCAGCTGCCGTTCGCGATCGACGGCAGCCATATCCTGCTCGTCGACGACGTGCTCTACACCGGCCGCACCGTGCGCGCCGTCGTCAACGAGCTGTTCGACTTCGGCCGCCCGGCCAGCGTGACGCTGGCCGTGCTCGTCGACCGCGGCGGCCGCGAGCTGCCGATGGCCGCCGCCTACTCGGCCGCGCGCGTCACGCTGCCGGCGACGCAGAAGCTGGCGCTGACGCGCGACGACGACGGGCGCATCAGCTTCGCCGTGAAGGAATCAGACTGATGTTGGCCCGCCGCAACCCCCAGCTCAACTCGAACGGCGAGCTGATCCACCTGCTGACGATCGAGGGCCTGCCGCGCGCCGTGCTGACGCAGATCCTCGACACCGCGGGCACCTTCCTCAGCGTCAACGACCGCGAGGTCAAGAAGGTGCCGCTGCTGCGCGGCAAGAGCGTGTTCAACCTCTTCTTCGAGAACAGCACGCGCACGCGCACGACCTTCGAGATCGCCGCCAAGCGCCTGTCGGCCGACGTCATCAACCTCGACATCGCCAGGAGCTCGACGGCCAAGGGCGAGAGCCTGCTCGACACGATCGCCAACCTGAGCGCGATGCATGCCGACATGTTCATCGTGCGCCACGCCGAGAGCGGCGCGCCGTACCTGATCGCCCAGCATGTCGCGCCGCATGTGCACGTCGTCAACGCCGGCGACGGCCGCCACGCGCACCCGACGCAGGGGCTGCTCGACATGTACACGATCCGCCACTACAAGCGCGACTTCAGCGAGCTGACAGTGGCCATCGTCGGCGACATCGTGCATTCGCGCGTCGCGCGCAGCGACATCCACGCGCTGACGACGCTGGGCGTGCCCGAGATCCGCGCCGTCGGGCCGAAGACGCTGGTGCCGGGCGACCTCGCCGGCATGGGCGTGCGCGTCTGCCACGACATGGCCGAGGGGCTGCGCGGCGCCGACGTGATCATCATGCTGCGGCTGCAGAACGAGCGCATGAGCGGCGCGATGCTGCCCAGCGCCGGCGAGTTCTTCAAGAGCTACGGCCTCACGCCCGACAAGCTCGCGCTGGCCAAGCCCGACGCCATCGTCATGCACCCGGGGCCGATCAACCGCGGCGTCGAGATCGACTCGGCCGTGGCCGACGGCGGCCACAGCGTGATCCTGCCCCAGGTCACCTTCGGCATCGCGGTGCGCATGGCGGTGATGAGCACGATCGCGGGGAATCAGGCATGACCGTCAAAATTCTGATCCGCGGCGGCCGCCTCGTCGACCCCGCCTCGGGTCGCGACGAGATCGCCGACATCGCGATCGCCTCGGGCCGCATCGTCAGCATCGGCGCGCTGCGCGATTTCGCGCCCGAGCGCGTCATCGAGGCCGCCGGCCTCGTCGTCGCGCCCGGCCTCGTCGACCTCGCCGCGCGGCTGCGCGAACCCGGCCACGAACACGAGGGCATGCTCGAATCCGAGCTCGCCGCGGCGGCCGCCGGCGGCGTCACCAGCCTCGTCTGCCCGCCCGACACCGACCCGGTGCTCGACGAGTCCGGGCTCGTCGAGATGCTGAAGTTCCGCGCCCGCAAGCTTTCGCGCTGCCGCGTCTTCCCGCTCGGCGCGCTGACGCGCGGCCTGCAGGGCCAGGTGCTGACCGAGATGGCGCAGCTCGCCGATGCCGGCTGCGTCGGCTACGCGCAGGCCGACGTGCCCGTCACCGACAGCCTGGTGCTGCTGCGCGCACTGCAATATGCCGCCACCTTCGGCTACACGGTCTGGCTGCGGCCGCTCGACGCCTGGCTCGGCGGCGGCGTCGCCGCGGCCGGCGCCGTGGCGACGCGGCTCGGCCTCACCGGCGTGCCGGTGATCGCAGAGACGGTGGCGCTGCATCTGATCTTCGAACTCGTGCGCGTCACCGGCGCCCGCGTCCATCTCTGCCGCCTGTCCAGCGCCGCCGGCGTCGAGCTGCTGCGCGCGGCCAAGGCGCGCGGGCTGGCGGTGACGGCCGATGTGAGCATCAACTCGCTGCACCTGACCGACGTCGACATCGGCTATTTCAACCCCGACATGCGCTTGACGCCGCCGCTGCGCCAGGACGCCGACCGCAGCGCGCTGCGCGCCGCACTCGCCGACGGCACGATCGACGCCCTCGTCTCCGACCACAACCCGGTCGCCGACGACATGAAGAACCTGCCCTTCGGCGAGGCCGAACCCGGCGCCACCGGGCTCGAGCTGCTGCTGAGCCTGGCGCTGCGCTGGGGCCAGGACAGCGGCCTGCCGCTGACGCGCACGCTCTCGCGCGTCACGCTCGACCCTGTGCGCGTGCTCGGCGACGCGCTCGGCTCGCTGGCCAGCAGCGCCGGCCGCCTCGTCGAAGGCGGCGTCGCCGACCTCTGCGTCTTCGACCCCGAGTCTGAGTGGCGCGTCACGCCGCAGCGGCTCGCCAGCCAGGGCAAGCACACGCCGTTCGCCTTCGGCGCCACCGGCATGGCGCTGCCGGGGCGGGTGCGCGCGACGCTCGTCGCCGGCACCGTCGCGTACGAGGCCGCGGAACCCGCCGCCTGATGCAGCAGGGGGCCATCGCGCCCTGGCGCCTGTTGCGTGCCGTCGCGCACCTGCTGCACGGCATGGCGCTGATGACGCGCTTCCCCCGCCTGGACGCCGCGGCACGGCACGAGACGATACGGGTCTGGTCGACCGGCCTGCTGCAGCGCCTGGGCATCGCGATCGAGGTCGTCGGCACGCCTGCCACCGGCGCGACGCTGGTCGTCGCCAATCACGTCTCCTGGCTCGACATCGCGACCATCCACGCCGTGCTGCCGCAGGCCCGCTTCGTCTCCAAGGCCGACGTGCTGCGCTGGCCGCTGCTGGGCTGGCTGATCCGCGGCGCCGGCACGCTGTTCATCGAGCGCGACCGCAAGCGCGACGCGCTGCGCGTCGTCCACGCCGTCGCCGCGGCGCTGGCCGCCGGCGACATGGTGGCGGTGTTCCCCGAGGGCACGACCGGCGACGGGCCCGAGCTCCTGCCCTTCCACGCCAACCTGCTGCAGGCGGCGATCGCCACCGCCACGCCGGTGCAGCCGGTGGTGCTGCGCTTCGACGACGCGCAGCAGCGCTGCAGCCCGGCCGCGGCCTATGTCGGTAAGACGACGCTGCTGCAAAGCGTCTGGCGCGTCGCCGCGGCGCGCGGCCTGCGCGTGCGCGTCGAGCTGATGGCGCCGCGGGCCAGCGCCGGGCTCGAGCGACGCGCGCTGGCACAACAGCTGCGCGAGCAAATGAGCGCTCGATTGGGCCTTTGATCGGCATTCGTCCCTTACGGGTGGGTCGGCTCGCGGCTATTCTGTCGCGCAGGTCATCGACCTTCGAAAGCCATGCGAGATCGGATCCGGTGAAGTGAAACCCCCACGCTCACTTCGTTCGCTGCCCCCCAAGGGGGCGCTCAGTGCCTTCGGGGCGGCCGGGCGGCACTGAGATGAACGAACGCGTCCCGCTCGGCCTTGTCGCCGCGCTGATGGCGCCGGGTCGGCCGCTGCCGTTCCGCGTCCTCGACGGCCAGGGCCGCCTGCTGCTGGCGGCGGGGCAGACGATCCAGGACGCCGACCAGCTCAGGCTGCTGCTCGAACGCGGCGCCTGTGCCGATGCCGACGAAGTCGAGGAGGCGCGCGCGCGCCACGTCGCCGAAGCGGCCGGGGCATCGCCGGTGCCGAGCCAGCGCCGGCTGACCTGGTTCGACCATTACGAGCGCGAGATCTGGACCCTCGACGACCTGCTGCGCCGCTGCGGCCGCGACGCGGCGCTGGCGCCGGAGCTCGACGCCTTCGTCGGCGAGCACATCGATCGCGCCGCTCGCCAGCTCGACGCCGCGCTCTTCATGGCCGTGCGCCAGGATCATGGCCGCACGGCACTCTATGCGCTGACGCATGCGCTGCATACCGCGACGATCGTGCTGCTGACGTCGCGCCAGCTCGGCTGGGACGCGATGCGCGAACGCTCGGCCGTCGCCGCAGCGCTGACGATGAACGCCTCGACCGTCGAGCTGCAGGCGAAGATGGCCGAGCAGAACGATCCGCCGAGCGCGAAGCAGATGGCGCAGATCCGCGCCCACCCGCACCTCTCGGCGCAGATGCTGCGCGCCAGCGGCGTCACCGATACCGACTGGCTGACCGCCGTCGAGGACCACCACGAACGCGCCGGCACCCATGGCTACCCGCGCGGCACCGGCGACATCGGCGAGATCGCCCGCGTGCTGCGCGCCGCCGACGTCTACGCCGCCAAGATCAGCCCGCGCGCGCTGCGCGCGCCGCTGCTGCCGCAGATCGCCGCGCGCCAGCTGTACGAGGAGGAGCAGGGCGGGCCACTGGCCGGCGCGCTGATCAAGGCCGTGGGCATCTACCCGCCGGGCGATTTCGTGACGCTGAAGAACGGCGAGATCGGCGTCGTCGCGCTGCGCGCCCAGGGCGGCGCAGCGACCCAGGTCACGGCGCTGCTCGACGGGCGCGGGCGGCCGGTGGCCGGTTCGCCGCGCCGCGACGGCGCCGCCGCCGGCTGCGCCATCGCCGGCACCCTCGTCGATCGCTCGCGCATGGCGCGCGTGCTGCCCGAGCAGGTCTACGGTCTGCTCGAAGCCTGAGCGGGCCGGCGCGTCGACGCACGGAATTTGCTTGTCGAGTGCGATCGGAGAATCTGAATGTTCCGTCGTGCAACGATCGTCGCCACCCTGGGCTGGGCCGCAGCCTGCGCGGCCAACGCCGCCGCGCCCGAGCCGCCGGCTGCGGCGCCCGTCGGGACCCCCACCTCGGCATCCGAGGCGCCGGACCCCTACGGCTCGCTGATCTGGCCCGATCTGCGCCAGGAATTCCTCGGCAGCGGGCCGGTCGTGTTCGACGCCCGCGTCAAGGTCGAGGTGCCGTCCTTCGCCGAGGATCCGATGAACGTGCCGGTCAGCGTCGCCGCCGACGGCATCGAGGGCATCGAGCGCATCACCGTCATCGTCGACCGCAACCCGATCCGCAAGGTGCTCGAATACATGCCGCTGACGGCGCTGCCGCGCGTCAGCTTCCGCTTCAAGCTGCAGCAGGCCAGCCCGGTGCGCGCCGCGGTGCTGACGCGCGACGGCGTCTGGCATGTCGGCGGCGGCTATGTCGATTCGGCCGGCGGCGGCTGCACGACGCCCGGCGACACGCGGCGCGACGGCAGCTGGTCGCAGTCGCTGGGCCAGGTCAGCGCGCGGTTGTTCCCCCATTCGACAGCTCCCGGCGCGCCCGAGGACGAGACGCGGCTGCGGCTGCGCGTGATGCACCCGATGGACACGGGGCTGGCCAATGGCATCCCGGCCTTCTACATCAACCGCCTCTCGCTGCGCGACGCCGCCGGGCACGAGCTGATGCGGCTCAACGCCTACGAGCCGGTGAGCGAGAACCCGATCTTCAGCTTCGACTTCGCCGGCGCGCCGCATGGCGCGCTCGAACTCGTCGGCACCGACAACAACGGCAACCGCATCGAGGGGGCCGTGAAATGATGCGGCGGCTGCTGGCGGCGGTGCTGCTGGTGCTGGCGGCGGCGCTGCCGGTCGCGCTGTCGTCCGTGTCCTGGCCGGCGCAGGCGGCACCGGCCGTCGCCGACGCAGCGCATTTCGACTACCGGCTCGCCGCGCGCGAGGTCGGCCCCGGCGTCTACGTCATCGAGGGCGCGAACGCCGATTTCAGCCTCGGCAACGGCTGCAACATCATCAACACCGGTTTCATCGTCACCGGCGCCGGCGTCATCGTCGTCAACACCGGGCCGACGAAGCGCTACGGCGAACAGCAGCGCGCCCTGATCGCGCGCACGACGAAGGAGCCGGTGATCCGCGTCGTCCACCTCGACCTGCACCCCGATTATTTCCTCGGCAACCAGGCTTATGCCGACGTGCCGCGCGCCGCGACGCCGGCCACCCGCGCCGGCATGGCGCGCGAGGGCGCGGCCTACGAGGACAACCTCTACCGCCTGTGCGGCGACTGGATGCTCGGCACCGCGCGGCTGCTGCCCGACACCGACGCCGTGCCCGGCGTCGAGCGCATCGGCAGCCACGAGATCGAGCTGCGCGAGCTGCGCGGCCACACCGCCAGCGACCTCGTGCTGATCGACCGCGGCAGCGGCGTCGCCTTCGTCGGCGGCCTCGTGTTCTCGCGCCGCATTCCGACGACGCCGCACGCCGAGATGGCGAACTGGCTGGCCAGCCTGCAGACGCTCGAGGGCTGGAACCTCCACTTCCTCGTGCCCAGCCATGGTGACGTCGTCGAAGGTGTTGCCGCCATAGCCGGCACGCGGCGCTACCTGCGCTGGCTCGACCAGGCTTTCAGCGCCGCCGCCGCGCGCGGCCTGGAGATGAACGAGGTGCTGCGCCTGCCGGTGCCGGCCGAATTCAGGACCTGGGGCGCGTTCGACACCGAGTACATCCGCAATGTCGCCCACCTCTATCCGCGCTACGAACAGACGGTGCTGCAGCACGGCCGTTGAAGCGCAGCCTGTGACAGTGTTTCGCGCGGGTTGTTCGAAGCTGTAGCAATCCACGGGCAAACCCGGGCCGAATCGTCCCAGGACCGGGCCACGGCGACCCCGCCGCTGCTCCAAACGCGCCGCCGGCCGGTGGCATGGTTGTTGCCCTTATGGGTGGGTTGGCGACGGCGCGCCCCGCTGTACGCGACCCACCACCCCGAGGAGACACATCCATGCGTTTGAAGCTGATTTCCGTACTCACGACCTTGGCCATAGGCTCGTTGACGGCGCAGGCCGCCGTGACCGAGAAGATGATCGAGGACTCCGCCAAGAGCGGCAACGAAGTCCTGTCCTGGGGCCTCGGCACCCAGGGCCAGCGCTTCTCGGCGCTCAAGCAGGTCAACACCGCCAACGTCGCCCGCCTCGTGCCGGCCTGGGCGTTCTCCTTCGGCGGCGAGAAGCAGCGCGGCCAGGAATCGCAGCCGCTGATCCACGACGGCAAGATGTTCGTCACCGCGTCGTACTCGCGCATCTACGCGCTCGACGCCGCCACCGGCAAGAAGCTGTGGAAGTACGAGCATCGCCTGCCCGACGGCATCATGCCCTGCTGCGACGTCGTCAACCGCGGTGCGGCGCTGTTCGACAACCTGGTGATCTTCGCGACGCTGGATGCGCAGCTCGTGGCACTCGACCAGAACACCGGTGACGTGGTCTGGAAGGAGAAGATCGACGATTACAACGCGGGCTACTCGGCCAGCGCGGCGCCGCTGATCGCCAACGGCCTGCTGCTGACCGGCGTCTCGGGCGGCGAATTCGGCGTCGTCGGCCGCGTCGAGGCGCGCGACCCCAGGACCGGCAAGATGGTCTGGAGCCGCCCCACCGTCGAAGGCCATATGGGCTACACCTATGACGCCGCCGGCAACAAGCACGAGAACGGCATCTCGGGCACGACCAACCAGACCTGGCCCGGCGACCTGTGGAAGACCGGCGGCGCGGCGACCTGGCTCGGCGGCACCTACGATCCCAAGACCGGCCTGGCCTATTTCGGCACCGGCAACCCGGCGCCGTGGAACAGCCACCTGCGCCAGGGCGACAACCTGTTCAGCTGCTCGACGGTGGCCATCGACGTCAAGACCGGCAAGATCGTCTGGCATTACCAGGGCACGCCCAACGACGGCTGGGACTTCGACGGTGTGAACGAATTCATCACCTTCGACATGAACGGCAAGCGCATGGGCGCCAAGGCCGACCGCAACGGCTTCTTCTACGTCCTCGACGCGACCAACGGCCATCTGGCCAACGCGTTCCCGTTCGTCAAGAAGATCACCTGGGCCAGCGGCATCGACCTGAAGACCGGCCGTCCGAACTTCATCGACGCCGACCGCCCGGGCGACCCGACGGCGGGTGCCGACGGCAAGAAGGGCACCTCGGTGTTCTCGGCGCCCAGCTTCCTCGGCGGCAAGAACCAGATGCCGATGGCCTACAGCCCGCAGACCGGCCTGTTCTACGTGCCCTCGAACGAATGGGGCATGGAGATCTGGAACGAGCCGATCACCTACAAGAAGGGCGCGGCCTATCTCGGCGCCGGCTTCACGATCAAGACGATCAACGACGACTACATCGGCGCGCTGCGCGCGATCGATCCGAAGACCGGCAAGATCGTCTGGGAAGTCAAGAACAGCGCCCCGCTGTGGGGTGGCGTGCTGACGACCGCCGGCGGGCTCGTGTTCTGGGGCACGCCCGAGGGTCTGCTGAAGGCCGCCGACGCGCGCACCGGCAAGATCGTCTGGGAATTCCAGACCGGTTCCGGCGTCGTCGCGCCCCCGGTGACCTGGATGCAGAACGGCGAGCAGTACATCAGCGTCGTCTCGGGCTGGGGCGGTGCGGTGCCGCTGTGGGGCGGCGATGTCGCCAAGAAGGTCAACTTCCTCGAGCAGGGCGGCATGGTCTGGGTCTTCAAGCTGCCCAAGGCCAGCGAGGCGCCGGCCAAGGTCGCGGCCAAGTAAGGCCGCACGGCCGCAGGAGACTTCAAATGACGCAAACCAACCGTCGTGTCTTCATCGGCCGGGCCGTCGCCGCGGGGGCCCTGATGGGTTCCCTGCGGTCGCAGGCCGCGACCCATGTCGAGGACACCGACGAGCAGGCGGTCGCTCTCGGCTACAAGCACGACACGAACCTCGTCGACAAGGCCAAGTACGCCAAGCACGAGGCCAGTCAGCATTGCGCGAATTGCTCGTTCTTCCAGGGCGCCAAGGGCGATGAATGGGGCGGCTGCGCGATGTTCGGTCGCAAGCATGTCGCCGCCACCGGCTGGTGCATGGCCTGGGCGAAGGCGCCGGGGAGCTGACCCTCGGGTGGCGGCGGAATCGTCGCGCAAAAAGTGACGGGGGCGAACGCGAGTTCGCCCCTGTTTTTTCCGCCGGGCGTCGAGCGATCAGCGGGCGGGCCGAATTTCGGCGTCGCCAGTGCTCCTGAACCTGGTCACGCGCGCGGCCACAAGCGCGCGAAGTCGAAAGAAAGCTGCCGATGGTGCCGGATCGACAGCAGGTACACGGTAGCTTCGGCGTCGACTGTGGTGTAGAGCATCAGGTAGTCGCCATGCAGGTACTCGCGCAGCGACTCGGGTGCGCCCACCGGCAGCGCGCCGAGCTGGGCCATTGCCTCCGCCGATTGCGGCGGATGGTCCAGGTAGCGTCGACCGATCCGTGGGAATCGGCGCAGATTCGGAATGACCGTGGTGCGCAACTCGGACAGCAAATCGTCGAAAGCGAGCGCCGCACCGGTTTCAGTCAGGAACGCCTCGATGGCGTCCAGGCGCTCATCGAAGCCCGCCGTCAGTTCGACGACATAGCTGATGTCAGGCACGCTTCTTCGCGCCGCGCGATGCCTTTGCCCCAGCCGATACGCGCGGGCGACGTTCCCCTGCGCTGGCGATGGCGGCCCGATGTTCCTGGCGCCGTGCGATCGCCGCGTCGGCTTCGCAGGTACGTCCGGCCGCAATGTCTGCCAAGCCGCGCTTGGCATCCTCGAGCAGCAGCAGGTGGATGCGCTCGCGATCCAGGCGGTGGTAGTAGTCGAGCCGGTCGGCGTCGATCAGCGCGACATAGCTCTGTCCATTCTTGGTGATGATCTTCTCGGCGCCTGCCTTGGCCTGCTCGGCGAGTTCGGAGAGGTTGGCCCGTGCCTGAGTGAAGGGCACGACATCGCTTGCAGAAAAGCCCACCGTCTGGCTCCGGTTAAAGTTGCAGAATCCTGTGCAGTATAGAGGCTCGGCTCTCGGAAAGCGATCTGTCGGTGTGCCGGTACGCAGGCTGCGCCAGTCGGGGTGACCGATCTGTCATCGCGTTGCGGCCGCAAAAAAAAAGGCCGCGCAAGCGCGGCCCCATCCGGATGCGATGTGCGGGCTACTTCGGCGCCGCAGCCTTCTGGGTTTCCCCCGGATCCTCGACGTCCTTGTGCGCGACACCGGTGTGGCACTCGATGCAGGTGGCCTTGCCCGAGAAGAACTTCTTGTGCGCCTTGCGTGCGTCCTCGGACTGTTTCTCGGGGTTCCAGGCCTGCGGGTTGTGGCAGCTGCGGCAGTTGGCCGAGTTGTCGGCCTTCATCTCGTCCCAGACGATGTTGGCCAGGCGCCAGCGTTCCTTGTCGAACTTCTGCTGCGTCGAGATCGTGCCGTTGAGTTCGGCGAAGGCGTCGACGAGTCCGGCCTTGGCCTTGTAGAAGAGCTTGGCCGGATAGCTGTGCGGCACATGGCAGTCGGTGCACTCGGGGCGCACGCCGGTGCGGTTCGTGTAGTGCACCGAGAGCTTGTGGTCGGGGTAGACGAACTTCTCGTGCGAATGGCAGGTCGTGCCGCAGAACTCGGTCGTGCCGCTCATCGCGATGCCGACCTGGGTGCCGATGACGCCGACGGCGCCGACGACGACGCCCACCAGCAGCAGCACGAAGACCGAGAGGCTGCCCGAGGGCGAGAACAGCCAGCCGAAGAACCGGCGCAGCGCGCCGGCTTGATGCGATGAGGCCATGATGGCGCTCCTGGTTGGGATGCGGAGCCGGCCCGCGGGCCGGCCGCCGTCACTTGCTCGACAGGACGATGTCGACGATGGCCTTCAGGTCGGCGTCGCTGACGCCGGCGAGCTTCTTGTGCTGGTCGTCCTCACCGGTCTTGCCGCTGAGCGGGACGCCGGTCTTGAGCATCTGGATGAGCTTGGGCGGCATGTCGGCCTTGCCCTTGTACTTCTCGGCCAGCGAAGCCCACGACGGTCCCTTCTTCGTCGTCGTCGCCGTGTGGCACTTGTGGCACTTCTCCTTCTCGATGATGTCCTCGGCGCCGGCCAGTGCCAGGCCGCTGTAGGCGAGCGCGGTCAGGGCGGCGAGGGTGGCGATCGAGACTTTCATGAGTGCACTCCTGATGTGGTGGCGTGAGCCGGAAGAACCATCGGCCGCTTGAAGACCGGGGTCGGTGCAACGATTGTCGGCAGCCGCGGCGAGCCCGACCTTGATGTGGGTCAGGCCGCCGAGAGCGGGATCTCGCGGAAGCGGCCGTAGCTGTAATACGCGGCGCAGGCGCCCTCCGACGACACCATGCACGAGCCGATCGGGTTCTCCGGCGTGCAGACGGTGCCGAAGGCCTTGCAGTCGCGCGGATGCTTCACCCCGCGCAGGATGGCGCCGCATTCGCAGGCCTTGTTGTCGGCCACCTGCGCGGTAACAAGCCCGTAGCGGCGCTCGGCGTCCCAGGCGGCGTAGGCGGGGCGGATCTGCAGCGCGCTGTAGGGCACGCTGCCCAGGCCGCGCCACTCGAATTCGCGCCGCAGCTCGAACACCTCGGACACCAGGGCCTGCGCCTTCAGGTTGCCCTCGCGCGTGACGGCGCGGCTGAACTCGTTCTCGACCTCGGCGCGGCCCTGGTTGAGCTGGCGCAGCAGCATCAGGATGGCCTGCATGACGTCCAGCGGCTCGAAACCGGCGATGACGACCGGCTTGCGGTACTCGGCGGCGAAGAATTCGTAGGGCGCGCTGCCGATGATGGTCGAGACATGCGCCGGGCCGATGAAGCCGTCGAGCGACAGCGTGCCGTACTCGCGCACCTCGGGCGATTCGAGGATGTGGGTGATCGCCGCCGGCGTCAGCACATGGTTGCACAGCACGCTGAAGTTGGGCAGCGCGAGCGCCGCGGCCTCGCGCAGCACGATCGCCGTCGGCGGCGTCGTCGTCTCGAAGCCGATGGCGAAGAAGACGACCTCGCGTGCCGGCTCGTCGCGCGCGATGCGCAGCGCGTCGGCCGGGCTGTAGACCATGCGCACGTCGCCGCCGCGCGCCTTGGCCTTGAGCAGCGAGAGGCCGTCGGAGGCCGGCACGCGCAGGCAGTCGCCGTAGGTGCACAGCACGGCGCCGCGGTCCAGCGCGAGGCGGATCGCGAGGTCGACGCGGCCGATCGGCAGCACGCACACCGGGCAGCCGGGGCCGTGGATCATGCGCACCGAAGGCGGCAGCAGATCGGTGATGCCGTAGCGCGAGATCGCGTGCGTGTGGCCGCCGCAGAACTCCATCAGGTGGTAGCGGCGGTCGGGCCGCGCCTCGGCGCGGATCGCCGCGGCGAGGTTGGCGGCGAGCGCGCCGTCGCGGAATTCGTGGACGTATTTCATGCGGGGCTCGCCGCCGCCGGGGCTGTCGGGGCTGTCGGCAACTCGGCGAACAGCGCCAGCGTGCGCGCCGCCTCCTCGGGGTCGAGGCGCGAGAGCGCGTAGCCCACATGCAGGATCACGTAGTCGCCGACCTGCACGCCCTCGACGAGGGCGAGCGAGATCGCCTTGTGCACGCCGTCGAGTTCGACGACGGCCTGGTCGCCCTCGCGCAGTTCGACCACCCGCACCGGTATCGCCAGACACATGTCAATCTCCTGAATTCATGGCGTTCATCGCGCACAGCGCAACCCAGGCCTGGCCGAGCGCGATGCCGCCGTCGCCCGGAGGCGCCTGCTGCGCTTCGAGCACCGTGAGGCCGCCGTCGCGCAGCCGCGGCAGCAGCCGCGCGCCGAGCCGCGCGTTGAGGAAACAGCCGCCACCGCAGGCGACCGTGCGGATGCCGCTGGATGCGGCGGCGGCCAGCACCCAGCGCGCGAGGCCGTCGGCGAGCGCGTCGTGGAACAGCAGGGCACCGCGCGCCGCGTCGCGCTCGTCGGCGAGGCGGTCGAGCAGCGGCGCGAGGTCGAGCCCGCCGTCGCTCGTCAGCGTGACGAGCGCTTCGAGCGCACCCGGCGCGTCGGATGCGTGGTCGGGCACGGTGCCCGCCAGCGCCTCGAGCAGCATCGGCGCCTGGCCCTCGTAGGCGCAGGTCTCGCGCAGCCGCAGCAGGCCGGCGGCGGCGTCGAACCAGCGCCCGAGGCTGCTCGTCGTCGGGCAGCGCAGACCGCGCTCCAGCATCTGGTGCAGCTGCGCGCCCGGTCGGCCGGGGAAGCGCGCCTCGATCTCGGCGCCGCGGCCGACGGCGTGCAGCGCCGCGGCCGCCATGCGCCAGGGCTCGCGCGCGGCGATGTCGCCGCCGGGCATCGCGATCGACGCCAGATGGCCGATGCGATCGCAGCGCGCGCCGTCGACGCGCAGCAACTCGCCGCCCCAGGCCGCGCCGTCGCTGCCGAGGCCGACGCCGTCGAGCGCGAGGCCCAGCAGCGGCCCCTCGCAGCGATGTTCGGCGGCGACGGCGGCGATATGCGCGTGGTGGTGCTGCACCGCATGCAGCGGCAGACCACGCTCGGCGGCGATGCGCTGCGCGTGGCGCGTGCTGTAGAAGTCGGGGTGCAGGTCATGCGCGACGACCGTCGGGCGGATGTCGAGCACGGCCGCGAGGTGGTCGGCCATCTCGACCAGCGCGGCGCAGGTCGCGGCGTTGTCGAGGTCGCCGATATGCGGCGACAGGTAAGCCTCGTCGCCGCGCGTCAGGCAGATCGTGTTCTTCAGCCAGGCGCCGGTGGCCAGCACCGAGGGCCCGGCGCGCGGCAGCCGGATCGCGCGCGGCACCCAGCCGCGGGCGCGGCGCACGAACTGCGGCGCGCCGCCGCCGGCCGTCGGGCGCAGCACGCTGTCGTCGCAGCGCGCGACGATGTCGCGGTCGTGCAGCAGCAGCGCGTCGGCGATGCCGGCCAGGCGCCGCAGCGCCTCGGCGTTGTCCTTCACGAGCGGCTCGCCGCCCGGGTTCGCGCTCGTCATCACGAGCAGCAACTCGGGTGCGGCGTCGAACAGCAGGACCTGGATCGGCGTGCACGGCAGCATCGTCCCCAGCTGCGCCAGCCCCGGCGCGACGCCGGGCAGGTCGACGCCGGCGCGCAGCGGCAGCAGCACGATGGGCCGCTCGGGCGCCTGCAGCAGCGCGGCCGCGGCCTCGTCGACCTCGACCCAGCGACGCGCCGCGTCGAGGTCGGCGGCCATGACGGCGAACGGTTTTTCCTCGCGCTGCTTGCGCTCGCGCAGCCGCGCCACCGCGGCCGCGTCCCGCGCGTCGCAGGCGAGGTGGAAGCCGCCCAGGCCCTTGATGGCGACGATCGCGCCACCGCGCAGCCGCTTCAGCGTGGCGGCCATCGCATCGCCGGGCAAAGGCTTGCCGCCGCCATCGACGAACTGCAGCACCGGGCCGCAGGCCGGGCAGGCATTGGGCTCGGCGTGGAAGCGGCGATCGCCGGGGTCGGTGTATTCGCGCAGGCATTGCGGGCACAGCACGAAACCGGCCATGCTCGTCTGCGCGCGGTCGTAGGGCAGGGCGTGCGTCAGCGTGTAGCGCGGGCCGCATTGGGTGCAGTTGATGAAGGCGTAGCGGTGGCGGCGGTCGGACGCGTCGCGCAGCTCGGCCAGGCAGGCGTCGCAGACGGCGGTGTCGCAGGGCACGGTCGTCGTCACGGCGCCGCCGCGGCTGGCGAGGATCTCGAAGCCGGCCCGCTCGGGCAGCGGCGCGCGCGGAGCCGCGTCGACGGCCTCGACGCGCGCCAGCGGCGGCGCGTCGCTGCGCAGCCGGGCCTCGAATTCGGCCAGCCGCGGCGGTGCGCCCTGGACCTCGATGGCGACGCCCGCGGCGTCGTTGTAGACGTAGCCGGACAACCCCAGCGCCGACGCCAGCCGGTAGACGAAAGGCCGGTAGCCGACGCCCTGCACCGCGCCGCGCACGCGGATCGCGCGGCGTTCGACGGCGGCGGCCATGGCGACGGTGGCGTCAGCGACGGGCATTCAGCCGCGCCCGGCCGCGGCGGCGGCGCCGCGTTCTATCCAGGCCAGCCAGTCGTCCATGCCCTGGCCGCTGGTGGCCGAGAGCTGGATCACCTCGATGGCCGGATTGACGCGCCGCGCATAGGCGATGCAGCGCTCGACATCGAATTGCAGATGCGGCAGCAGGTCGACCTTGTTGAGGAGCATCAGCGATGCGGCGTGGAACATGTCGGGGTACTTGAGCGGCTTGTCCTCGCCCTCGGTGACCGAGAGCACGACGACCTTGTGCGCCTCGCCGAGGTCGAAGCCGGCCGGGCAGACGAGGTTGCCGACGTTCTCGATCATCAGCACGGAAGCCGGCGCCGGGTTGAGGCGCCGGGTCGCGGCCTCGATCATCACGGCGTCGAGATGGCAGCCCTTGCCGGTGTTGACCTGGAGCGCCGGCGCGCCGGTGGCGCGGATGCGGTCGGCGTCGAAGCTCGTCTGCTGGTCGCCCTCGACGACGGCGATGGCCAGGCGGTGCGCCAGCAGCTCGATCGTGCGCACGAGCAGCGTCGTCTTGCCCGACCCGGGGCTGGAGACGAGATTCAGCGCGAAGACGCCGCGGCGCGCGAACTCGGCGCGGTTGCGGCGCGCGACGGCGTCGTTGCCGGCGAGGATGTCGCGCTCGACCTGCACCATGCGGCTGGGCGACATCCCGGGCGCCGCGGCGCCGGCGGCACCGGTGCCGTAATGCAGGTCGCCGGCGCCATGGCTGTGCGCCGCGTGACCATGGTCGTGAGCGCGATGCGCGTGGTCATGGCTGTGGACGGTGCCGTCGGCATGGCGGTGCGTGCCGGGCGCATCGCCCTCGATCCGGGTCTCGCCGCTGCCGCAGCCGCAGGTCGTGCACATGGGTTGGCTCCTGTCAGAGGATTTCGATGTCGAGGATGCGCAGGTCGTCGCCGCCGTCGATCTGGATCTGGCCGCTGCCGCATAGGGGGCAGAGATCCGCGCGCGACGCGACCTCGACCGCACGCGAGCAGGCCAGGCACCAGGCGCGCGCCGGCACATGCACGATCTCGAGCCGCGCCGTCTCGGCGATCGAATCGCGCTTGACGACGTCGAAGGCGAAGCGCAGCGCCTCGGGCTCGACCATCGCGAGCGCGCCGATGCCCACGCGCACGGCGGCGACGGTTTTCGCGCCGTTGGCGCGCGCGGTCTCGAGCACGATCTCGCGCATGCTCTCCGCGAGCGACATTTCATGCATCGTCGAACCCGATCCGGCAGCTCACGCAGGGGTCCAGAGCATGGACCAGGACCTGGGTGTGCGACTTGATCTGATCGGGGTCGGCGGCGATCTGTCCGCGCAGCGCCACCGCCAGCGCGCCTTCGGGATGGAAGTTCCAGTCGGTCGGCGCGACGATGCGCCATTGCGCGACGCGATCGCCTTCGGCACTGCGTTCCAGCGTCACGCGGTGCAGCAGCAGGCCGCGCGCGTTCTCGACCCACGACAGGCCGGCGCCGGGGCCGACGGCGCAGGCGCCGAGCGCGACGTCGCCGCGGCCGGCGAGCAGCAGCGCCAGCTCGCGCAGCCGCGCCAGCGCGCGCGCCGGCACGCGCGACGGATGCGCGGCCAGCCAGGCGGCGATCAGCGGATCTTGCTGGCGGCGCGCCAGTGCGCCGGTCTCGGCCGCTGCGCCGTCGCGGGTCGGGCGGCGTGCGGCGTCGGGGTCGTCGACGCGCGCCAGCGCCGGCACCCACAACGCGGGGTCGGTGGCGGGCAGCAAGGGCACGGTGGCTTGCGCCGCAGCGCCGGGTTCGTCGTCACGGCAGAGCCGGCGCAGATGCCGCGCCGGCACCGTCGCGCCGGCGGCGATCCAACTCTGGATCGCCGCCGGTGTCTCGAGCGCCAGCCACGCGGTCGCCGACATGCCGTAGACCGCCTCCGCGATCGCCGCGCTGCCGTCCGCATCGTCGCCCTGCCAGGCGAGCGAGCCGCGCGCGGCGGCGACGGCCGCCGGCGACGCGGGCTCGCCCAGCGCCTGCGGCCAGTCGAGCAGCATGCGCCAGGCGTATTCGCGCACGATCTCGGCGCCGACCGCATGGGGCAGGCGTCGCAGCGCGGCGGCGTCGATCGGCTCGCCGGCCGCCGCGGCGCAGGCGAGTTCGGCGGCCACGCCCTGCGAGCGGCCGCAGATCGAGAACAGCAGCGGCACCAGCTTCTGCGCCTGGGCGCGTTCGCGCCCCTCCAGCATCAGCCGCGCGACATCGGGCCGCGTCGACGCGATGCGCACGCCGGCGACACGGCCCGCGGCCAGCCGCAGGCCGACTTCGATCTCACCCTCCAGTGCCATCGTTGTGGCCATCGCCGCGGCGGCCGAACAGGAAATCGCGCTTGCTCACGCCGGCCGCGTCGGGTTTCGGTGCCGGCTGCGGCGCCGGCGCCGCAGGCTCGGCCAGCAACTCGTCCAAGGCCGCCAGCGCCGTCGCCCGCGCGCCTTCGTGGTCGGCGAACTCGAACATCGGCGAGAACAGCGAGCAGCTCTGGTAGTCGCCGATCGAGGCATCCTGGGCGCCGATGAATTCGAACACGCCGGCCGGGAAGCGGTAGGCGCGCGTCTCGCGCTCGCGGATCGCGCACCAATGCTCGGCAACGCGCGGCAGCAGCACGAGGTTCATGAACCAGGGCGTGACGAGCACGCCCAGGCTGTGATCGGCCCAGGGGCGGAAGCCCACCGCCTCGACGCGCAAGGCCGGGTTCACCATCGGCAGGTCGCGCATCTGCTCCTGCCAGATGCGTTCGAACACCGCTTGCAGGGCGGCGGCGGCGCTTGCCGCTTCACTCATCCATCAACAGGAAGTTGTGCTTCTCGGCCGAGCAGTTGGGGCAGGTCCAATGCTCGGGCAGCGCGCTGAACGGCGTGCCGGGCGGGATCTGCCAGACCTCGTCGCCGATCGCCGGGTCGTAGACCGTCCAGCAGATCTTGCATTCGAGCTTCGACGTCGGGCCCAGCGTGCCGTGACGCAGGCCGACCGGGGTGGTGTCGTGCTGGGGATGGTTCATGGGCTGGACGATGTGCCCATCCACAATACCAGATCGGCCAGGCGCTGGTGCGTCTCCTCGAGGTCCTCGCGCGCGGCCAGCGCCGCCTCGGGCATGCGGCAGACCTCGATCGTGTTCAGGATCAGCGTCTGCATCGTGTTGAAGTACTGCACGCGCCAGACATCGCGCGCCGCGGTGCTGCTGACGCGGCAATTGCCGAAACCGCGCGAGAGGATGACGACGGCGCCGCCTTCGAGCAGCGCGTCGAGGTGTCCGACATCGGCCGGCGACAGCGGCAGCAGCGTCAGGTTGATGACGCGCGCCGGCGTCGCCTCGTCGCAGCGGTCGATCGCATCCTGCAGTTCGGTCACCAGCGCCTGCACGTTCATCGCCGTGGCCGGCACCGGCCGCTCGCGCAGGCGCGGCGCGCTGCGCTCGCGCGCGATGCGGCCGAGCACCGCCGGCACGGCCGCGCCGATGAGGCGGTCGTCCAGCGTGCGGCCCGCAGCGTCGCGGCGCTGCTCGCGCCAGACGCCGGCGAAGACGGTCTCCTGGATGCGGATCCGCAAGCCGTCGCCGGCGTCGGCGATGGCCGAGACCTCGCCCTCGCCGAGCGCCTCGTCGACGACGACGCGCGTCGCGGCGTCGATGCCGGCGAGTTCCAGCGCAGGTGCCTCGCCGCCGCTGGCGAGCCAGGCGCCGTAGCGGTCGACGAAGTCCGCCAGCAGACGATGCGCGGCGCTGCTGGCGGGACCTGGATCGGGCAGGCGCGGCATCTCGAAGGTCGAGACCTCGCGCGGGATGCCGATGAAGTCGACCTCGGGATCGGCCTGTTCGTCGCTCAGGGCCATGGCGCCGCTTTCGGCGTAAATGGGGATCGATCGCATGGCGGGCATTCTTTCCTTCAGTGGCAGGACGAGGCGCTGCCTTCGCTGCGCACGGCGATGCCGACCGAGGGCGGCCGCGCCGGTTCGGCGGCGAGCAGGCGCTCGAGTTCGCCGATGTAGACGTCCCAGTCGCGGATGCCGTCGACGGCGCCGAGGTAGCGGCCATCGCGCAGCATCACGAACGCCGGCCAGCGCGCGAAGCCGTAGCGCGGCGCCAGCGCGCGCGCCGCCTCGGGCAGCAGCAGGCCGACGCGAAAGCGCCGCCCCGCGGTGGCGTGGAGTTCGGGCACGACGACGGCGAGGTCCAGCGTCTCGCGGTAGCGCTCGGGGTCCTCGGCGTAGACGGCCATGGCCAGCCCGGCGTGGGCGGCCCAGGCGTCGTGCGCCTCGACGTCGGGCAGGATCGAGACGCCGGTCTCGGCGACGAGCCGCCGCAGCAAGGGGTGCAGTCCCTGCATGCGGGCCGCGGTGGCCGCGATGTTGTAGTCCGTCATTTCATGCTCCCTAGGCCGGCCGCAGATGCGCCGGCAACGCCGGTTCGCGTCCGACGAGATCGGCGAAAAACTGGCCCATATCGACTTCGCCGCCGGCCATCACGGCGGCCAGCGCCGCGCGCGCGGCCAGCGTCTGCGCGGCCTCGGTGGCGCTCATGACCTGGCGCGCCGCGCCTTGAAACTCGAGCACCCAGGTGCCCACCGGCTGCGTGCCGACGAGGCTCAGGTCGATGGCCTCGCCGCCGCTCCAGCCCAGCAAGCCGTCGACCGCGGCGAGTTGGAGCGGTACGCCGATGCACATCAGCCGCCCCTCGCCGGCGCGGCATCGACGGGGTCGACGGGCTTCGCGGGATTGAGGAAGCGCGAATCGCCGATGCGGCAGGCCGCCTCGGCGTCGGGGCGCCCGGCCTCGTAATCGGCCAGCGCCAGCGCGCTCGGGCTCAGCGCCTCGGCCGGCTCGTGCCCGCGCGGCCGCGCGACGATGCCCCAGGACGCGAGCTCGGCGACGGCGATCTCGACCGCCTGCGGGATGCGCTCGCGCACGACGCGGCTGAGGCTGCCGCCGAGGTCGTCGAGCGTCTGCGGCTGCACGCCGATGACGGTCAGGCGCTGCGGGTAGCGGTCGCGCAGATGCGCCAGCGCCAGCAGTTCCTGGAACGTTGCCTGGTGCAGGCTCATCGCCTGGTCGGTCCACACCGGCACCTCGGCGTCGCGGAACACGCGCAAGGTGCCTGGCGGCAGGCCGTAATCGATGGCGTCGAAGACGATGGCGTGGCTGGCGCTGCACAGATGCTCGAGCAGGTAGATGCCCTGCGTGCCGCCGTCGATGAGGGCCACCTCGTCGGGCAGTCGCCAGCCGGCGTGGAGCGCTTCGAGCGCGCGCACGCCGTAACCCTCGTCGGCCCACAGCACGTTGCCGATGCCGAGCACCAGCGCGCTCATCGTCTTCATTCCTTGGCGATCTTGGAGACGCGCCAGCCGTTGATCATCGTGCTGATCACCGTCTCGCCCGAGCAGATGTCCTCGCGCACCACCATGTACAGGTGGGCGATCGTGAACATCACCAGGTACCACATGCCCAGGTGGTGCAGCGTGTGCACGTTCTGGCTGTAGCCCAGCAGCGGCATCACCCAGGAGGTGAAGGCGCTGAAGGCCCAGCTGCCGCGCCCGGTGCCTTCGCCGTAGAGCGCGAAGCCGGTGCAGATCATGAACACCGTGCCCAGCGCGTACATGAAGGTCATCGCCGAGACGGCCAGCGGGTTGTGGCCGAGCCAGGGCCGCACATGACGCTTGATGAACAGGTAATGCAGCACCTGGTCGATGAAGCCGCGCCAGAAATCCGCCGTCAGCATCTTCAGCGGCGTGACGAAGATCTCGCGCGAATACTGATTGCCGAAGAAGGCCCAGATGACGCGCCAGACGAAGACGATGCCGAATAGGTAGGCGGCGGCGAAATGCGCGAAGCGGATGTAGCCGAACATGAAATGCTCGCTCGCCTCGCCGCCGATCGACGGCGGCGGGCTGCCGATGAGGTAGCCCGTGACGGCGAGGACGACCATGCAGGCCGCCATCACCCAGTGCCAGATGCGCACCGGCACCTCCCAGACGTAGGTCGGCGCGATGCGACTTGTGGTGCTGCTGCTCATGGTCGTCTCCCGGGGGTCAACGAACGGTGACGCGCGTGATCTCGGTCCCCGCCGGCGACATCACATGGGTGGCGCAGGCCAGGCAGGGGTCGAAGCTGTGCAGCGTGCGCAGGATCTCGAGCGGCTGGTCGGCCTTGGCCATCGTGGTGTTCATCAGCGCGGCCTCGAAGGCACCGATCTGGTTCTTGCCGTCGCGCGGACCGGCATTCCAGGTCGTCGGCACGACGCATTGGTAATTCGCGATGCGCTTGTCGGCGATCTTGATCCAATGGCCGAGCGCGCCGCGCGGCGCCTCGCAGTAGCCCGCGCCCTGGGCCGCCGCCGGCCAGCTCGCCGGATCCCAGTTGTCGACGTTGGCGGTGGCCGTGTTGCCGGCCTTCAGATTGGCGATCAGCTTGTCGAAGAAATAGCGCATCTTGTGCGCCGCCCACGAGGCCTCGAGACCGCGCGCCGCCGTGCGGCCCAGCGTCGAGAAGAGCGCGGTGATCGGCACGTCGAGCTTCTTCAGCACCATGTCGACCGGGTCCTTGAATTCGGGCCTGCCGCTGGCATAGCCGATGACGTAGCGCGCCAGCGGACCGACCTCCATCGCGTGGCCGCGCCAGCGCGGCGACTTGACCCATGAGTACTTCGCGCTCTCATCGAGCGATTCGATATTCGTCTTCGTGCCCTTGACGCCCTTGCCGAGGACGAAATTCGGCTCGGTCACGCCATCGAACGGGTGCAGGCCCTGGGTGCCGTCGGCGTACTTGTACCAGCTGTGGTCGACGAACTCCTGCACCTGCGCCGGGTCGTGCAGGTCGACGGGCTGGATCTCCTTGAGATTGCCGCCGATGATGGCGCCGCGCGGCATCAGCAGGCTCTTGTTGCTGTCGTCGTTGGCCAGGTCGGGGAACTCGCCGTAGCTCATCAGGTTCATGCTCGACAGGCCGCCGCCGATCGCGCCCCAGTCCTTGTAGAACGAGGCGATCGCGAGCAGGTCCGGAACGTAGACGTTGTCGATGAAATCGATCGTGCGGTCGATGATGCTCGAGACCATGTCGAGCCGCTCCATGTTGATCGCGCCGACGGCGCCGGTGCCGTCGATGTTGATCGCGCAGGGCACGCCGCCGACGAGCCAGTTCGGATGCGGGTTCTTGCCGCCGAAGATGGTTTGGATCTTCACGATCTCCTTCTGGAAATCGAGCGCCTCGAGGTAATGGCCGACGGCCATCAGGTTCGCCTCGGGCGGCAGCTTGTAGGCCGGGTGGCCCCAGTAGCCGTTGCGGAACGGCCCGAGCTGGCCCGAATCGACGAACTTCTTCAGCCGCGCCGCGAGGTCGCGGTAATAGCCCGGCGAAGACATCGGCCAGTTCGAGATGCTCTGCGCCAGCTCCGAGGTCTTCTTCGGATCGGCCGACAGCGCGCTCACGACATCGACCCAGTCCAGGGCGTGCAGGTGATAGAAGTGCAGCAGGTGGTCATGCGAATACAGCGTCGCATGCATCAGGTTGCGGATGATGTTGGCGTTGTCGGGGATCTTGATCTTCAGCGCGTCCTCGACCGTGCGCACCGACGCCAGCGCATGGGTGCCGGTGCAGACACCGCAGATGCGTTCGACGAAGGCCCAGGCGTCGCGCGGGTCGCGGCCCTTGAGGATGACCTCGAGGCCGCGCCACATCGTCCCGGTGGAGACGGCGTTGCGGATGACGTTCTTGTCGTCGAGGTTGACCTCGACGCGCAGGTGGCCCTCGATGCGGGTGATGGGGTCGACGACGACGCGGCGGCCGCCGTTGTCGAGCTTGAAGCCTTGGGTTTCGATGACGGACATGTCAGTTCTCCACCTGGTCGGTGTTCTTCTTGCTGTCGGCGGCGCGCTGGATCGCGCTGGCCGCGGCGTGGGCGACGACGGCGGCGCCGACGACGCCGGCGCCGACGAGGCCGATCTTGTCGGCGTTCGCTTCGACGCCGAAGGCGTTGATCGTCGTCAGCCGCTCGTAGAAGCTGCCCTTGTCCCAGAAGCCGTCCTCCGAGCAGCCGATGCAGCCGTGACCCGACTGGATCGGGAACGAGGTGCCCTCGTTCCAGCGCGTCGTCGAGCAGGCGTTGTAGGTCGTCGGGCCCTTGCAGCCCATCTTGTAGAGGCAATAGCCCTTGCGCGCGGCCTCGTCGTCCCATTGCTCGACGAACTGGCCGGCGTCGAAATGCGGCCGGCGGTAGCACTTGTCGTGGATGCGCTGGCTGTAGAACATCTTCGGGCGGCCCTGGCGGTCGAGTTCGGGCAGACGGCCGAAGGTCGCGAAATAGGTGACGACGGCGGTCATCACCTCGGCGATCGGCGGGCAGCCCGGCACCTTCACGATGGGCTTGTCGGTGATGACCTTGTCGATCGGCACGGCGGTCGTCGGATTCGGCTTGGCGGCCTGCACGCAGCCCCAGGAGGCGCAGGAACCCCAGGCGATGACGGCCGCCGCATCCTGCGCGACGCGCTTGACCTTCTCGACGAACGGTTTGCCGCCCGGCATGCAGTACATGCCGTCCTCGCCGAGCGGCGGATTGCCTTCGACGGCGAGGATGTAGTTGCCCTTGTATTCCTTCATCACCTGTTCGAGCGCCGCCTCGGCCTGGGTGCCGGCGGCGGCCATGATGGTGTCGTCGTAGTCGAGCGAGACCATCGACAGGATGACGTCCTTGGCCAGCGGGTGCGCCGAGCGGATGAACGACTCGGTGCAGCAGGTGCACTCCAGCCCGTGCAGCCAGAGCACCGGCGTGCGCGGTTTCGTCTCCAGCGCATGCGCGATGCGCGGCACGAAGGCCGGCGACAGGCCCAGCGAGGCGGCCGTCAGGCTGCAGAACTTGAGGTAGCTGCGCCGCGTGATGCCCTGGCGCCGCATGACTTCATAGAAGGTTTCGGTCATCTCGTGGTCCCCTCATCGTTGGTTTTCCGAAGGCCGACCAAACCCATTCGGAGGAATAGCGCGCAGTGTCTGCCTGCCACCCGGCTCGTCACTGATCCATGTCAAACAGGGTCGGTGCGACGCGATCGCGATCGACCCGTACACTCGCGCCGACCCTCGTTGCAAGGAATTCGCATTTGGAGATCCGACGTTCGGTGCTCGTGGCGCATCCGGCCACGGCGATGTTCGACCTCATCGAGCAGGCCGAGCATTACCCGCAATTCCTGCCCTGGTGCGTCGGCGCGACGATCCTCGAACGCAGCGACGACTGGGTCGCCGCGCGCATCGAATTCAGTTATCTGAAATTCCGCTTCGGGTTTCGCACGCGCAATCCGAAGCAGCGCCCGCACTGGCTGCACGTGCGGCTGGTCGAGGGGCCGTTCAAGCATTTCCATGGCGACTGGAAACTCACGCCGCTGGGCGATGCCGGCTGCCGCATCGATTTCGACCTCTCGTACGAGGTCGCCGACGGCGTCTTCGACCGTCTGGCGCGCACCGCCGTCGACCATGTCGCGGGTTCGATGCTCGACGCCTTCGTGCGCCGCGCTGACGCGACCTTGACGAGCGCGGCACCGTCTTTTGCCCCAGCGCAAGGCGTTGCGGCGGCGTCGGCGCAGACTGCGGCCATCGAACCGGAGGTCGTGATGGACAAGACAACGCTGATCGAGGCCGTGCGCGCGTCGCGGCTGGCGCAGGATCTGGATGCCGACGAGGTCGGTGTGCTCGCCGCGCTCGTCGCCGAGCAGCACTACCGCAGCGGCGACGTCATCGCGCGCGAGGGGCAGGTCGACTCTCGGCTCTTCGTCATCGTCGAAGGCTCGCTGGCGCTCGTCAAGAGCCTGGGCACGCCCGAGCAGAGCCAGCTCGTCACGCTGAGCGCCGGCGATTTCGTCCACGAACTCGGTTTCATCGACGGCAGCCAGCGCTACGCGACGCTGACGGCGGCCAGCGACGCGCGCTTGCTGATGCTCGAGCGCGCCAAGCTCGAAAGCCTGATCACCGGCAACCCGCGCGTGCTCTACCGCGTGATGTGCTCGATCATCCGCGCCGTCCACGATATGCAGCGCCGCATGGCGATGCAGGCCTCGGAATTGACGAATTACATCGTCAAGCAGCACGGCCGGTACTGAATCGCGGCGCTCGCAATGAGCCCGATCGGCTTGAGCCTGCTGATGCTGGCGGCCTGCGCCGGCTTCGCCGTGCTGGCCTGGCGCAAGCTGGCCATCGTCGCCGCGCTGCGCCCGGAGCCTCGCTTCGACCACCCGGGGCAGCGCTGGCGCGACGTGCTCGTCGAAGGGCTGCTGCAGCGGCGCATGGTCACGCGCGAATGGCGCGCCGGGCTGATGCACGCGGTGATCTTCCTGGGCTTCTGCTCGTTGCTGCTGCGCAAGCTGCAACTGATCGCCATCGGCTATGTCGAGACGGCGGCCTTTCCGCCGGCCTTCGGCGGACCTTTCGCGGCCTTCAAGGACGGCGTCGAGCTCGCGGTCGTCGCGGCCGTGCTCTACGCCTTCTGGCGCCGCTTCGTGCTGCGCCCGTCGCGGCTCGAGCCGAACGGCGAGGCGGTGCTGGTGCTGTCGCTGATCCTCGGCATCATGGTGACCGATTTCACGTTCGACGGCTTCCGCTTTGCGCTGCTCGCCGACGCCCATCCGGGGATCGCCGACGAGCGCGACCACGCCTTCGTCGGCTCGGCCATCGCCGCGGCGTTCGGTGTGCTGAATCCGGCGCAACTGCGATTCGGCGCCGGCCTGAGTTACGCGCTGCAGATGCTGCTCGTCTTCTCGTTCCTCGTCTGGTTGCCGGCGGGCGAGCATTTCCACATCGTCACCGCGCTGCCGGCGCTGTATTTCCGCCGCGGCCGGCCCGCCAACCGGGTGCCGGCGGTCGACATCGATAAATTGATGAACGCAACCGAGGAGTCGGAGATGCAGGCCGGCGCCGCGACGGCGCGTGACCTGACGTGGAAGGAAGGCCTCGATGTCTTCACCTGCACCGAATGCGGGCGCTGCAAGGACGCCTGTCCGGCGCATCTCAGCGGCAAGCCGCTGTCGCTGAAATTCGTCAACGACCGCCTCAAGCACCACCTGCTGGAGCAGCGCGCGGCCATCGTCGCCGGCAGCGGCGATCTGCCGCCGCTGGTCGGCGAGGTCATCGCGCCCGAGACGCTGTGGGCCTGCACGAGCTGCGGCTATTGCGAGGCGGCCTGCCCGATCGAGCTCGAGCATCTCGACAAGTTCTTCCGCATGCGCCAGCACCAGGTGATGATCGCCGGCGAATTCCCCCACGAGCTCAAGAAGGTGTTCGAGGCCTGGGAGGTGCAGGGCAACGCCTGGGGTCTCGACGCCGGCACGCGCGGCGACTGGGCGCGCGGGCTCGAGGGGCCGCGGCTGAAGATCGTGCGCAGCGCCGCCGATCTCGAAGGGCTCGACTATCTGTTCTATGTCGGCTCGGCGGCGTCCTTCGATCCGCGCGGCCAGAAGATCGCGCGCGCCTTTGCCACCGTGATGAACGCCGCCGGCCTGCGCATGGGCATGCTCGGCGCCGACGAGGGTTCGACCGGCGAATGCGCGCGCCGTCTCGGCAACGAGATGCTGTTCCAGCAGCTCGCGACGTCGCTCGTCGAGCGGCTCAACGGCGTCGGTGCGAAGCGCATCGTCACCTGCGACCCGCATGCGCTGAACACCTTGCGCAACGAATACGGCGATTTCGGCGGCCATTACGAGGTCGTCCACCACAGCCAGGTGATCGCCGAGCTGCTGCGCGAAGGCCGCGTCCAGGTGCGGCGCGAATTGCAGCGCGTCGTCTTCCACGACCCCTGCTATCTCGGCCGTCACAACGGCGAATTCGACGCGCCGCGCGCCATCGTCGCGCGCCTCGTGGCCGACCAGCCGCTCGAATTCCCCCTGCACCGCGAAAAGGCGATGTGCTGCGGCGCCGGCGGCGGCCGCATGTGGCTCGAGGAGACGCAGGGCCGGCGCATGAACGAGTTGCGCGTCGAGCAAGCGCTGCCGCTTTCGCCCTCGCTGATCGCCACCGCCTGCCCCTATTGCGCCGTGATGATGGCCGACGGCCTGGCCGCCGCCGGGTCGCAGGCGCAGGCACGCGACATCGCCGAACTCGTCGCCGACGCGCTCGAGCCGAACTGAAGTGAAACCCCCACGCTCGCTTCGCTCGCTGCCCCCCGAGGGGGCGTCAGTGCCCTTGGGGCGGCCCGGCGGGCACTGAATGGAACCCCATTGACCGATCTGCACGACGCCATCGTCGTCGGCGCCGGCATCTCCGGGCTCGTCGTCGCGCATCGATTGCAGCGCCTGGGCTGGCGGGTCGGCGTCGCCGAGGCGGCGCCGCGCGCCGGCGGCGTCATCGGCAGCATCACGGCCGCCGACGGCGCGCTCTACGAGACGGGGCCCAACAGCGCGCTCGAGACGCATGCGCAGATCGGCGCCCTCGTCGACGAGATCGGCCTGCGCTCGCGCTGGGTCTACGCCTCGGCGGCGGCCGAGCGGCGCTACATCGTCCGCGGCGGGCGGCTGCAGGACTTGCCGACGACGCCCGCGGCCTTCCTCGCCACGCGGCTGTTCTCGTGGCGCGCCAAGCTGGCGCTGGCGGCCGAGCCGCTGCACCGCCGCGCTGACGCGGCTGTCGATGAATCGATCGCGGCCTTCGTGCGCCGACGCCTCGGCGCCGAGTTCCTCGACTACGCGATCGATCCCTTCGTCGCCGGGGTCTATGCGGGCGATCCGGAGCGCATCTCGGTGCGCGCCGCGTTCCCCAAGCTGCACGCGCTCGAACAGCGCTGGGGCAGCCTGATCGTCGGCCAGGTGCGCGGCGCGCGCGAGCGCGCGCGCAGCGGCGAGGCGGCGAAGAACGCGGCGCGCAGCTTCTCTTTCGACGGCGGCATGCAGCTGCTCACCGATGCACTCGCCGCCCGCTTGCCCGGCCTCGTGCTGGGCGCGCGGGTCACATCGATCCGGCGCGACGCCGATGGCTTCTGGACACTGCAGGCGCTGCAGTCGCGGCGCGACGACGAGCCGCGCGCCTGGCGCGCGCGCGCGATCGTGCTGGCGACGCCGGCCGCTGCTGCCGCCGAGCTGCTGGCGCCGTTGGCGCCCGACGCCGCTGCCGCGCTGCGGGCCATCCCCTATGCGCCGGTGGCCAGCGTCGCCTCGCTCTACGACCGCGCCGCCGTCGGCCATGCGCTCGACGGCTTCGGCTGCCTCGTGCCGCGCAAGGAGAGCCGGCGCCTGCTCGGCGTGCTGTTCTCCAGCGCGATGTACGCCGGCCGCGCCGGCCCCGATGGCACGCTGCTGACGAGCTTCGTCGGCGGCCGCCGCCAGGGCGAGTTGCTGCAACTGGATGACGCCGCGCTCGCGGCCCTGGTCCATGACGAGCACCGGGCCCTGCTCGGTGCCGCGGCGGCGCCGCGATGGCAGGCGGTGACGCGCTGGGAACGGGCAATACCGCAGTATGAGATCGGTCACCTCGAGCGCGTCGCTCGCGCCGCCGCCGCGGCCACGGCGCTGCCCGGACTGGCCTTCTGCGCCAACTGGGGCGGCGGCGTCGCGGTCGGTGATTGCATCCGCAACGGCGAGGCGCAGGCCCAGGCCACGGCGTTGTATTTGAAGCAGGGTGCCCTCGGTTGACCACATGGGCGACGCAGGAAATGGGGCATATCATGCCAATTAGCCTGACCGCCCCGAAATCCGCCAGACGACGAAGATGGATCAGTCGATATTCCGCCCGGTGCACCAGTCCACGTGCGGCGTGGCCTGTTCGAACTGCAACCTGCGTGAGATCTGCCTGCCGGTGGGTCTGTCGCGCTCGGAGCTCGACCATGTCGACCGCCGTCTCGTGTCGTCGCGGCGCAAGGTCGCGCGCGGCGAGACCTTGTATCGGGCCGGTGATCGCTTCGATTCGGTCTACGCCGTCTGGACCGGCTTCTTCAAGACCCGGCTGTCGTCGAAGGACGGACGCGACCAGGTCGTCGGCTTCCAGATGGGCGGCGAACTGCTGGGCCTCGATGGCATCGGCGCCCGCCGCCACGAGGTCGACGCGGTGGCGCTCGAGGATTCGCAGGTCTGCGTCATCCCGTTCGCCGAACTCGAGGCGCTCGCGCTCGAAGTGGTCGGCCTGCAGCAGCAGTTCCATCGCATCCTCAGCCGCGAGATCGTGCACGATCACGGCGTGATGCTGCTGCTGGGCAGCATGTACGCCGAGGAACGGCTCGCCGCCTTCCTGCTCAACCTGACCTTCCGGCTGCGCGCGCGCGGTTTCTCGGCCTCCACCGTCGTGCTGCGCATGACGCGCGAGGAGATCGGCAGCTACCTCGGTCTGACGCTGGAGACCGTGAGCCGCACGTTCTCGAAGTTCCAGGCCGAGGGCCTGCTGTTCGTGCGCAACCGGCAGATCCGCATCACCGATCCGATCGGACTGCAGGCGGTCGTCGATGGCGCCAGCGCCTGATCCTGCGATGCCGGACGATCGGTTTCGAGTGTCGGAAAACTGAACAGTCGGAGCGCATCGGCGTCGGCAGCCCGAGCCTCGTGGACCATGGTTGAATCAAAACCCATTGCTCGACAGTGGCCTGCAAGTAACTGTCGGAAAGTAGGCGCGGCCCTTGCATGTGTGCCTGTCGGCCCGTTCAAGTGCGGCAGCCACGCGCCTCGGCGCGGCCGCTCGGCGCCCGTATCGCAACCGCTGCATCAGTACCCCGAGGAAGCTCCCGCATGAACCGACCCCTGACCCGCTGGGCCCCCGCCATGCTCGCCTGCGCCGCCATGCTGGCCTGCGCGACGACGGCGCGCGCCAACATCACCATCGTTCCGACCTTCGACACGACGATCAGCGGCAACGCCAATGCCGGTGCCATCGAGGGCGCGATCAATGCCGCGATCGCCGCGCTCGAAGCCGACATCGCCACGCCGATCACGGTCAACATCTACTTCCAGGGCATGACCACGGGCCTGGGCGCCAGCAACACCGCCATCTACGGGCAAACCTACTTCCAGTACTACAACGCCCTGCAGGCCATCGACAACGCGGCCGGTGCCACGGCGGCCCAGCACACGGCCTTCGCTTCGCTGGGCGCGGCACCGGCGGACCCGACCTCGGGCAACCCGGTCAACGGCAGCACGAACGTCTACCTCACCTCGGCCAACAACAGGGCCCTGGGCTTCGCCGCCGCGCCAGCGGTGACCGTGGGTGGCAACAGCTACGACTCGGTGGTCTCGCTCAACACCTCGATCACGTCGCCGCCGAATGCCCTGCCGGGCTTCTACGGCCTGCAGTCGGTGGCGACGCACGAGATCGACGAGGTGCTGGGCATCGGCGGCACCGGCTCGATGCTCGGGCAGGGGTTCTCCGGCAGCCCGATCGGCGCGCTCGATCTCTACCGCTATTCGGCCGCCGGCGTGCGCAGCTTCACGACCGCGGCCTCGACGAGTCCGACGACGTATTTCTCGATCGACGGCGGCCAAACGGTGCTGAGCTATTTCAACCAGACGGCCGGCGCCGACTACGCGGACTGGCTGAGCAACCCGATCCCGGCCGGCTACGCGCCGCAGTTGCAGGACGCCTTCGGCCAGCCCGGTACCAACCCGGCGCTGAGCGCCACCGAACTGACGGCCTTCAACGTCATCGGCTACGGCCTCATCAGCGCGGTCCCCGAGCCCTCGCGGGCCGGCCTGCTTGCCGCCGGCCTGGCGCTGATGGCGCTGCAGCTGCGCCGCCGCCGCCGCGCCGGCTAGCCGCCCGCTAACGCACGACGTCGCCGAGTTCGAGCACGACGCCGGTGGCGCCGAGCTTGACCGGCGCGCTCAGCACCTCGTAGTCGCCCGGTTGCGGCATCGCGTTGCCCGACTTGCTGATGCGGGCACCGACGACGACCTGGCTCTGCGTCGAGATCGCCATCGCCGGGCTCATCGCCAGGCTGTCGTCGAGCGTGAAGTCCAGCGGCAGGTCGCTGACCTTCTTGCGCAGGATCGCCAGCGGCATGCGCGAGCCGCTCGGCGCGCGGGCGTAGATGAAGACGGTGTCGTCGCCCGAGACCTGGCTCTTCACCGCAGGCTTGATCGTCACCCGGCCGGCGACCGCCTGCGCCGGATTGGCGGCGGCGGCGGCCGGCTGGGCCTGCGCGGTGCCTGCGGCCTCGCCCGCGGTGGGTGGTGCCGCCGCGGCCGTCGGCGAAGGCGGCATGCCGGCGCGCTTGCGCGCCTCGTCGATCGCGCCCTGCAGCTGCTTGGTGAAGTCGCCCTGCGGATCGGCGCCCCTGGCCGCGTGCTCCCAGGCCGCCACGGCGGCCTTGTACTGCTCGTGGTTGAACGCGACCGTGCCGGCCAGCGCCAGCGCCTTCACGTTGTCGGGGTCGATCTTCAGCGACTGCTCGACCAGTTTCGTCGGCTCGCCATCGAGGTTGCGGTTGTTCGCGGTGGCCATGCCGTCGGCCAGATCGGCCAGCGCCTGCGCGTCGTTGGGTTTCAGCGCGGTGACCTTCTTGTAGGCCACCAGCGCCTCCGGGTACTTGCCCAGGGCGGTGTACGAGCGCGCCAGCATCGACCAGCCCTCGGCATCGTCGGGCTTGGATTTCAGCCGCTCGGCGAGCTTGGTCACCATGGCTTCGATCTGCGCGGTGTCGGTGGCGTGCGGCGCATTCGCGCCGCCGCCGCCGTCGGCCGCCTCGACGCTCTCGCCGGGCCCGACATGCAGGCCGTCGCGGTTGCCGCGCCAGGCATAGCCGATGGCGCCGACGGCGACGACGAAGGCCGTCACCGCGAGCACGAGGCCGCGCGACGGCCGCGCCGAAGGGGCCGCCGCCTCGGGCTCGCCGGTGACGAGGGCGAGGATGCGCGACTCGAGTTCGGCGCGGCGCCGGCGCGCGGCGTCGCCCTTGAGCGTGCCCTCCGCGATCAGCGCGTCAATCTGCGCGAGCTGGCTCTTGAGCTTGTCGAGGGGCGCGGATGTCTTCGATTCCATCGGTGGGGGGCTCGGTATCGGGGTCGAATTGATCGGGGCTGGCGCGCATGCGCCGGCGCAGCATCGCCACCAGCGTGGCCAGGGCGGCCAGCAGCAGCAGCGGCGGGCCGCCCCACAGCAGCGCCGTCTTGGCCTTGAAGGGTGGCTTGTAGAGCACGAAGTCGCCGTAGCGGTCGGTCATGTACTTGCGGATCTGGTCCTCGGTCATGCCCTTGGCGAGCATCTCGCGGATCTCCTGGCGCAGGTCGACGGCGAGGTCGGCGTGCGAGTCGGCGATGGTCTGGTTCTGGCACACGAGGCAGCGCAGCTGCTCGGCCAGCACCATCATCCGCGCCTCGATCTGCGGATTGGCCGCCGCCGATTCGGCTTCCTTCGCCGCGGCCGCGAAGGCCGTGAGTGCCAGCAGCGCCGCCAGCAGCAGAGCGAGCGCGCGCTTAACCATTGAGCTTCCTCACCAACGGTTCGATGTCCTTGCTGATGACCTCGGGCGTCAGCGGGCCGATGTGCTTTAGCCGCACGATGCCCTGGCGGTCGATGACGAAGGTCTCGGGCACGCCGGTGAGGCCGAAGTCGATGCCGATGCGCCCGGTGGGGTCGAACAGCGACGCCGTGTACGGGCTGCCGGCGCGCTGCAGCAGCGCGTTCGCGGCTGCCCGCGTGTCCTTGTAGTTGAGGCCGACGATGGGCACGACGCCGAGCTTGGCGAACTGCACCAGCAGCGGATGTTCCTCGCGGCAGGGCGCGCACCACGACGACCAGGCGTTGAGCAGCCAGACCTTGCCCAGCATGTCCTGGTTGACCATCGTCTTGTCGGCCTGCTCGACGAGTTCGGCCTTGAACGGCGGCGCCGGCTTGTTGATCAGCGGCGAGGGCACCTCGTGCGGGTCGAGGCGCAGCCCGAGCGCGAGGAAGACCACCAGCACCAGGAACAGCAGCAGCGGCCAGACGAACCGGTTCATGCGACCCCTTCGGCCGTGGCGCCGGCGTCCTGGCGCGAGACGCGGGCGACGCGGTAGCGGCGGTCGGACATCGCGAGCATGCCGCCGACCATCATGATCAGGCAGCCGCCCCAGATCCAGACGATGAAGGGCTTGTCCTGCACGCGCACGATCCATTCACCGCTGGGCAGTTGCTCGCCCATCGAGATGTAGAGATCGCGCGTCAGGCCGCGGTCGACGGCGGCCTCGGTCATCGGCTGCTGCTGCACGCGGTAGATGCGCTTTTCGGGATGGAGGACCGAGAGCAGGCGGTCGCCGCGGCTGACCTCGATCGTCGCCTGCGTGGCCTGGTAGTTCGGCCCCGGCACCTCGGCCAGGCCGGTCATCTTGAAGCCGTAGCCGCCGATCTCGGTGTGATCGCCGGCGCCCATCTTGACGTCCTTCTCGATCTCGTAGGTCTTGACCATCGCGACGCCGAAGGCGAAGGCGGCGACGCCGAAATGCGCCACGAACATGCCGAGCATCGCGCGCGGGATCTGGCCGGCGCGGAAGGCGATCTGCCCGGCCTTGCCGCCGGGCGGCAGCACGCGGTCCCTGAGGTCGACGAGCAGGCTGGCGACGATCCAGAAGGCCATCGTCAGGCCGCCGGTCGTCCACAGATGGATGCCGCCGGCCAGCCATTGCACGACGAGCGCCGCGAGCACCGAGGCGATGGCCGCCATCCAGAGCTTGCGCACGAGCGCGCCGCCCTCGTCCTGCTTCCAGCGCGTGATCGGGCCGATGCCCATCACCACCACCAGCGGCGCCATCAGCAGGCCGAACACGGTGTCGAAATACGGCGGGCCGACGGAGATCTTGTCCATCCCCAGCGCGTCGAGGAACAGCGGGTACAGCGTGCCCAGGAACACCGCGCCGCAGGACACGGTGAGCATCATGTTGTTGACCAGCAGCAGCGATTCGCGCGACAGCAGCCCGAAGCGCTGCCCCAGCCCGACCTTGGGCGCGCGCCAGGCGAACAGCGCCAGCGAGCTGCCGATGACGATGACGAGGAAGGCGAGGATGAAGAGGCCGCGCCGCGGGTCGGTGGCGAAGGCATGCACCGAGCTCAGCACGCCCGAGCGCACGAGGAAGGTGCCCAGCAGCGAGAGCGAGAACGAGACGATGGCCAGCCAGACGGTCCAGACCTTGAAGCTGCCGCGCTTCTCGCTCACGGCCAGCGAATGGATCAGCGCCGTGCCGGCGAGCCAGGGCATGAAGGACGCGTTCTCGACCGGGTCCCAGAACCACCAGCCGCCCCAGCCCAGTTCGTTGTAGGCCCACCAGCTGCCCAGCGCAATGCCGAAGGTGAGGAAGATCCAGGCCGCCGTCGTCCACGGCCGCGTCCAGCGCGCCCAGGTGGCGTCGAGGTTGCCGCCGAGCAGCGCCGCGATCGCGAAGGCGAAGGCCACCGAGAAGCCGACGTAGCCCATGTAGAGCATCGGCGGGTGGATGACCATGCCCGGGTCCTGCAGCAGCGGGTTCAGGTCGCGGCCGTCGACGGCCGCCGGCAACAGGCGGTCGAAGGGATTCGAGGTCAGCAGCATGAACAGCAGGAAGCCGACCGACACGAGCCCGAGGACGCCGAGGATGCGCGCGACGAAGGCCGCCGGCAGGCGCTGGCTGAACTGCGCCACGGCGATGCTCCAGACGTTGAGCATCAGCATCCACAGCAGCAGCGAACCCTCGTGGCCGCCCCAGACGGCGGCGAAGCGGTACTGCAGCGGCAGCGCCGAGTTGGAGTTCGACGCCACGTAGAGCACCGAGAAGTCGTTGCGCACGAAGGACGCCGCGAGGCAGACGAAGGCGGCGACGATGAACGCCGCCTGCACGCGCGTCAGCGGCCGCGCCAGCGCCATCCAGTCGCCGCGGCCGGTCTGCGCGCCCACCAGCGGCAGCACCGCCTGGCACAGCGCGGCGCCGAGCGCGAGGAACAGGCACAGATGGCCGAGCTCGGGAATCATTGCGGGCCCCCCTGCGCCGTCACGGCGGCCTTGCCCGACATGCGGTTGCGCACCTGGTTGGCCTTGGCGACGGCGTCGGCGGCCTCGGGCGGCATGTAGTTCTCGTCGTGCTTGGCCAGCACCTCGCGCGCGACGAAGACGCCGTCGGGCCCGAGCGAGCCCTGGGCGACGACGCCCTTGCCTTCCTTGAAGAGGTCGGGCAGCACGCCCTCGAAGCGCACCGGCACGGTCTTCGCGGTGTCGGTGACGAGGAAACGCACGGTGACGCCGTCGCGCACGACGGTGCCGCTCTGCACGAGGCCGCCGAGGCGGAAGGTGCGGCCCTGCGGCACTTCCTTGGAGGCGATCTGTGTCGGCGTGTAAAAGAACACGAGATTGCTGTTGAAGGCGTTGAGCACCAGCGCGGCGGCGGCGCCGACCGAGGCCAGCAGACCGACGACGATGGCGACGCGCTTGTGGCGTGGCTTCATGATTCCTCTCCGTCCCGGGCCTCGGCCCAGGCATTGCGGCGGCGCTGCGCCGCCAGGTGCGGTTCGACCAGCATCACCGCCAGCGTCATCGCGTAGGCTCCCCACACATAGAGGCCGTAGCCGCCCATGTGGATGAAGTCGCCGAATGTCTTCCAGTACATGTCGTCACCCTTTCGCGTTCGCCGGCGTCTGCGCAATCAGCGCTCGCACCCAGGCGGCGTCCGACTCCTGCTCGAGCACGATGGCCCGGGTGCGGGTGAACACCACCGCGAAACTGTAGGCCCAAAAGGCGAAGGTCATCACGAGCATGGACAGCAGCATCGTCGCCGCCATCGACGGCGCCTTCGTCAGGCTGATCGTCGAGCCCTGGTGCAGCGTGTTCCACCAGATGACCGAGAAGTAGATGATCGGCACGTTCACGGCGCCGACGAGCGCCAGCAGCGCACCGGCGTTGGCGGCGCGGCGCGGGTCGTCGATGGCCTCGGTGAGCGCGATGTAGCCGACGTAGAGCAGCAGCAGGATGAATTCCGAGGTCAGCCGCGCGTCCCAGACCCACCAGGTGCCCCAGGTCGGCTTGCCCCAGAAGGCGCCGGTCCACAGCGCGATGAAGGTGAACAGCGCCCCGGTGGGCGCCAGCGCGCGCGCCAGCATCGATGCCAGTCGCACGTTCCAGGCCCAGCCGATCGCTGCCCAGAACGCCATCGCCATGTACAGCACCATCGACATCCAGGCCGCCGGCACGTGGATGAAGATGATGCGGTAGGCGTCGCCCTGCTGGAAATCGGTCGGCGCGAGCAGCATGCCGATATAGAGGCCGGCGAGCGTGAGCAGGATCGTCGCGCCCCACAGCCACGGCACGAGCCTGCCCGCCAGCGCGTAGAAGCGCGACGGGGCGGCGAAGGTGGACCAGCGCAGGGCCAGGGAGGGGGCGGCGTTCATCGGCGGTTCTGGGCGAGGCTCAGTCGAGCGAGATGCGCAGCGCCGCCGCCGTTGCCAGCGGCGCGCCGATCGCGGTGAGGATGAGGACGGCGCCCATCAGCGAGAAATGCGCCTGCGCCGACAGCCCGCTGTCGACCGCGCCGACCGCGCCGGCGCCGAAGATCAGCGTCGGTATCGTCAGCGGCAGCACGAGCAGGAAGACCAGGGCACCGCCGCTGCGCAGGCCCAGCGTCAGCGCCGCGCCGACGGCGCCCAGCAGGCTCAGCACCGGCGTGCCGATGAGCAGCCCGATGGTCAGCGCGACGATGCCGGGCACGCTCATGTCGAACAGCAGCCCCAGCAGCGGCGCCGCGATGACCAGCGGCAGTCCCGTCGTCAGCCAGTGGCCGACGACCTTGCCGGCCACCAGCAGCGTCAGCGGCTGCGGCGCCAGCAGCATCTGCTCGAGCGAGCCGTCGTGGTGGTCGCTGGCGAACATCTGCGTCACCGACAGCATCGCCGCGAGCAGCGCGCAGACCCAGACGACGCCGGGCGCCATCTGGCGCAGCATCTGCGGCTCGGGGCCGACGCCGAAGGGGAAGAGCCCGGCGGCGACGACGAAGAAGCCCAGCGGCAGCAGGGCCTCGACGCGGCGGCGGCGGGCCAGCAGCAGGTCGCGCCGCATCGTCGCGAGCAGCACCGAATTCATCTGCGGCGCCGTGCAAGGGCTGGCAAGAGGTGTTCATTCATCGGAATCGCGCATTGTAGGGACCGGCATCGAAGGACCAGGTCCCGTTGCTGCGCCGGTGCCGTGCGGCACCGGACGGCGCCGGGCGGCAGGGCATGGCGGCGAAGATAAGCGATCCGGCGCCGGCCCGTGCGGCTAGCTCAAGGTTGCTTGACCGCTGTCAAGAATCGGAGCGCCGTGGCGGCGGGGCCGGCGGCTGCAGCGCGTGCTCGCGCAGGCCGGCCAGCGCGACCGCCTGGTGGCTGGTCAGCAGCACGGCGCCGCCGCGCGCGGCCTGGGCCTCGATCAGCGCCGACAGCGTGGCGATGCTGTCGCTGTCCAGCGCGTCGTAGGGCTCGTCGAGGATCCAGGTGCGCGGCACCTCGTCCAGCGCCAGCCGCGCCAGCGCGCCGCGCCGGCGCTGGCCCTGCGAGAGCAGCCGCACGGCGAGCTTGCGCTGCCCCGTCAGCCCGACGCGCTCGATGGCGCGCAGCGCCAGCGCCTCGGCGTCGGGCAGCTCGGCCAGCCGCGCCAGGTAGGTCAGCGATTCCAGCAGCGTCAGGTCGTCCTTGAGCGCGTTCGCGTGGCTGATGTAGACGACGCCGCGGCGCACCGCCGCACCGGCCTCGCGCAACGGCACGCCGTTCCACAGCACGGCGCCGGCCGCCGGTGCCGAGAGCCCGGCGAGGATGCGCATCAGGCTCGTCTTGCCGCTGCCGTTGGTGCCGCGCAGCCAGGTGATGGCGCCGGGTTCGAGCCGGATGTCCAGGCTCTCGAACAGCAGGCGGCGGCCGCGGCGGCAGCTCAGCGCGCGGCCTTCGAGCAGTCCGCCGGGGGGGTGTTGGGGGTCGGCCAAGATCGGTTCTTCGTTCGCTGCTCGCCGGCGGGATGGCCGTGGGCTGGCGCGAACTCTAGCCGACCGGGCCGACCCGGCCGGACTTGCCGGTCAGGCCTGCAGGTCGAGGTTCGAACCCGGCGTCAGGCGGATCGGCTGCTCGAGGCCTTCGACGCGCACCGGCGGCAGCGTCGCGATCGGCGGCTGCTGGACTGCCGGCTCGGCCGGGCAGGGCCGCGTCGGTGCCGCGGCCCTGGGCGCGAACTTCGCTGCGGCTGCAGCCGCGGCGGGCTTGGGATGCGACGCCTTCGCGATGCCCTGCATCGACATGGCCTCCGAAAAACCGGTCATGCCGGTTCCCAGCTTCAACTCCTGTCCAGGTTCGGACACAGTCCAGCAACAGGGGCGAGCGGGCGCGTCTTGGATCGGCCCGCGGCGCGTCCAGCGGCGGATAAGACCCGCTTCCACCGTCCATCTGCATGCGATCATCGCCGCCTGTGCGGCGACCGGAAGGCCGATGCGGATGATCGAGCGTTGGGGATTGCGGGCGGCCGCCTGGGCCTGCCTGGGGCTGGCGGCCTGCGCGGCCAGCGGGCCACCGAAGGCCGACGACAGCCAGGTGCGCGCCTACGCCGCACGCGGCTACCAGGCGGCGCTGCACGACCGGGCCGTGACGAGCGCCGACGAATGGACCTTCGAGCAGCAGCCGCAGCCGCTGCTGCTGACCCTGCCCGAGGGCGCCGCCGCGCCGCTGCCGCTGGTCGTCTACCTGCCCGGCCTGGGCGAGGACGCGGGCGCCGGCAAGCTCTGGCGCGAGGCCTGGGCCGAGGCCGGCTATGCCGTGCTGTCGCTGCAGCCGCTGGCCGACGACGAGGCTGCCTTCCGCTCCGAACAGGCGCGCAGCGGCGAATTCAAGGCGCTCGGTCGCGAGCGCTGGGCCGCTGCCGCGATGGTGCGCCGCGTCGCGCGATTGACCGCGGTGGTGGCGCAGGCGCGCGAGCGCGGCGCCCGGGGCGAGCCGCCGTGGAACCGGCTCGACTGGAGCCGCGTCGCCATCGCCGGCTACGACCTCGGCGCGCATGCCGCGCTGGTGCTGGCGGGCGAGCGCGACGGCTCCAATGCCGTCGCGCCCGTGTCGCCGCGCGCGGTGATCGCGATCAGCCCCGATGGCGGTGGCGCCGCGGCGGGTGTCGCGGCGCGCCGCGGCTGGGCCGACATCCACGTGCCCGCGCTGCTCGTGAGCAGCGACGAGGATGGCGACCCGCTGGGCCTGATCGCCTCGCCGGCGCAGCGGCTGGCATCGTTCGACGCCATGCCCGGCCCCGACCAGGATCTGCTGCTGCTGCACCAGTTGCCGCATCTGCGCCTGTCGGGGCTGCCCAGCGACGAGATCGCCGCGCCGCCGGCCGAAGCCGCGCCGCGGTCCGAGAGCCCCGGCCCCGGCGGTCGCCGCCGCGGCGGCAATGGCGGCGGCGCGACGGCGGTCCCGGACAGCGACCGCGCGCTGGCCGACGTGCGCGGCTTCGGCGCCGGTGCCGGGGGCGGACTCTCGGCCACGGCGACCGAACTGCGCCTGGTCGCCGTGCGCGCGGTGACGACGGCCTTTCTCGACGCCCATCTGCGCGGCGACGCGCGGGCGCGGGCCTGGCTCGCCGAGCGCGCCGGCGCCTGGCTCGGGCGCGACGGGGAACTGAGGCGGCGGCCATGAGGTCGCTGAAGTCGATGAAGGCATTGAAGTCGGCAATGGTCCGCCAGGCAGGGCTGGCGCCGACGCGACGGCGGGCCCTCGGCGCGCTGGCGCTGCTGGCCGCGCTGCCCGCCTGGGCGCTGCCGCCCGCCGTAGCGAAGGGGCCGCAACGCAACCTCGTCGTCGAACTGCGCTCGGTGCCGGCCGACGAAGCCGACCGCGATGGTGACGCGGCGCCCGCGCAGGGCGGCTTCCAACTCGGCACGAGCCGCCCCGAATCGGCGCCGCTGTACGAGCGGCTGCTGGTGCGCAACGGCGAATGGGGATCGCTGCGCATCGGCCGCGATCTGCCGGTGCTGTGGACGCGAGCCGCCTCGGTGCGCAGCGCTGCGGCATCGGGCGCCGCCTCCGGCGCAACCGGTGCGACCGGGTCATCCGGCGCCGCCGTCGTCAACGAACTGAGCTGGTTCCACGCCGGCCAGGGTCTGGCGGTGCAGCCGCGCTGGCCCGGCGGCGACCACGCCGTGACGCTGCAGCTGCGTTTCGACGGCGGTGCGGTCGAAGCCGACCCCGCCGGCGCGCTGCCGTCGCAGCGCCGCGTGCAGGCGAGCACGACGCTGCTGCTGCCGCTGGGGCGCTGGACGACGTTCGCGTCGACGGGCCGGGCGGCGCCGGCGCGGTCGGGGCAGACCTGGTCGACGCAGGCCGCGCCCGCCGACGCACCGCAGGCGCTGCAGTTGCGCGTGCGATTGCCTTGAACGGCGCCGCAACCGCGCCGGACCCGCCCACCGAAGCTGGAGTGCCACTTCCGATGACGAACAACCCACCACCCACCGCCTTGCGCGAGGCCGCGCTGCCCGCCATCGACGCCGCGGCACAGGCGCTCGAAGCGCAGGTCATCGCCTGGCGCCGCGACCTGCACCAGCATCCCGAGCTCGGCAACCGCGAGTTCCGCACCGCGGCGCTGGTCGCCGAGCACCTGCGCCGCATCGGCTGCGACGAGGTGCAGACCGGCGTCGCGCACACCGGCGTCGTCGGCCTGCTCAAGGGCGGGCGCCCGGGCCCGGTCGTCGCGCTGCGTGCCGACATGGACGCGCTGCCGGTGACCGAGGAGGTCGACCTGCCGTTCGCATCGCGCGAGCGCTCGACCTGGAACGGCGAGCCGGTGGGCGTGATGCATGCCTGCGGCCACGACTGCCATGTCGCGATCCTGATGGGCGTGGCGCAGATCCTCGCCGGCCTGCGCGCCGAACTGCCGGGCACGGTGAAGTTCATCTTCCAGCCCGCCGAGGAGATGCCGCCCGAAGGCGAGGAGGGCGGCGCGCGGCTGATGATCGAGCAGGGCGTGCTGAGCAACCCGACACCGCAGGCGATCTTCGGCCTGCATGTCAGCTCGCGGCTGCCGGCGCGCGTCATCGGCTACCGGCCGGGGCCGACGATGGCGAGCTCGGACAAGTTCAAGATCACGGTCCACGGCAAGCAGACGCATGGCGCGCAGCCCTGGATGGGCGTCGATCCCATCGTCACCGCGGCGCAGGTCGTGCTGGGGCTGCAGACGGTGGTCAGCCGCGGCGTCGACATCACGCGCGAGCCGGCGGTGGTGACGGTGGGCGCGATCCGCGGCGGCGTGCGCGAGAACATCATCCCCGACAGCGTCGAGATGCGCGGCACGATACGCAGCTTCGACGAGGAGATGCGCGACGACATCCACGAGCGCGTGACGACGTTGGCCGAATCGATCTCGCGCGGCTCGCGCGCCGGCTGCACCGTGTGCATCACGAAGAACTACCCGGTGACGGTCAACGACCCGGTGCTGACCGAGCGCATGCTGCCGACGCTGGCGCGGGTGGCCGCGACGGGCGCCGGGAGCAGCCTGGCGCTCGTCAACAAGATCACCGGCGCCGAGGATTTCTCGTTCTTCCAGCGCCTGCTGCCGGGGCTGTTCATCTTCGTCGGCGTGACGCCGCCCGAGATCGACCCGGCGCGCGCCTATTCGAACCATTCGCCGCGCTTCGTCGTCGACGAGAGCGGGCTGCTGGTGGGCCTGCGCGCGCTCGCCCATCTCGCGGCGGACTTCCTCGCCGGCGCTCGATGAGCCGTCCGCCTGCCGCATCGGGCCTCGTCTACTCGACCGAGGCCGGCCGCATGTGCCCCGACTGCCGGCAGCCGCTGGCGGCCTGCCGCTGCCGCGAGATCGCGGCCGCCGCGGCGCGGCCGGCGGGCGACGGCGTCGTGCGCGTCGGCCGCGAATCGAAGGGCCGCGGCGGCAAGGCCGTGACGCTGGTGCGCGGGCTGCCGCTGGCCGGTGCCGAACTCGAGGCGCTGGGCAAGCAGTTGCGCAGCGCCTGCGGCGCCGGCGGCACCGTCAAGGACGGCGTCGTCGAGGTCCAGGGCGACCATCGCGACCGCGTCGTCGCGTGGCTGGCGCAGCAGCGGCCGGAATGGGTCGTGAAGCGGGTCGGGTGAAGCATCGCCCGTAAGATCACTCGATGGACGAAGGCACCGACGACACCCTGCACGAACCCCGACTCTGGCGCGACCAGGGCTGGACCGCGCGCGTCGTGAAGAACAACGACGACGAGGGCTGGGCGGTCGAGATGATCAAGCGCGGCGAGAGCGAGCCTGCGCTGGTCGGCCCCTGGACGATGGGGCGCGACAAGAAGAATCCGAAGCCGCTCGATACGGCGGCGTTCAACACGCTCGTGAAGACCGCCTCCGAGGTGCTGCGGCGTCACGAGCAGCAGCGCGATGCCGAACTGCACCGCAGCCTCGTCGTCGAGGCGGCCGGCGCGCGCGTCGAGGTCACGCTCGACATCATCCCCGACGACGACGACCCGCATGCGCTGCTCGCGGCGCACGACGCCGCGGGCCATCTGCTCGAGCGGGTCCGCGTCGCGGCGAACTTCAAGTTCGACCGCCGCAGCGCCACCGCCTGGGTCGAGGGCGGTTACGGCAGGCCGGGCTGACGCTCGGCACCGAGCGGCGCCTGCGCCGACGGTTGCTGCGGCTCCAGCTCGAGCGCCGTCAGCCACAGCCGCAGATCGAATTCGAGCTGGTGGTAATCCGGTTCCATGTGCACACACAGCGCGTAGAACGCCCTGTCGTGCTCGCGCTCCTTCAGGTGCGCGAGTTCGTGGACGACGATCATGCGCAGGAAGGCGGCCGGTGCGTCGCGGAACAGCGCCGCGATGCGGATCTCGCGCTTGGCCTTGAGCCGGTTGCCCTGCACCCGCGAGACCTGCGTATGCGTGCCCAGCGCGTTGCGCACGATCTGCAGCCGCGGGTCGAACGCGACCTTGGCCAGCGGCGGCGCGCTGCGCAGGTGGCGCGCCTTCAGCGCTGTGACGTAGTCGTAGAGCGCCGATTCGTTGCGCACCTCGTGCGTCTCGGGGTAGCGCCGCCGCAGCATCGCTCCGAGCCGACCCTCGGCGAGCAGCCGCGGCACATCCGCGACGAGCTCGGCCGGGTAGCCGCGCAGATAGCTCAGCTCGGGCGCGCCCATGCCAGCAGTAGGTTGTTGGCCGGCATCGAGACGCGCTCGCGCAGGCGCAGGCCGGCGGCCGCGGCCTGCGCCGCGACGTCCTCGATGCGGCGCAGCCCCCAGTCGGGGTGGCGGCGGCGCAGCTCGGCGTCGAAGGCGAGGTTGCTCTCGGCGGTCTCGACGGCGTCCTCGAGATAGGGGCCGTAGGTCAGCAGCAGACCCGCGGCGCCGAGATGGCGCGCCGCGCCGCGCATCAGCGCGCCGCAGCAGGGCCAGGGCGCGATATGGATCATGTTGGCGCAGAAGATCGCGTCGACGGTCGCCGGCACGCCGGGCCATGCCGGCGCCATGACGTCGAGCGTGATCGGCGCCAGCACGTTCGGCAGCCCGTCGCACCAGGCCGCGATCGACGCCAGCGCGCGGGCGTCGCCGTCGCTGGGCTGCCAGCGCCACTGCGGCAGGCCGGCCGCGAAATGCGCCGCGTGCTGGCCGCCGCCGCTGGCGATCTCGAGCGCCAGGCCCTGCGCCGGCAGCAGCCGCTGCAACTGCGCCAGGATCGGTCCGCGGTTGCGCTCGGCGGCGGGGCTGTGGATGCGCGGGTCGCCTTCGTCATCGTTCATGACCGGATCATCGCCGATGGCCGCGCCCGTCGACAGCCCTTGAGCAGGAACAAGGACGCCGCGGCGCAATGCGATTCCACTGTCTGCCATGGGCCAGGCGCCGAAGATGCGGCGACGGTGACGTCGGGTCCATGTGCCAGCCCCAGCCCCGATGGTCGCCGCGGAGAGCGAACGCTATGAAGTTCCAAACCCTCGTGCTGGCCGCCGCCGCGGCCCTGCTGTCGGCTCACGCCCCCGCAGCGACCCCGACCGAGATCATGGCCGCCTACACCGCGCAGGCCGGCGGCGCGCCGCCGCAGCCCGAGCGCGGCCGCAAGTTGTTCACGACCAATTTCGGCGGCACGCTCGGCTACAGCTGCTCGTCGTGCCATGGCGAGACGCCCACCGGCAAGGGCAAGGACCTCGTCGAGGAGCGCGACATCACGCCGCTGGCGCCGGCCGCCAACCCGAAGCGCTTCACCGATAAATCCAAGGTCGAGAATGCCTTCAGGCTGAATTGCAAGGACATCGTCGGCCGTCTGTGCACGCCGGCCGAGAAGGCCGATGTGATGGCCTGGCTGATCTCGCTCAAGCCCTGAGGTCGGTGTCTGGCGGCGCCGTTTCGCGCTGGTAGCGAGGCGGGCCGAGGACGCCGGGTACCCGTCTCCGTTCATGTCCCCCGGTCTGAGCTGGCGCTCAGCCCTCCTCCTTGACTTCACTACGACGGGCACCCGGCATCCTCGGCCAATACCGCGGTGGCGTGCTGCGAGCATGCCGCGATGGAGTTGGATCGGGCCGGCGGGGCGGCCTGCCGCGGGAAGTCAAGGAGGAGGGCTGGGCGGGAGCCCAGACCGGGGGACATGGACGCGGCAGGCTGCCCCGCCGGCCCGATCCCGCCACCGCCGTCCGACCGCAGGGCCGTCCCGGACAGATCCAGCGGCTCTAAGACCGAGCTCGGGACGAAGGCTCAGCCCTTCGCCGCCGCACCTGCGCCAGCGGCCGCTTGCCCTTGAGCTGACGCTCGATGCCGTCGTTCAGGCTCGTGCGCAACGCGATGACCTCCTCGACATGGCCGTAGACGCCGGGGAAGCGCAGGTCCAGCCACAGCCACAGCGTGCACGAGCGCAGCGCCTGCTCCATGCGCTCGAGCCGGCTGTGGCCGTCGACCTGGTCGAGGAACCAGGGCCGGCCGGCCTTGCCGGTGTTGTCGTGGCTGGCGGCCCAGCCGAGGAATTCCTGCACCTGGCCCTCGGTGCGCGTGTCGACGGGCGCCTGCGCGTAGACGAAGCGCTGCTTGAGCGTCAGCGCTCGCGCGCATTCGTCGAGCTGTCCCGCGAGTTCGAGCATCTGCTCGAGCTCGGCGACGGCGAAATGCGCGTCGTCGAGCTTGAGCTGGTCCATGAAGACGTCGAGCACGTCGCGCAGCCGGTCCTTCTGCAGCCGCGCGGCGATCGTGTCGACATGCCAGCCGTTCGGCGCCACCGGGGCCTTGAAATCGGGCGGTGCCGTGGGGTTGCGCGCCAGCAGTTCCTTGAGCGTGCGCTGCGCCGTCGGCTCGGACTCGGCGAGCACGCCGACATGGCCCTCGTCGTGGAAGCCGTAGCGGCCGGCGCGGCCGGCGATCTGGTGCACCTCGGATTCGCTGAGCCGGCGGTCGGCCTGGCCGTCGAACTTCGTCAGCGTGCTGAACAGCACGCGGCGTATCGGCAGGTTCAGCCCCATGCCGATGGCGTCGGTGGCGACGAGGATGTGCGACGCGCCGCTGGCATAGCGCTCGGCCTCGCGCCGCCGCACCTCGGGCGGCAGCGCGCCGTAGATGACCGACACCGGATGGCCGCCGGCGGCGATCTGGTCGCGCAGCATCAGCACGTCGCGGCGGCTGAAGGCGACGACGGCGTCGCCGAGCGCGAGGTCGGCGATCGGCACCGGATGCGGCAGCGGCTGCACATGCTGCTTGCGCCCGAAATGCCGCACCGTGCATTGTTCGCCGCACAGGCCGAGCAGCTTCTCGATCGCCGGCACGGCGTAGGCCGAGCAGATGATGATGACCTCCTTGGCCGGCACGGCGACGATGGCCTGCGTCCAGGCCCAGCCGCGCGAGTTGTCGAAGATCATCTGCGCCTCGTCGATGACGGCGACGTCGATCGGCGTGTTCGTGCCCACCATCTCGATCGTGCTGCTGACGACGCGCGCGCCGTCGGCCGGCACGTTCTCCTCGCCGGTCAGCAGCGAGCAGGGCACGCCGCGCGCGACGAGGCGGTCGCGCCCTTCGAGCGCCAGCAGCCGCAGCGGCGCGAGATAGGCACCGTCCAGGGCCTGCGCCAGCCGCTCGAAGGCGGCGTGGGTCTTGCCGCTGTTGGGCGGGCCGACGTAGAGCGTGACCTCGCGCTGCAGCCGCCGCGCCTTCACGAAGGTGCCCGGGTAGCCGCCGAAGGCGAGTTCGCTGTTCAGGCCCTCGAGCGTGTCGAGTTCGGTCGCCGCATGGGCCCAGCGCTCCTGCGCCCGCGTGCAGGCGGCCTGCAGATCGGCCAGCGATTCGGGTGACGCCAGCGCCTGCTTGGCCGCGCATTCGCTCTGCAGCCGCGGCAGCAGCGAGGCCAGATGTTGCGGCTTGAAGGCGCGGCTCCTGGCGACCAGCGCGTCGAGATGCGCGATCAGCTCGGCCGCGTAGGGGTATTTCCGCGGCGCGCCGAGGCCGGCCTGCAGTGCCGCCTCGTCGCCGCTGCGGTACCAGGCCCAGACGACTTCCTCGTCGACCGGCATCTTGAACAGCACGGGGATGCGCCAGCCGGTCTCGGTGAGCGCCAGCGCATGGCTCGTCAGCCGCGTCCACTGCCCGGCCTGGCGCGCCACGCCCAGCGCCTGCAGGGCGGTCGTGCGCTCGTTCATCAGCGGCCGGGTGCCGGTGGCGCCGACGGCGTCGACATGCGCCAGCGCGCTGGCGAACAGCCGCGGCTCGATCCAGCGGCTCGGGCGCTGGCCCGGCACCGACTTCTGCAGCAGCACGTAGCCGAGCTTGTCGAGATGGGCCTCGAAGCCGGGGCTGCCCTCGGGCAGGAAATCGGCCGGCTTGACGACCTGGGGCAGCGTGTAGGCGGCCTGGCGGACGCGGGCGATCTGCTCGGCGGTGGCGGCGGCGGGCAGGCGGGCGGCGTGGCGTGGGTTGGGGAGCGTGGAAGGCATCGAGGTGTCGATTGTGGGGGCGCGGAACAGGATCGGTTTCGGCCGTCATCTCCGGGCATCGGCGCAGCCCCCGCGCGGGCACCATCGGGCGAGCCCCTACGCCCCCGTCCACGCCCCCATCGATCCGAGTCGAAGACCATGTCTTGCACCCCCCTTCAGCCGATCCGAAGCGTTGTCACCGCCTGGCGATGGACCGTGGCGCTGAGCTGCTGCGCGCTGCTGGCTGCCTGTGGCGGCGGCGGCTCGGGCAGTGGCGGCAGCGCCGGCTCGACGGCGACGTCGACCTCGACGACCGGCACCGCGAGCGCGAGCGCGAGCACGGCCGTCAACTACACGACGACGCCGACGATCAGCGGCGTCGCCGCCACCGGTGCCCCTTTGAACAATGCCACCATCACCGTCATCGACGGTCATGGCACCGCGGTCGGCAATGGCACCAGCGGCGCCGTCGACGGCGCGTTCCGCATCGCGCTGACGAGCAACAGCCTGAACCCGCCGCTGCTGCTGCAGCTGCGCGGCATCGATGCCGCGGGCAACCCGCGCGTGCTGCACTCGGCCGTGCCGGCGCTGGCGGCGTCGGCGCCGGCGATGGTCGCCAACATCACGACGCTGAGCAACGCCGTCGTCGCCCTGGCGATGGGCGGCGACCCGCAACCCGTGCTCGCCGCACCGGCACAGAACGCGACCGCGATCGCCGCGGTGGCCAGTGCCGCCAGCGGCGCGGCGGCCTTCGTGCGCACCATCGTCAAGGCCGAGCTGAGCGACCTCAAGGCCAGCACGACGCTGGACCTGCTCGGCGACCCCGCCTTCGCCGCCAACAAGGGCGCGCACGACCTGCTGCTCGAATCGCTGCGCGTCGCGCTGGCGCCCAACAGCCAGGGCGTGCTGCAGCTGCAGCTCGGCAACAAGCTGCTCGCCGGCTCGCCGGTCGAGGTCGCCGTCAGTCTGGGCGCAGCGCAGGCGCAGCTGCTGGCCAGCGGCGGCACACCCGCCAGCGCCATCACCTCGACGCTGACGGCGACGACGAGCCCGACCGCGACGCTGGCGACGCTGGGCTCGCTCGACAGCCTGAGCGCGGCGCTGAACCAGCTCATCGCCCAGGGCCAGACGGCGGCCGCGATGAGCACGGCGCCGCTGCTCGTCGGCTACAACGTGCACCAGGGTCGCTACGCGATCGGCGTGGCGGCCAAGCTCGCCCAGTACGTGGCCGCGAACGCGCAGTTCGGGCGCTGGACCGTCACCGGCTGCGCCGACGACACCGTCACCGCCGGCGTGTGCAAGCGCGTCAAGGTCTCGGCGCCGGTCACCGCCGCCGACGGCACCGTGATCGACGTCTACAGCGACGCCGTCGCCTACAACAAGGCGTCGACCACCGGCAGCCCGTGGAACCTCATCGGCGACGGCCAGAAGATCGCCTCCGGCCTCTACCCGGTGGCCTACCGGGCGCTGGCCGCCGACGCCAGCGTCGACGCCGCCGTCACGCCCAATCCGGCGCTGGGACTGCAGTTGCTCGTGCAGGGCCAGGACGCCGTCTACACGCAGGTGCCGCTCGTCGCGACGGCGACGGTGCAGACGCCCGGCGGCCACAGCATCGCGCTGGCCTATTGCGGGCTCCCGATGATGTGCCTGTCGTCGACGCCGGGCGCTTCCGCGGTCGCCGCCAGCGGCAGCGCCATCGACAACCTGCTCGAGCTGGCCTCGTCGGGCTGGCTCGCCGCCGTCGACACGGCGCGCAATGCGAAGTGGAGCCTGAGCTACACGCTGTTCGGCACCGCGGCCGTGCATCCGCTGTTCCTCGGTGCCGAGCTGCCGTCGAACCCGCAGGCGGCGCGCTTTCCGGCGCTCGACGGTGTTGCCGTCGCGACGCCGCTGTCGACGGCGTCGCTGCTGGCCGGGATGAATGTCGCCTGGTCGGGCTGGGCGGCGGCGAATCCCGACCTGCGCCTGCTGACGCTGCGCTCGACGCTGAGCGACACGACGAACGCGGCGCAGACGCCTTTCGTCGTCGACGCCGCGGCACCCCTGCCGCCGACCTCGTCGGCGACGCTGGCGGCGATCACGCTGCCCGACGGCTATACGACGAACCACGCCGAACTGCTGCTGATCGCGGTCGACACCGCCGGCCGCCGCTACGAGACGCGCTACCTGCTCGGGCCCTGAGTGGCGGGTGGCGGGTGGCGGCGGGCGGCGGCGGGCATCGGCGGCGCACCGCCGATAATCGCCCATGACTCCTTCCGACTCCTTCGCCACGCTGGCGCTGCCGCCGCCCGTGCTGGAAAACCTGCAGCGCCTGGGCTACACGGCGATGACGCCGATCCAGGCCGCGGCGCTGCCGCCGGCGCTGGCCGGCGCCGACCTCATCGCGCAGGCGCGCACCGGCAGCGGCAAGACGGCGGCCTTCGCGCTGGCGCTGCTGTCCAAGCTCGATGTGCGCCGTTTCGCCGTCCAGGCGCTGGTGCTGTGCCCGACGCGCGAACTCGCCGACCAGGTGACGCAGGAATTGCGCCGGCTCGCGCGCGCCGAGGACCACATCAAGATCCTCACGCTGTGCGGCGGCGCGACGATGCGGCCGCAGCTCGCCAGCCTCGAGCATGGCGCACATGTCGTGGTCGGCACGCCCGGGCGCATCGTCGACCATCTCGAACGCGGCAGCCTCGATCTCGGTGCGCTCGCGACGCTGGTGCTCGACGAGGCCGATCGCATGCTCGAGATGGGCTTTCAGGCCGAGATCGCCGCCGTCGCGCAGCGCTGCCCGAAGGCGCGCCAGACGCTGCTGTTCTCGGCGACCTACCCGGAAGGCATCGCCAAGCTCGCGGCGACGCTGATGCGCGAGCCGCAGATGGTCAAGGTCGACGCCGCGCCCGCGTCGGCGCAGATCCGCCAGGTCTTCTACGAGGTGCGCGAGGACGAACGGCTGCACGCCGTCTCGCTGCTGCTCGACCACCACCGGCCGGTCAGCACGCTGGCCTTCTGCAACACCAAGCAGCAATGCCGCGACCTCGTCGCCGTGCTGCAGGCGCAGGGCTATGCGGCGCTGGAACTGCACGGCGACCTCGAGCAGCGCGAGCGCGACCAGGTCATGGTCCGATTCGCGAATCGCAGCGCCAGCGTGCTGGTGGCCACCGACATCGCCGCGCGCGGCCTCGACATCGACCGCCTCGAAGCGGTGATCAACGTCGACATCAGCCCCGACCCGGCGACGCACCAGCACCGCATCGGCCGCACCGGCCGCGCCGGCGAGAGCGGCTGCGCCTACAGCCTGGCGAGCCTCGACGAGATGGGCCGCGTCGGCGCGATCGAGCAGGCGCTGGGCTTCGCGTCCGACTGGCAGTCGCTGGCGTCGTTGACGCCGGCTGGCGGCGAGCCGCTGCGGCCGCCGATGGCGACGCTGCAGATTCTCGGCGGGCGCAAGGAGAAGATCCGCGCCGGCGACATCCTGGGCGCGCTGACCAAGGACCTGGGCTTCGCGGCGGCGCAGATCGGCAAGATCAGCGTCAACGACTATTCGACGTACGTCGCGGTCGAGCGCGGGATCGCGGCGCAGGTGCTGCGGCGGCTCGCGGCGGGCAAGGTCAAGGGGCGGTCGGTGAAGGTGAGGGCGGTCGAGGGTTGAGCTTCGGCTCGGTGCATTCGGTCGGTCCGTTGCGCGCTGCGTTCGAGCATCGCGCCGCGACTGGCGGGTGATGCGTCCGACTACGCAGGTTTAGATCGAATCCCGCCGCGACACCCCCTGCACCGCATCGTCGACGCTCCAGTACAACCGGTCGGCCGCGCCGATGCCCTGCGGCGCGAGCCGTCCCAGCAGTTCGCGCACGGGGTCCTTGGTGCGCGCCAGCACGAGCTGCTGGCCGCGGCCCTGCAGGCGGTGGTCGAGTTCGAGCAGGCATTCGACGGCCGTGCTGTCGAGGTCGGCGCTTTCCTCCAGGCTGAGCACGATGCGGCGCAGGCCGTCGCGCGCGGCGGCGCGTTGCGCGACTTCGGCGACGACGCGCTCGGCGCTGGCGAAGAACAGCGGCTCCTCGGGCCGCAGCACGAGCAGCCCCGGCTTCGCGTGGACATCGGTGTGGCCCTGGATGTCGACGTAGTTGCGCGTCGCGCCGAGTTCGCCGAGCTCGTGCAGCAGCGGCTGGCTGAACTTGCGCAGCGCGTCGACGAGCGAGAGCGCGATCGCCGTCAGCATGCCGTCGAGCACCCCCAGCACCAGCACCGCGGCGACGGCGACGACGATCAGCGTGCGGTCGCGCCCCATGCGCCAGGTCGCCATCAGCGGGCGCGGCGACAGCGCATGCCACAGCGCGCTGATCACCGCCACCGCCAGCACCGGCCGCGGCAGCAGCGCGAGTTCGGGCAGCGCGAAGGCCAACGCCAGCGCCATCACGGCGAGCGCCGCGGCGCCGGCCCAGCGCGACTGCGCGCCCGCGGCGGCGTTCGCCGATCCGCCCGAGAACCCGGCGCCCACCGGCATGCCCTGCAGCAGCCCCGAGCCGAGGTTGCAGGCACCCAGCACCCAGAGTTCGCGATTGGCGTCCAGCGTGTCGCCATGCGTGAGCGCGAGGTTGCGCATGCAGCCCCAGGATTCGGCGAAGACGAGCACGACGACGCCGACCGCCAACTCGGCGACGCGGAACCAGTCGGCCAGCGCCAGCTGCGGCAGGTCCAGCGTCAGCGCCGGCAGCGGGATCGTGCCGACGGCGCGCACGCCCAGCGACTCGAGCCCGAAGATCTGCGCCGCGGCGATCGCCGCCACCATCACCAGCATCGACGCCGGCCATTGCGGCCAGCGCCGCAGCAGCGCCATCAGCGCGCCGGCGGCCAGCGTCACCGCCACCGTCGGCCATTGCCAATGCGGCGCCTGGGCGAGGACGTAGGCCAGCACATGGCCGGGGTCGCCGGCCAGCGTCTTCGGCAGCTCGATGCCGAGCGCGTCGGGCAGCTGCTTGATGACGATCGTGATCGCCAGGCCGAAGGCGAAGCCGCGCAGCACCGGCCGCGAGACGAAGGCCGAGAGCTGCCCCTGCCGCGCCCACGACAGCGCGAGCAGGATCGCGCCGGTGACGAGCACCAGCGCCTGCATCGCGCGCGCATAGGCCAGCGGGTCGGCGGCGCCGGCAATGCCCGGCATCGACAGCACCGCGGCGGCGGCCAGCGCCGCCGTCGACGAGGTCGGCGAGACGATCGCGTAACGGCTGCGGCCGAACGCGGCGTAGATCGCCAGCCCGACCAGCGCTGCGGTGAGCGCATGCGAAGGCGGCAGCTTGGCCAGTCCGGCATAGGCGACGGCCTCGGGGATCAGCAGACCGGCGACGCACAGCCCGGCGCCGATGTCGCGCCAGCGGTTCGCCGGCTCCGGCGCCGCAGCGGCGACGGCGGCGGCCGGCGCGGCCTCAGACATCGAAGGCGCCCGCGTCGTAGGCGGTGTCGTAGGCCTTGGAATCGGCGCGGCATGCCTCGGCGCAATGCTCCGAGACCTCGAGCAGCCGCGACTTCCACTTGCGCTTGCCGCCCCATTCGATGAGGTCGTCGGCGCTGTCGGCGCCGCCGCGGCCGGCGCTGCGCAGCTGCGCCCAGGCGGTGAGCCGGCCCATCGTCGCGACGGCGCGCTCGAATTCGCCGGCGACGACGGCCGGGTGGTCGATCGCGATGCGGTCCTCGGTCGGTTGCAGGCCGCGCAGGATGTAGGACTTGTCGCCCATCATCATCGGCCGCAGGAAGGCCATCGACACCGCCTGCATGCGCCGCTGCACGGTGACGACACGCTCGGCCTCGGTCTTCCAGCGCGGCTGCTTGACGCCCGTCCAGCGCGCCAGCGCCGAGGGCGCCGCCTCCTTGAGGTCGATGAGGTAGTTCGCGTCGGGCGAGCCCTTGCCCTCGACGAGGATCACGTAGCGGTCGAGCCCCAGGCTGCCGGTGCCGGCGATGCGGCGCGCGACGTCGATGACGCGGAAGAAGCGGCCGTGGTTCTGCGTCGCGGCATAGGCGTCGATGAAGTCGGTCACCGCGGCGCGCTGCCCCGGCGTCGCGGCCAGCGCATGGCGGCCGTCGACGACGAGTTTGCGCTTGCGCCCCTTGAGCGTCGTGCGCCGATTCAGGAAGGCCGAGCGTTCGCGGTGGCGCACGTCGTCGAGCAGCGTGCGCACGACGCCCTCGGCCGTCTCGCGCTCGATCCAGTAGGCCTTGCCGGCGACGAGCGCCGCGGCGTAGGCGTCGAGGTAGGCGTTGCACGAGGCCTGCGCCTGCGCGGCCGTCGCGCCATAGGTGTCGGCGGCGATGCGGATGCTCGTGAGCATGCGCACGAGGTCCCAGGTCGCGGGCGCCAGCGCGGCCTCGTCGAAATCGTTGAGGTCGAAATACGCGAGCCGGTTGTCGCCCTTGTAGCTGCCGAAATTCTCGAGGTGGAGGTCGCCGCAGGCCCAGGCCAGCGGCGCCGACTTGAAGATCCCCGCCGCCGGCACGCGGCCGTAGAACAGATGGGCGGTGCCGCGCAGGAAGCGGAAGGCATCGCCGTGCATGGCCTGGTACTTCATGCGCAGCCGCTCGGGTTCGCGACCGGCATTCCACGAGCGGATTTCGTTCACCAGGTCCATGCCGTGGCTCCTTGTCATCGGGGTGTCACGCCTCGGGTTCAGGCAAAGGCGCGTGAGGGGCCCGGATTTTGCCCCCGAACCCCGGCAAGGCGACCGCCTTCGGGCGGGGCCGTCTAGCCGTTCGAAGCGAGTGCCCGCTCGATGCGGTCGCGCCGCACCCGCGCCTTGGGCACGCCGAAGTCGAACCAGCTGCGCACGTCCTCGGCCAGGCCGATGCCGTGCATGTAGTTGTAGATCGCCTTGCGCAGCCCGACGCCGAGCGCGTCGTGGTCGACGCCGGTCGGGTCGTCGAAGCCGATGTCGTTGCGCGCGAAGCCGCCACGCGGCAGCTCGTGCAGCGTGACGCCATAGGCCGCGGGGTCGAGACCGACCGGCGAATGCACGGTGCAGGCGAAGCGGTGCCAGAAGCCCGACTGGATGCAGCCGGCGCCGAAGAGCTGGCGCACGAGTTCGAGCGCGTCGACCGTGTCCTGCACCGTCTGCGTCGGGAAGCCGTACATCAGGTAGGCATGGACGAGCACGCCGGCCTGCGCAAAGCCGTGGGTGACGCGCGCCACCTGGTCGACCGAGACGCCCTTCTTCATCAGCGCCAGCAGCCGGTCCGAAGCCACCTCGAGGCCGCCCGAGATCGCGATGCAGCCGCTGTCGGCGAGCTCGCGGCAGAGTTCGGGCGTGTAGGTCTTCTCGAAGCGGATATTGCCCCACCAGCTGATCTGCAGATCGCGCCGCTGCAGTTCGGCGGCCAGCGCCTTCAGCGACTTCGGCGGCGCCGCCTCGTCGACGAAATGGAAGCCCGTCTGGCCGGTCTCGGCGACGATGGCCTCGATGCGGTCGGCGAGCGTCGCCGCCGTCGCCGTCTCGTAGCGGCCGATGTAGTCGAGCGAGACATCGCAGAAGCTGCACTGCTTCCAGTAGCAGCCCTGCGCCACCGTGAGCTTGTTCCAGCGCCCGTCGCTCCACAGCCGGTGCATCGGGTTCAGCAGGTCGAGCAGCGAGAGGTAGCGGTCCAGCGGCAGCCCGTCCCAGGTCGGGGTGCCGATGTCCTCGAACGCGACGTCGGGCTCGGCGAGCGGGCCCCCAGGGCAATAGCGCACCGCGCCGTCCTCGCGCAGGTAGGTGCGCACGAGCCGGGCGCGGCCGCGGCGGCCGGCCAGATGGTCGAGCAGCGCCAGCAGCGGGCGTTCGCCGGCGTCGAGCGTGACGTAGTCGAAATGGTCGAACAGCCGCGGCTCGGTGAGTTCGCGCAGCTCGGTGTTGACGTAGCCGCCGCCCAGCGCCGTCGCGATCCCGGGGTGGCGCGACTTGAGCGCCTGGGCGATGCGCAGCGCCCCGTACATCGCGCCCGGGAACGGCACCGAGACGAGGACCAGCGTCGGCCGGTGGCGCTCGACGGCCTCCAGCGCCAGCCGCTGCAGCGTCGCGTCGACGAGGTTCGTCGGCGCCGCCAGCGCCGCGGCCAACGCGTCGTAGCTCGCCTGCGCGCGCGCCAGGCTCTCGCCGTAGCGCACGAATTCGAAACGCGCATCGACGGCGTCGCGCAGCGCATCGGCGATGTCGTTGAGATAGAGCGTGGCGAGGTGGCGCGCGCGATCCTGCACGCCGAGCGCGCCGAAGGCCCAGGCCATGGGGTCGCCGCCGTCGTCGGCGACATAGCGCTCGAGCGACTCGAAGCGCGGCCCCTCGGGCAGGAAGCCGCGTCCGGCGATGCGGTGCGCCAGCGTCGCGTCGCGGCCCTGCAGGAAGGCCACCGTGGGCGCGACGGTGGCGAGGTAGCGCGGCGACTGTTCCAGGAACGAGGCGGTCGCCGCGGTCTGGCGATCGGCTGGCAGCGCGCCGGCCGCATCGCGCACGGCGGCCAGCGCCGCGGGCGTCAGCAGCGCCAGCGCCAGCGTCAGCGCCAGGTCCTCCTGGCGCGCATCGATGCCGCGGCTGCGCAGGAAGCCGGTGAGGTAGGCGGTCGACGGGTACGGCGTGTTGAGCTGCGTCATCGGCGCGATGAGCGAGAGCACGCGCGGCGGGGCGACGGCCATCAGAACAGCCCGGCGGCGATGTTGATCGTCAACGCGAGCACGGTGGTGTTGAAGAAGAAGGCGAGCACCGAATGGACGAGCCCGACCGGGCGCAGCGCGCTGCCGTTGAACGAGATGTCGGCCGTCTGGCCCGAGGTGCCGATGATGCAGGCGAAATATAGGAAATCGGCGTAGCTCGGGTCGTTCGTGCCGGGGAAGGTCAGCGGGTCGGGCCGGCCGTGGCTGCGCTCGACGTAGAAGTCATGGGCGTAGTTGAGCGCGAACGACGATTGCGTGAACAGCCACGAGGTGACGACGGTCAGCGCCGCCAGCGCCGCATGCTGCGGCCGCGACGGCGCCGGCAGGTCTTTCAGCGTCGCCAGTTGCGAGGCGATCGCCACCAGCACCGCGACCGAGGCGACGACGACCATCGTCAGCACGAGCAGCCGGCCGTCGTTCTGGCGCACGGCGCGGCGCCGCATCTCGTGGGTGTCCGAGTTCAGCACCATATGCGCCGCCAGCGCCAGGTAACTCAGCGTGCAGGCGTTCCAGGCCAGCAGCGTGCGCGATCCGGCGTGCACGCTGTGCAGCTGCGGCAGCAGCAGGTAGGCGGCGACGCCGATGGCCACGGCCGACCACAGGCGCGGGCGGGCGCGCAGGACGAGGGCATAGCGGGCGAGGCGGGTCATGCCCTCATTGTCATGCCCCGTCGTCCGGTTCGTGTCGCGGCGCGGCGCGTGGGCTATTCTGGGTCGCCCACGGCTCGCCACGCATGACACTCGACTCCCTCGTCCACACCTACGGCTATTGGGCCGTCGCCGCGGGCTGCCTGCTCGAGGGCGAGACGCTGCTGCTGCTGGCGGGCTACGCGGCACAGCGCGGCCAGCTCGACGTCGGCGCCGTGTTCGCGATCGCCGCGGCGTGCGGTTTCGCCGGCGACCAGATCTTCTTCTGGATCGGACGCCGCCACGGCGCGGCGGTGCTCTCGCGCTGGCCGCACGCGGTGCTGCAGATCGACCGCATGAACCGCCTCATCGAACGCTGGCGCGACCTGGTCGTCGTGCTCGTGCGCTTCGCCTACGGGCTGCGCATCGTCGGGCCGGTGCTGATCGGCATGTCGTCGATGTCGCCGCTGCGCTTCGCGGCGTTCAACGCCGTCGGCGCGCTGATCTGGGCCGCGCTCGTCACCGCCGCCGGCTGGTTCTTCGGCGCCGCCGCCGAGATCCTGCTGGGGCGCGTCCAGGACGCCGAGGCCTGGGGCATGGGCATCCTGGCGCTGCTGGTGGCCGCGGTCTGGCTCTGGCGCCGCGGTCGCGGCTGAACCCGGACGGCGACGAGGCCGGCGACCCGACCGCAGACGTGCCCGGCGGGGCGAGACCGCGAACAGGCGCGTCGCGACACCGCTGATGCGTCGATGGACCCGTTGCCCGGGGCGACACAATCGACCCCAGATCATGGAAGAACTCCGCCTTTCAGCCGTCGCGTCGCGGGTCGTCGCCTGGCACAACAGCCACCCGCTGGCCCGGCGCATCACGCGCGACCAGGTGCATGCGGTAGGCTATGTCGGTCTGCCGTATGCCGGTGTCGCCGGCCTCGCCGGCGCCGCGGCGACACCGGCCGCTGCGGCCGGCGGCGCAGGCGGCGCAGGTGGCGATGAGGGCGGCGGCACGCTGCGCGAACGTGCGCTCGCCCGCGCCCGTCGCCAGGCGGACGGGGTGCCCGACCCCGCTGCCGCGCCGGCCGCTGCCGATGCGGCAGCGGGCGCGGCGGCCGGCACCGCGCCCCGCGGCAAGCTCGTGCCGGTCTTCAGCGAGGACTTCATCGCCCCGATCGCGCCCAGGAGCGTCGGGAGCTGGGGCGCGCGCCATGGCGTGATGCTCGCGCAGCCGCCCGGTGGCGGCCCTTTGCGCGAGGTCGTGGTCGACCCCCGGCTCGCCGCCGCTGGCGTGCCGCCCTGCCGCGTCTACGTGCTGACGGCGGCGATCGAGATCGGCTCGATGCGCACCCGCGTGCTCATCGGCCGCGGCCAAAGCGCTGCCGTGCTCGGCCCGCGCCTGTGGAGCGGGCGCCGCCTGGCGGTGCTGGCGCTGGTGGCGCTGGGACTGGCCGCGGCGGCCCTGGCACTGGGCCTGGGTCTGGCGGCCCGGACGCCGGCGGCTGCGCCGGTGGCCCGGGCGGCGAGCGCCGCCGGGG
>JAGWTU010000077.1 GCA_028868825.1 Burkholderiales bacterium | reverse complement strand
CAGCGGATGCGAGATCAGGCGGTAGATCGCCTGCACGAAAGGCGCCGCCTGGCTGCCGCGCGTCGTGTCGACCGTGAGCGGGCTGCCCAGCGTGACGACGCTGCGCACGCATTCGCCGGCCTCGTGCGCACCGTAGAGCGCGAAGACGCCGCCCAGGCTCCAGCCGACGAGGCTGACCTTGCGCCCGGTCTCGTGGTGCAGGTGGCGGATGCGCTGCTCCAGCGCCTGCGCATGGCGGGCGTGGAAACCGACATTGCGGCCCAGGCCCCAGGTCTGCACGGCATAGCCGCGGCTGCGCAGGAAGACCTCGAGCGCGACGAGCGAGAACTCGCTGCCGAGAAAGCCCGGCAGCAACAGCACCGGGTGGCCGTCGCCATGCGGCGCGGCGAGCAGCGCCGGCGTCATCCACGGCAGCAGCGCGATCTCGAACAGCGCGCGCGGCTCGATCGCCGAATGCCAGCGGGCGGGGCGGCCGGGGCGCGGGGACGACGGCGCTTGCGGAGTCTCCATGCGACGGATGGTAGCCGGAGTTCAGGGCGGTGTTCAGCGCCGCGCCGCCCAGGTGTAGGTGGCGACGCTGTGCGGCGGCAATCGATGTTCGAACGCCAGGCCGCCGTCGGCGATGCGCAGCCGCCGCTCGGCGGCACCGGCGTTGCAGGCGATGAGCACGATGCCGCCGTCGTCGGCATTGCGGAAGGCGACCGTCGCCACGCCGTCGACGCCCGAGGTCGACGCGATGCGCCGCGCGCCCGCTCGCACGAAGCGGCTGGCATGGGCCAGCGCGTAGTACTCGAGGTTGCGCGTCACGGCGCCGGTGGCCGAATCGATGGTCACGACGCCGCGGCAATCGTTGCAGCCGCCGCTGTGCGGGCCGTCGGCCTCGTCGAGCGCGAGGTTCCACAGCAGCACGCCGCGCGCCCAGCCGCGCGTCGCGCCGATGATCACCTGCTCGACCATCCACGGCAGCGTCTCGGCCCAGTCGGGCTTCCAGGCCCCGCCCGAGCATTCGGTGAACCAGGCGTCGACCTCCGGGTGGGCGTCGTGGACGAGGTTCTGCGCCTGCGCGTTGCCGTCGTAGCAATGCCAGGCGACGCCGGCGATGTGGCGCCGCGCGCGCGCGTCGGCGAGCACGGCCAGCGGCTCCTGCGGCCGGTCCCAGTTGTGGTCCCATTCGAGGATCTGCGTGGCCAGGCCGCGGCGCGCGATCAGCGGCCCGAGGTGGCGGCCGATGATCTCGGAGCGCTGCGCCGCGGACAGCTTCATCCCCGGATAGTCCTTGGGTTCGAAATGCGGTTCGTTCTGGATCGTCAGCGCGAACACCGGCACCCCCGCCGCCGCCGCCGCGTCGACATAGCGCAGCAGGTAGCGCGAGAAGACGTCCTCCATGCCGGGCTCGAGCGTGCCGCCGGCGAGCGCACCGCCGGTCTTCATCCACGCCGGCGCGCTCCAGGGCGAGGCCATCACCGCGAGTTGCGGATTGACGGCCCGCGCCGCGCGCACGACGGCGAAGACATCGGCGGCCTGGGGCGGGATCGCGAAACCGGCGAGGCTGGGGTCGACGGCACCGGGGGGCAAGTCGTCGAGCGAATACGGGTGCAGCGAGAAATCCGAAGCGCCTATCGTCAGCCGCGTGAAGCCGAAGCCGACGCCCGCGCGGCCGTCGACCTCGGTGCGGCCGAACAGCTCGCGCAATAGCGCGTCGCGCTGCGCCGCCGTCATGCGGTGCTCGATCAGCCAGGCCGAGGCGTCGGTGACGGCGGCGCCGAAGCCGACCATCGCCTGGTAGCGCCGCGCCGGGTCGACCTCGATCGCCGTCGTGCCCGGTGCCGCCGGTGTCGTGGCTGCCTTGAACGGCAGGCCGTCCTCGGGCGCCAGCAATCGGCTGCGGTCGCCCGTCGTCACCCAGGCCGTCGCGTCGGCGGCCTGCGCCGCGGCGCTCGCCCAGGCCAGGATGGCGGCGAGCGCCGCCGCGATCAGGCGGCGCATTGCTGGCGCACGAATTCGGCGTGGGCCGGCATGACGTCGACGCATTTGCCGATCACGCTGCGCGTGTCGGCGACGAAGGCCTCGCAATCGGCGTCGGCGAGCAGGCCGGCCAGCGGATGGTGGCCCTGCGGCACGATGCCCTGGCCGATCATCACCTGCACCCAGCTGAGCTCGGCGAAAAGCTCGTTGTTCTCGCGGAAGACGCGGCCGTTGCTGCGGAAGAGGTCGATCTTGCGCTGCAGCGTCTCGGGGATCGCCATCGCCTGGCAATCGCGCCAGAAAGGCGTGTCGTCGCGCCGCGTTGCCTTGTAGTGCAGGACGATGAAATCGCGGATGCGCTCGTATTCGAAATGCGTCTGCGCGTTGTATTCGGCGATGTCGGCGGCGTCGAAACCGGCATGCGGGAAGAACGACACGAGGCGCGCGATCGCCGTCTGGATCAGGTGGATGTTGGTCGATTCGATCGGCTCGAAGAAGCCGGCCGCCAGCCCGATGGCGACGCAGTTGCGGCTCCAGAAGGTCTTGCGCCGGCCCGGCACGTAGTCGATGTGGCGCGGCTCGGCCAGCGGCGCGCCGTCGAGATTGGCGAGCAGGATCGCCGCCGCCTCGTCGCGGTCCATGTAGCGGCTGGCATAGACATGGCCGTTGCCGGTGCGGTGCTGCAGCGGAATGCGCCATTGCCAGCCGGCGCCGCGCGCCGTCGACCGCGTCATCGGCAGCAGCGGGCCGGCCGATGCGCAGGGCACGGCGATGGCACGGTCGCAGGGCAGCCATTGCCGCCAGTCGTCGTAGCCGGCGTGCAGCGTCTGCTCGATCAGCAGGCCGCGCAGACCCGAGCAGTCGATGAAGAGGTCGCCGGCGATGCGCTGCCCCGATTCGAGCAGGACGGCGGCGATGGCACCGTCGCCCTCGCGCTGCTCCACCTGCACGACGCGGCCCTCGTGGCGCCGCACGCCGCGCTGCTCGGCATAGCCGCGCAGGTAGCGGGCGTAGAGGCCGGCGTCGAAATGGAAGGCGTAGACGATCTCCGACAGCGGCGAGCCGGGCATGTCGGTGCGCTGGCGCATGAAGCGCGCGCGCTGCGGTGCCACGGTATTGATCGAATAGTCGCCGAGCTCGGCCGCGCGACCCAGCTGGCGCATGCGCAGCCAGTACTGGTGGAACGGCAGGCCGTTGAATTCCTTGCCGATGCTGCCGAAGCCGTGGATGTAGCGCTCGCCCAGCGCGCCCCAGTCCGCGAACTCGATGCCGAGCTTGAACGTGCCCTGCGTCGCGCGCATGAACTCGTTCTCGTCGATCTCGAGCGTGGCGTTGTAGTTCTTGATGTTCGGGATCGTCGCCTCGCCGACGCCGACGATGCCGATCTCGTCGGACTCGACGAGCGCGATGCGGTAGCGCCCCTTGAGCACCTTGGCCAGCGCCGCCGCCGTCATCCAGCCGGCGGTGCCGCCGCCGACGATCACGATGTCCTGCAGGGGTCGTATCGACATCGCTGCCTCCTCCTACGTTACAAGCGCGCGCCGCTGGCGCGGTCGAACAGCGAGACGCGCGCCGGGTCGATCGAGAAGCGCACCGGGTCGTCGGCCTCGAGCGCCGTCGCCTCGTGCGTCAGCGCCGAGAGCACGAGCCCCCGGTGCTCGATCCAGACGACGCTGTGGTTGCCCATCGGCTCGACGAATTGGACCACGCCGGCATGGGCGCCGGCGTCGTCGATGCACACATGCTCGGGCCGCACGCCGAGCGTGACCTCCTGCCGTGCGGCCTGCGCCCGCGGCCGCGCCGCGGCGTCGAACGCGAGCGCGAACTGCGGCGATTCGAAGGCCGCTGCACCGCCCACGGTGTTCAGCGTGCCGTCGATGAAATTCATCCCCGGCGCGCCCAGGAAGCCTGCGACGAAGCGGTTCGCCGGCCTTTCGTAGACCTCGGCCGGGGCGCCGATCTGCTGGATCGCGCCGCCGCGCATCACGACGATGCGCGTGGCCAGCGTCATCGCCTCGATCTGGTCGTGGGTGACGTAGATCATCGTCGAGCCGAGGCGCTTGTGCAGCAGCTTCAGCTCGCGGCGCAGCTCGGTGCGCAGCTGCGCGTCGAGATTCGACAGCGGCTCATCGAGCAGGAACACCTCGGCCTGGCGCACCAGCGCGCGCCCGATCGCCACACGCTGGCGCTGGCCGCCCGAGAGCTGCGCCGGCCGGCGCGCCAGCAGCGGCTCGAGCTGCAGCATCTGCGCCGCCTGGCGCACGCGCTGCTCGATCTCGGCGCGCGGCAGCCCGGCCACGCGCAGCCCGAAGGACATGTTGCGCTCGACGGTCATCGTCGGGTACAGCGCGTACGACTGGAACACCATGCCGATGCCGCGCCGGCTCGGCTCCTCCCAGGTCATCTCGCGGCCGCCGATGGCGATCGATCCGGCGGCCACGTCGATGAGCCCGGCGATGCTGTGCAGCAACGTGCTCTTGCCGCAGCCCGAGGGGCCGAGCAGGACGAGGAACTCGCCCGGCTCGACCTCGAGGTCGAGGCCGCGGATGACATCCTGGCGGCCGTAACGGATGTCGAGTTGGCGGACGCTGACGCCTTGCATGGTGGTTAGGCCCTAACCTTTCACGGCGCCGGCCGCGATGCCGCGCACGAACCAGCGTCCGGAGACGAAATAGACGAGCAGCGGCACCGCCGAGGTGAGGATGGTCGCCGCCATGTTGACGTTGTAGAGGCGCTCGCCGGTGGTCGTGTTGATGACGTTGTTCAGCTGCACCGTCATCGGCAGATGGTCGCTGCCGGCGAACACGAGGCCCAGGATGTAGTCGTTCCAGACGCCGGTGACCTGCATGATCGCGGCGACGACGATCATCGGCAGCGCCATCGGCAGCATCAGCTGGACATAGATGCGCCAGAAGCCGCCGCCGTCGATGCGCGCCGCCTTGAACAGCTCCTGCGGCAGCGCGGCGTAGTAGTTGCGGAACAGCAGCGTCATCACCGGCATGCTGAACACGATGTGGATCAGCACGATGCCCGGCAGCGAGCTGAACAGGCCGATCGCGGCGAGGATCTTGACCAGCGGGTAGATCATCACCTGCACCGGGATGAAGGCGCCTGCGAGCAGCACGCCGAACAGCCAGTCGGCGCCGCGCGGACGCCAGAACGACAGCGCATAGCCGTTGAGCGCGCCGATGAGGATGGGCAGGATGGTGCTCGGCACGGTGATGAGCACCGAGTTCCAGAAGCCGACGCGCACGCCCTCGCAGGCGACTCCCGCGCAGGCCTCGCTCCAGGCGCTGCGCCAGGCGTCGAGGCCGGCGTGCTGCGGCAGCGCGAAGAGCTGGCCGAGGCGGATCTCGTCCATCGACTTCAGCGACGTGACCACCATCACGTACAGCGGTGCGACGAAGAACAGTGCCGCGATGCCAAGGAAGGCGTACAGGCCGATGCGGCCAGTGTCGAGCGGGCGGCGGCGCGGCATCGCGATCTAGCCTTGAAGCGCGGCGCGGCGGCTGCGCCAGTACAGCAGCGGTGCCACGAGCACGAGCACGCTGGCCAGCAGCAGCATCGAACCGGCCGAGGCGAGCGCGATGTTGGCGCGCCCGAACAGATGATCCATGATGAATTTCGCCGGCACGTCGCTGGCCGTGCCGGGGCCGCCCTGGGTCATCGCGACGACGGCGTCGAAGACCTTGACGACGCCGGTGAACAGCAGCACGAAGACGGTGGCCAGCGTCGGCGCCAGCATCGGCAGCACGATCTGCGCGTAGACGCGCCAGGTCGGGATGCCGTCGATGCGCGCCGCCTTCCAGACCTCGTCGTCGATGCCGCGCAGCCCGGCGAGCATCAGTGCCATCACGAGCCCCGAGGCCTGCCAGACGCCGGCGATGACGACGGTGTAGATGACGCGGTCGGGGTCGATGATCCAGTCGAAGCTGAAGCCGCGCCAGCCCAGCGAGCGCACCGTCGACTGCAGCCCGACCTCGGGGTTCAGCATCCATTGCCAGACGAGGCCGGTGGCGACGAAGGACATCGCATAGGGATAGAGGAAGACGGTGCGCAGCAGGCCCTCGCCGCGCACCTTGGCGTCGATGAAGACCGCCAGCAGGAAGCCGATCGCCATGCAGCCGGCGATGAACAGCACGCCGTAGATCGCCAGGTTCTGCAGCGACAGCAGCCAGCGGTCGTTGCCGAACAGGCGCGCGTACTGCTCGAACCCGACCCAGTCGTCGGCCGGGAAGGTGCGCGAACTCGACAGCGAGATGCGCAGCGACCACAGCGCGCAGCCGAGATAGGCGACGACGACGACGAGCGCCATCGGCAGCAGCGCCGACCAGGGCACCCAGCGGCGCAGCAGCAGCGGTCGGCGCATCACGTAGGGAATGATCAGTGCAGCGCGGCCGCGATGTCGCGCTGGACCTTCTCGACCGGGATGTTGCGGTTCCAGTACGCGGTCAGGATGTCGGCGAGCGCGCCGTTCTGGTCCGGGCTCAGATAGACCTCGCCGTTGCCGAGCTGGCGCGAGCGGTCCTTCATGATCGCCAGCCCCTGCTGCGCGCAGAGGTCGAGCTTGCTGGCGTCGACATCGGTGCGGATGGGGATCGAGCCCTTGCGCTGGCTGAACGCGACCTGGGTCGCCGGCGCGGTGATGACGCTGGCCAGCAGCAGCTGGGCCTTGACGGCCTGCGGGTCCTTGGTCTTCGGGAACACGAAGACATCGCCCTGGATGATGTACGGCGAGGCGGGCCCGAAGCCGGCGATGCAGCCGTAGTCCTTGCCCGGCTGCTGGTGCGCAAGCGCGAATTCGCCCTTGGCCCAGTCGCCCATGAACTGCACGCCGGCGCGGCCAGTGATCAACAGCGCCGTCGCGTCGTTCCAGTTGCGCCCCGGCGAGCCCTTGTCGACATAGTTCTGCAGTCGCTTGAAGGTCAGCAGCACATGCTTGAAGGCGTCGGAGGCGATGGCCTTGGGGTCGCGGTCGCGCAGCACCTTCAGGTACAGCTCGCGCCCGCCGACATTCGTCAGCACGGCGGTGAAGACGATGTTGTCCTGCCAGCTCTGGCCGCCATGGGCCAGCGGGATCAGCCCGGCGGCCTTGAGCTTGTCGAGATCGGCGAAGAGTTCGTCGAAGGTCTTCGGCTCGGTGGCGATGCCGGCCTGCTTGAAGGCGGCCTTCGAATACCAGATCCAGGCCGGCATGTGGATGTCGACCGGCGCCGCGTAGTAATGGCCCTTGACCTTGATGACGCCGAGCACGGTCTCGGGCAGCAGGCGGTCCCAGCCGTCGCGGATCGCGACCTCGTCGATCGGGTTGAGCATGCCCTGCTCGACGATGTCGAGGAATTGCCTGCTGGTGTTGAACTGCGCCGCCGTCGGCGGGTTGCCGCCGATGATGCGGTTGATGGCGACCGAGCGCGCCTGTTCGCCCAGCGCCACCGCCATGTCGACCCAGACGCCGCCGGCGGCGCGGTAGGCGTCGGCGAGCGACTTCACGGCCGCCGATTCGCCGCCCGAGGTCCACCAGTGGATGACCTCGGCACGCGGCGCGCCCGCCACGGGAGGCGCCGCGACGGCGGCAGTCATGGCGGCCGCGGTCAGGCAGGCGGTGATGCGGCGCAGGACGGGTTTCATCGATCGGGTCCCTTTCATGTCTTCAGGAACCCAGCGTACCAATGGCCGCTGGCCTTGACGGTGCGGCGCTGCGTCGCGTAGTCGACATGGATCAGACCGAAGCGGCGCACATAGCCCTCGGCCCATTCGAAGTTGTCGAGCAGGCTCCAGGCGAAATAGCCTTTGAGCGGCACGCCGTGCGCCAGCGCCTCGCGCGCCGCGGCGAGGTGGCGCGCGAGATAGTCGAGCCGCTTCGGGTCGTCGACGCGGCCGTCGGGCGCGACGACGTCGTCGAAGGTCGAGCCGTTCTCGGTGATGTAGATCGCCGCCGGATGCCAGTCGGCGCGGATGCGGTCGAGCAGCGTCACGAGGCCCTGCGGCGCGATTTCCCAGCCGAAGGCGGTGCGCTCGACGCCGGGTCTGTCGACGACGCGCGTGGCGATCGGGCCGGCGCCCGGCGCGTCGGCGACGACCTCGGGGAAGTAGTAGTTGACGCCGAGGAAGTCGGTCGGCGCGGCGATCGTCTCGAAGTCGCCGGCGAGCACGACCGGCGCGTCGGCGCCGAGGCGTTCGACGATGTCGGCCGGATAACCGCGGCCGTAGAGCGGATCGAGGAACCAGCGGTTGCGCGTGCCGTCGTGGCGATGCACCGCAGCGGCATCGGCGGCCGACGGACTGGCGGCCTCGATCGGGTGCAGGCTCAGCGTGATGCCGACCTGCGCATCCGGCGCCCAGCCGCGCAGCGCCGGCAGCGCCGCGCCATGCGAGACGAGCAGGTGGTGGCAGACCTGGAGCGCGCGCCGATAGTCGCGGATGCCGGGTGCGTGGATGCCCTCGTGGTGGCCGAGGAAGGCCGTGCACCAGGGCTCGTTGTGGGTGATCCAATGCTTGACGCGGTCACCCAGGCAGCGCGCCATCGCCTCGGCATAGTCGACGAAGGCCTCGATCGTCGCCCGGTTCTCCCAGCCGCCGCGGTCCTGCAGCGCCTGCGGCAGGTCCCAGTGATACAGCGTGGCCCAGGGCTCGAGGCCGCGTTCGAGCATGCCGTCGACGAGCCGCGAATAGAAATCCAGCCCGGCCTGATTCGGCCGCTCGCCGACACCGTCGGGGAAGATGCGCGGCCAGGCGACGGAGAAACGGTAGGCACCGACGCCGAGCGCACGCGCGAGGTCGAGGTCGCCGCTCCAGCGGTGGTAATGGTCGCAGGCCACCGCCCCGCTGCTGCCGTCGCGGATGCGGCCGGGCGTGGCGCAGTAACGGTCCCAGATCGATTCGCCGCGGCCGTCCTCCTGCGCCGCGCCCTCGATCTGGTACGACGAGGTCGAGCAGCCCCAGCGAAAATCGCGCGGGAAATCGCTGCGGCGCGGGGTCGGTCTTGCGGTGTCTGCAGAACTCATCGGGCGGTGGTGACGGCGTTCGTGGTGTCGGTGCTGGCGGGGCAATGGTCGTCGCTCGATTCGGCGAGCCGGGCGGCATCGTCGGGCGTACGGTAGTCGAGCCCGGCGCCGACTGGGTAGAGCGGCGGCGCCGGGTCGGCACGCGCCGACTGGCAGGGCGTGGCCGGCCAGGCGAAGGGCAGTCGGCCGCGGAAGTCGTAGCCCGCACGGCCCGCGGCGTCGCGCAGCAGCAGGTCGGCGACGCCGCCGCCCTCGGTGCCGGGCAACCAGGCGGCGACGAAGGCGTCGGAGCGGTTGATGAGGTCGTTGACGTAGAGCGGCCGCCCCGACAGCAGCACCGTGACGACCGGCACGCCATGGCCGGCGACGCGGTCGAGCAGCGCCAGCGCGTCGGGGTGGTGCGCCGTGAGGCGCAGCGATTGCGGTCGCGGCAGGTCGCCGTCGCCCTCGGCGTAGGGCGTCTCGCCGACGACGGCGACGACGGCGTCGTACTGCGCCGGGTCCTCGCCCGCGCCATCGATGCTGGCGCGCACCTGGGCACCGGCGGCGCGCAGCGCGGCGGCGATGCTCGTCGCGCCCGGGAAATCGGCGTTCGACGTTTCGTTCCCCTGCCAGGTCAGCGACCAGCCACCGCTTTGCATCGCGATGCTGTCGGCACCGGCGCCGACGACGAGCAGCCGCGCGCCGGGGCGCAGCGGCAGCGCCGCGCCGCGGTTCTTCAGCAGCACCAGCGATTCGCGCACCGCGCGCCGCGCCAGCGCCGGCGCGCGCAGCGCCTCGGGCCCGCCGGCGCCAGCGGCGGGCGCCACCGGATGATCGAAGAGACCGGCGCGCAGCTTGACGCGCAGGATGCGCGTCACCGCGTCATCGATGCGCTGGCGCGGGATCACGCCGCGACGCACCTGGGTCACGGTGTGGCGGATGAAGGCGCGCCACGCGGTCGGCACCATCACCATGTCGATGCCGGCGTTGATCGCGCGGGCGCAGCTCGACGGCGTGCAGCCGGGGACCTGGCCGATGCCGTTCCAGTCGGTGACGACGAGGCCGTCGAAGTCCATCGCGCCCTTGAGCACGCCGGAGATCATCTCGCGGCTGCCGTGCATCTTGCCGTGGTCACGGCCGGCGGCGACGTCGTTCCAGCTGTTGAACGAGATCATCACCGACTGCACGCCGGCAGCCACCGCCGCGGCGTGGCCGGCGGCGTGGACGCGCGCCATCGTCGCGGCGTCGACCATGGCCACGCCCTGGTCCTGGCCGCCGTCGGTGGCGCCGTCGCCGACGAAATGCTTGGCCGTCGCGACCACGCCCTCGCCGCTGCCCAGGCCCTGCTGCAGGCCGCGCACGATGGCGGCGCCGAGCCGCGCGACGCGATCCGGGTCCTGCGAATAGCTCTCGTAGCTGCGGCCCCAGCGCAGGTCCTGCGCCACCGCCAGCGTCGGCGCGAAGGTCCAGTCGATGCCGGTGGCACGCACGGCGCGCGCCGTCGCGACGCCGATCTCGGTCATCAGCGCCGGGTCGTCGGCAGCACCGAGGCCGACGTTGTGCGGGAACAGCGTCGCGCCGTAGACGTTGTTGTCGCCGTGCACGGCGTCGGTGCCCCAGATCAGCGGCACGCCGCAGCCGAGCGACGCCTCGCGGTAGCGCTGCGCCAGCCGCAGCCAGTCGTCGACGCTCGCGTGGCGGTCGGTGCCGGGCCAGGAGCCGCCGCCGTTGAGCACCGAGCCGATGCAATGGCGCCGCACGTCGGCGGGCGTGATCGACTGGATCTCGGCCTGCGTCATCTGGCCGACCTTCTGTTCCAGGCTCAGGTGCGCGAGCAGCTGGCGCACGCGCGCCTCGAGCGCCGGATCGCGGGCGATGGCGCTGTGCGGGTGCGGCCAAGCGGCGCCCACCGGCGGCGACACCGCCGACGCCGCGGCGGCCAGCGCCGGCAGCGCCATCAGCGCCACCGGCACGCCGCGCCGCAGCGTCGAGCGGAACCTCAGGGACATCGTTCGGGGACCGGATTCAAGGGCGCGTCGGCGTTGGATCACATCTTGTAGTTGACGCCGAAGAGGTACTGGCGGCCGTACTTGTTGTTCTCCTGCGGCGCGACGATACCGCCAAAGCCGCTGCCGTCCTGCAGCGTGCGGTCGGCCGCATTCGTCAGGTTGACGACCTGGAACAGGAACGACAGCCCCTTCGTCGGTCCGCTCTGGAATTCGTAGCTGGCCTGGAAGTCGACCTGGTTCTGCGCCGGCGTGCGATAGACCGAGGTGGCGCCGAACAGGGACGAATATTCGCCGCGGTAGTCGGAGCGGTAGCGGTCGTTGACGCGCACCGAGACGCCGTCCTTCTCGTAGTACAGCGTCAGGCCGGCGACGGTCTTGGACAGGCCCGGCAGCGTGGCCCAGGTCGGCGTCAGCGTGCCGGGGCCCTGGACCTGGATCGAGCTGCTCGTGAACGACGCCGTCATCTCGGTGCCGAAGCCCTCCAGGCCGGGCGAGATCAGGCCGCCGTCGAGCACCGCGGTGAGCTCGACACCGTGCAGGTTGCCGCCGTGTCCATTGGCCTGCGTCGAGTACAGACCGTAAGGGCTGATCGGCTGCGGCGCCTTCGGATTGCCATTGACGAAGCCGGTGAAGTCGTAATTGATCGTCTGCTTGTAGACGTAGCTGACGAGCTGCTTGTAGAACAGCGCGCCGGCGACGTAGCTGCGCTTGCCCATGTACTGTTCGAGCGAGAGATCGAACGAATTCGCGCGCCAGGGCTGCAGCCGCGGATTGCCGCCGCTGCCGCTCCAGACCGCGGCGCCGGTGGTCGCGACACTGGCCGACGACGAGGCGTTCATGTCGTCGATGCGCGGCCGCGCCAGCGTGCGCGCCAGGCCCAGGCGCAGCTTGCGGTTGCCGCCGATGTCGCCGACGAGGTTCAGGCTCGGCAGGAAATCGTTGTAGCTGGTGCCCGGGCTGATCGTGCCGGCGGTGTTGTTGCTGCTGTCGAACGCAAAGGCGTTCGAAGACTGGTTCGTGTGGATCATCTGCAGACCCATGTTGCCGGTAATCGGCACCGCACCCCAGTCGGTATTGATGTCGGCCTTGACATAGGCCGTCGTGATCTTCTCGTGCACGCCGAAGTCGCGCGAGTAATCGCCCGTCGGGCCATTGCTCATGTTCTGCGTCATCGTGTAGTACTGGCCGGCGATCTGGTTCACGTCGTAGCTGAGCACGCCGGGGATGCCGGCGAAGCCCAGCGACACCGGCGCCATCGCCTGCCCCGCCGCCAGCGCCTGCGTCTTGCCGCCGCTCTTCAGGCTCGCGAAATAGACGAGGAAATTGCGCTGCTTGTCGCGTTGCGAGAAATTGACGCCGGCGTCGATGCGGCTGATCGGGCCCTCGAAGTCGTGCTGGACATGGACATTGAGCGCCTTGATCGTGTCGTCGAGCCACGAGTCCTGCAGCCGGCCGTCATGACCCCAGCCGCCCGGGTCGCTCAGCAGGACCTGGGCCGGGTCGGCGTAGTTGTTGCCCGGCACGAGGGTCGGGAAGCCGCCGCCGGTCGGGATCGTGAATTGCAGGTTCGTCGGCGCGGCCATGCCGGCATAGGTCTCGAACAGGGTCTCGAAGCGCTTCGTGTTCGAATAGCTGAGGTCGGCGATGGCCTTCCAGTCACCGAACTTCGCCTCGGTGTTCCAGCCCAGCGAACTGAGCTTGTCGTTGCGCGTGTTGTAGTCGTTGCGCACGATCATCGGCGGCCCGCCGGTCGTCGTGCCCGAGGTCGCGAGCGGGATGCCGCCGACATTCGTGACCCCGACGTTGCTGAACGTGCTGCCCGAGGTCACACCGCTCCAGCCGTCGCCCACGCTGCCCATGAGGCCGCGCATGACTTCCTTCTGCTTGAAGTTCGAGTAGTAGAGGTCGAGCGTGCTGTGCAGGTCCTTGTTCGGCTTGTATTCGAGCGCGGCCATCAGGCCGTCGCGGATGTCGCGCCGCGACAGCGCCTCGACCTCGAAGCCGTTGGCATAGTTCGCGCCGGCAGGCAGCCCGTTGACCGGACCGCAACCCCACTCCGGGTGCGAGAGGCAGTTGCTGTCGTCCTGGAAGCCCCAGGCCTTGTAATGCAGTTCCTGGCCCGGCGCATCGAGATGCGCGAAGCCGACCGCGACCCCGACCTGGTGATCGGCGAACTGGTCGATGTACGAGACGCTGAAGCGGCCACCGTTGGCCGAGGTGTCGCCATAGCCGCCGTTGAGCGCACCGAGCGAGTTGTGCTCGACGCGGGCGCCGATCGCGAAGCGGCGACCTTCCACGGCCAGCGGGCGCACGGTCTGCAGGTCGATCGTCCCCGACAGTCCCTGGCCCAGCAGCGTCGCGCTGGGCGTCTTGTAGACGACGGCACCGGACATCAGCTCGGCCGGATACTGGTCGAACTCGACGCCGCGGTTGATGCCGGTGGTCGTCTGCTCGCGGCCGTTGAGCAAGGTGCCGGCGAAGTCGGGGGAGAGGCCGCGGATGGCGATCACCTGCGCACGGCCGTCGACGCGCTGCGCCGCCAGGCCCGGCAGCCGCGACAGCGACTCGGCGATGCTGATGTCGGGCAGCTTGCCGATGTCCTCGGCGGTGATGGCCTCGATCACGTTGTCCGACTCGCGCTTCTTGGCGATCGAGCTCTCGATCGAATGCCGGATGCCGGTGACGACGACGGTCTGCGGCGCCGTGTTGTCGGCCTGCTGGGCCAACACCGGCAAGGCGCCGAACAGCAGGGTGGCCGCGGCGGCGGCGACGGGGTTCAGGCGCAGCTGGGGCTGGCGACGCTGGTGCGTGCTCATCATCGGGTTGTCTCCTCTATGTTGAGTCAGTGACGCGGTCTTTGATTCAAGTATTAATGAAAGCCCAACTCCTTTAATTAATTGTTAACCCTAGGTTGTTGGATTTCAGACAAGGGCCCGGCGTTAAAGTCCGGCCCATGCCGTCCCAGATGACCCTGCTGCTTGCCGAAGACGACGCCACGCTGACCGATGCGCTGACCTCGGAGCTGAGCCGGGCCGGCTTCACGGTCGAGCACGCGGCCAACGGCGCCGTCGCCGAGTACCTGCTGCTCAAGCAGACCTTCGACGTCGCGATCCTCGACCTCGGCCTGCCGATGGTCGACGGGCTGACGGTGCTACGGCGCGCGCGCGCGGCGCGGCGCAGCGTGCCGGTGCTGGTGCTGACGGCGCTCGACAGCCTCGACGACCGCGTCGCCGGGCTCAACGCCGGCGCCGACGACTACCTGACCAAGCCCTTCGACTTCCCCGAGCTCGAGGCGCGGCTGCACGCGCTGATGCGCCGCATGCGCCCCGCCGGCGCCGGCCAGGAGGTCGGCCATCTGCTGTTCGACAGCGCCGCGCGCCGCGCCACCGTGCGCGGCGAGCCGCTCGAGCTCAGCCCGCGCGAATGGATGCTGCTCGAGCTGCTGCTGTCGCAGCGCGACCGCGTCGTCACCAAGGACCAGATCGTCTCGGCCTGGGCGCTGGAACGCAGCGAGGCCGGCGCGCCGGGTTCGATCGAGGTCTACATCCACCGCCTGCGGCGCAAGCTCGAGAACTCCGGCCTCGTCATCCGCACCGTGCGCGGCCTGGGCTACCTGCTCGAAGCGGGCGCCGCCGACATGTGAGCCCGGCCGCTGCGAGCGTGCCCGCGCGCTGGTTCGCGCGCGGCGCCGGGCGTTCGCTGCAGCGCCAGCTCTTCCTGTGGCTGCTGCTGCCGCAGGTCGTGCTCTGGCTGGCGGCGGCGTTCTTCACCTACAACCTCGCCGCTCGCTATGCGAACCAGGCCATCGACGCCAGCCTGTCGCAGGCCTCGCGCGCGCTGGCGCGCCAGGTCAAGCCGACGGCCAGCGGCCTGTACATCGACTTCCCGCGCTCGGCGCAGGAGATCCTCGAATCCGACCCCAGCGACCGCGTGCTCTACACCGTCAGCTCGCCGCCCGGGCTGTTCATCCTCGGCAACCCGAACCTGCCGCCGCCGGCGATCGCCCATCCGCAGATCGGCGAAACGTATTTCTACGACACCACCTACACCGAGCCGCCGCGCAGCGAGCTCGCCCCCAGCACCGAGCTCGACCGCGCGCGCGCCGCCGCCGGACCCCGCAGCGCCGAGGCGCCGCCGCCGACCGAGCGCGTGCGCGTCGTCGCGCTGTACCTGCGCATCGGCGACGAGGGCACGCGCAGCGGGACCATGCTGGTGCAGGTCGCGCGCTCGCGCGCGAATCGCGAGATGCTGGCGCGGCGCATCCTCATCGACACCGTGCTGCCGCTGTCGGCGCTGATGGCGGCGATGACGGTCATCGTCTGGGGCGGCATCCGCGCCGGGCTGGCGCCGCTGGCGCTGCTGCAACGCCAGGTCGAGGGGCGCGCCGCCAACGACCTGGCGACGATCGAGGTCGAGGCCGCGCCGCCCGAAGTGCGCTCGCTGGCGCGCGCCATCAACACGCTGCTGGGCGAGGTGCAGCGCAGCGTCGTCGCGCAGAAGCGCTTCATCAGCGACGCCGCGCACCAGTTGCGCACGCCGCTGGCCGGGCTCAAGAGCCAGACCGAGCTGGCGCTGCGCGACGCCGCCGAACCCGAGCTGCGCGCGCGGCTGCAGCGCGTGCACGACAGCGCCTCGCGCAGCGCCCACCTCGTCAACCAGCTGCTGACGCTGGCGCGCGCCGAGCCCGAATCGGCGATGCTGCAGGACCGGCGCGCCGTCGACCTCGCCCGGCTGGCGCGCGAGGTCACGGCCGAGCTGGTGCCGCGCGCGATCGCCGCCGGCATCGACCTCGGCTGCGACGAGGCGGCAGAAGGCACCGAAGGCGCCGCCGCGGCGCCCGTGCGCGGCATCGCGCTGCTGCTGCGCGAGGCGCTGGTCAACCTCATCGACAACGCGATCCGCTACGCCGGCCGCGGCGCCAGCGTCACGGTGCGCGTGCGCGCCGCCGGCGACGAGGTCGTCGTCGAGGTCGAGGACGACGGCCCGGGGCTGCCGGCGGACGAGCGCGAGCATGTCTTCGAGCGCTTCGTGCGCGCCACCGATGCCGGCAACGGCTGCGGCCTCGGGCTCGCGATCGTGCGCGAGATCGTCGAGCGCCACGCCGGCCGCGTGACGCTGGAAGCGGCGCAGCCGCGGGGGCTGCTCGCCCGCGTGCGGCTGCCGACGACGGCTGGCTAGCCGCTAGCCGTGTGAGAGCTCGAGCCGCACCTGCGGCGTCCACGGCTGGTCGCCCTCGTGCAGCGCCGGCGCGCCGAGGAACAGCCGCGCGCTCGGCAGGCCCTGCGCGATGAGCGCGTCGCGCACCGCCATGCTGCGCTGGAGCGCCAGCGCCCGCGCCGCGTCGGCGTCGGTGCGCAGCACCGCGCGCAGCCGGCGTTCCTCCTCGGCGGCGGGCAGCTTGCTCGCGAAGCCGAGCAGGTTGCGCGGCTTGTCGGGCAGCGGCGTCTCGTCGTAGAGCTGGGCCAGCAGGCGGTTGCGGTCGACCGCCGTCAGCGACAGGTCCGGCGCCACGGTCGCGCCGCTGCGCGCGAGTTCGCGCCGGCGCATCGTCAGCAGCCGGGCGTCGAGCGCCACCTGCTGCATCGCGGGCGCCTCGGCCGTGGCGTCGGCGCCGCCGATGATCGTCAACTGCAGCGCCGGGCGTTCGGTCAGCGCCTTGGCGAGCTTCGCGATCGTCGCGCGACCACCGGCGTTGGGCAGCGCGCTGCCGGCGTCGAAGGCGACGGCGCTGAGGTCGACACCATCGGCACCGCCGCCGCCGGCCAGCAGCGAGAACGGCGAGGTCAGCGCCTTCGTGAACAGGTTGACGACGACCTTCCAGATCAAGCCGCCGAGGCTGAACTTCGGATCCTCCAGGCTGCCGCTGACGGGCAGGTCGAGGTCGATGACGCCGTTGCGGTCCTGCAGCAGCGCCACCGCCAGCCGCACCGGCAGCGAGGTCGCGGTCGGCGAATCGACCTTGGCGCCGAAGGTGAGCTGGTGCACGATGACCTGGTTGGTGGCGTCGAGCCGGCCCTGCGGCGTGATGACGTAATGCAGCTTCGCGCTGAGCTTGCCGCGCTCGATCGCGTAGCCGAAATACTTGCCCGAATACGGCGAGAGCGGCGCCAGTTCGAGGTCGGTGGCCTGGGCCGTGAGGTCCATCGCCGGCGGATTCGCGGTCGGGTTGAGCTGGCCCTCGATGTCGAGCGTGGCGGTGCCGCCGGCGCGGCCGTGGATCTGCAGCGGCGCCAGCGCAGCCGATTCGGAACTGAAGGCGCCGAGTTCACCGTTGAGCTCGGTCAGCTTGGTGCTGAAGTTCGGTTTGACGAAATGATCGGTGTAGTCGACGGTGCCGCCGGCGATCTTCGTCGAGCCGATCGCCAACGCGATCGGCAGCGCCTGCGGCGCGACCTGGGCCTTGCCCTTGCCCGAGACGACCGGCAGCACCGCCGACGCCGGCGCCGTCGCTGCGGCGGCTGATGCCGGGGACGATGCCGCATCCGACGCCGACGGCGGCTGCGACGCGGCCACCTGCTGCAGATTGAAGCGCCCCTGCTCGGTGACGAGGAGGCGGGCGTAGAAGTCCGAGAGCAGCGCGGTCGCCAGCGTCAGCCGCGGCTTGGCGCCGGGCGCCAGCACGAAATCGGCGCCGTGCAGCGCGAGGTCCTGCCAGGCCAGCAGCGGGTCGCCGCTGCCGGCCGCCGCACCGGCCGCCGGCAGGTTGCGCAGCAGCAACTGGCGCAGGTCGACGTCGCCGCCGACGTGCGCCTGCCAGCCCGCGGGAGCCTGGCGCAGATCGACGGCGCCGCGGTAGTCGACGCTGGCGCGCGCGAGTTCGAGCGGCATCAGCGATGCGTAATAGGGCGCGAAGGGCTGCAGCGGCAGGTGCTCGACCTGCAGCTGACCCTGGGCGAGCGATGGCGCCAGGCCGACGCGGCCCTTCCAGTCGATCCGGCCCGCTGGCGCCACCGGTTCCGTCGACGCCGAAGCACGCAGCGCCGGCGCGCCGACGCGGGCACCGAGCTGCAGCTTGAACGGCTGCGCCGTCGGCCAGGCCAGGGCCTGGGCATGGATGCGCGCGGCGTCGATGCGCAGCTTCAGCGGCGCTCCACCGGCCACGCTGGCGTCGCGGTAGTCGACGCTGCCGCCGTCGAGGGCGAGGGCGGCGACGGCGATGCGCCACGGCTTCGCGGCCGGCGGGGGCGGGGTGTGCGATCGCATGGACGGCGCCGAGGGCGCCGACGGTGTCAGCCATTGCAGCAGGTTCAAGCGCCCGGCCGCGTCGCGTGCGACCTCGAGCGCCGGACGGTCGATCTCGATGCGGTCGAAGGCGAGCTGGCGCGCTTCGAAATCGAGCTTCGCCGGACCCAGCGCGAGCCGGCGCAGCGTCGCCGGCGCGGCATCGGCGGGGGCGATGCGCAGGCCCGCCAGCGTCGCGTCCTGCAGCGCGAGCGCGAGCACCGGCCGCTCGCCGCCGGCCCAGCGGAATTCGCCGTTCGCGCTCAACGTGCCGGCGACGGCGGGCTTCAGCACCGGCCGCAGATAGGCGGCCAGCGCCTGCGCCCGCAGCCCCGCCAGATGGAGTTCGATCTGCACCTCGCGATCGCTCGCGCGGCCCTGGGCCCGCAGCGTGCCGGCAGCGCCGGGGTCCGCGCCCTTGACCGCGTCCTTGCCCGCGCTGGATTGCAGCACGGTGGCGAGCGTGAACGGCACGGGCGACTTCAGCGGCCAGTCGATGCGCTGGGCGCCGATCTCGATCGCACCCAGCGTCAGCGCCGCGCCGACGCCGGCGTCGGTCCAGCGCAGCGTGCCGCGGTGGATCTCGGCCTGCGCGACGGCAACGCTCCAGGGCGCGGCGGGCGCCGCGGCGGGGGCGGCCGCAGCGGCCGATGCCGCGGCTGCGCTGGGTGCTGGTGCGGCAGAGGCGGCAGACGCGGCAGCCGGCGCCCCGCCGAGCCGCGCCCAGTTGATGCCGCCGTCGGTGGCGCGCGCGACATCGACCTCGAGTCCGTCGGCGGTGACCGTACCGAGCGCGACGCGGTGCGCCAGCGGCTGCACATCCTTGAGCTCGACCTTCAAGCCCTGCCATTGCGCCAGCGGCGCACCGCGGGCGTCGGCCAGCGCCGCATCGTCGACGTTGACGCGACCGGCCAGCACGACCTGCGGCGATGCGCCTTCGGGCTGCTTGAAACTCAGCTGCAGGTCGGCGCCGACGTGCCCGCGCCGCACCTGCACGGGCAGCGTCGCCGGCAGGTAGCCTAGCCAGGGCGCGAGGTCGAAGCCGGCGAAGGCGAGCGAGATGCGCCCCTCGCGCGTCACCGCGAAGGGCCGCGCCTGGGCGCCGCTGTCGAAGGCCGTGCCGTCGAGCTTGAAGGCCAGCCGCGGCTCGACCTCGGTCGCGACATCGGCCGGCAGCGTCGAGAGGAAGGGCAGCGCCAGCGTCAGCGCGTCGAGGTGGTGGACGTGCGCCAGTGGCCGGTCGTCGAAGGTCAGCGCGGCGTCGCGCAGCTGCAGGTTGTGGATCGCGTAGCGCGCCGGCGGCGCATCGGGCGGCGCCGGCGGCCCGGCACTGAAGCGCTCGATCAGGTCGTCGATGTCGTAATGGCCCGGCGCCGTGCGCGCGATCTGGGCGCGCAGCCCGTCGACCTCGACGGCGGCGATCACCGGCGCGCGCCGCCACAGGCTCGCGAGCGCGATGCGCACATGGGCCCGGGCGACGCTGAACTGCGGCGCCGCGGCGCTCGCGGCGACCGCCGGGGCGATCGCCAGCCCGCTGACGCCGACGCCCAGCCGCCAGGGTTCGAGCTGCAGCGCCGCGATCGTCACGCGGCGCCCGAGAGCCGCCGTCGCCTGGCGCTCGGCGTAGCCCTTGAGCCAGGGCGGCAGCGCGAACGCCAGCAGGGCCAGCAGCACGACCAACGCGACACCGGCCGCGGCGATGCGGCGGAGGCGGGGGCTCGGGTTCATGGCTCGATTCTGCGGCGTCGGCATTCGCTGCGGCCCGGCCTTCAGCCCGGCCCGCCGTAACTGCGTGTGCGCGGCCGGCCGGTGGCATCGAAGACCTCGTCGGCATCGGCGCGCAGGCGCTCGGCGATCGCCTCCGCCAGCGCCAGGCGGCGCAACGCCCAGGGGCTGAGGTCGTCGACGGCGGGGTCGGGCAGCGCGTGCGGGAACTCGACCTCCTCGGCCGCCGGCGCCGGGGCCTGGGCGCGGCCGGCCAGGCGCGACTCGATCTCGTTGCCCGCCAGGCGCAGCGGCTCGCGCAGTTCCTGCAGCTTGAGGCGGCCACGGCGCAGCAGCAGCATCGTCTTCACCGAGGTCAGCTGGGCCAGCAGCTGGTAGCCATGGGCGAGCAGCCGCGCCAGCGGGTCCAGCGGCGGGCGCACGGCGCGCGGTTCGGCCAGCGAACGCTGCGTCGCCTGCACCAGCGCCGAGAGCGCGTCGTAGGCCTCGCGCCGCGCCAGCCGCCATTCGAGCTCGGGCGAGTTGTCGACCGAATCGAGCTGACCGAGCGCCAGCGCGACCTGCGCATGGCGCGACTGCGCGGCCAGCGTGCGTTGCACGAGGCGCGGGATCTGCGTGCGCTCCCAGGCCGGCAGCACGTAGCTGAAGGCCCAGGCGATGGCGACACCGATCAGCGTGTCGGCCAGCCTTTCGAGGCCGGCGAACACCGGCGGCGCGGCGGCGTCGAGCTGGTGCGCCTGCAGCAGGCCGAGCACCGTCGCGCCGACGGCGGCGATGAGGTAGCGCCGGATCGCGAAGGCATGCGCCAGCGCCTGCGCGATCGACGCGATGGCCAGCAGCGCCAGCGGCGGCAGGTGCAGCATCAGCAGCGCGGCGGCCAGCGCGCAGCCCAGCAGCGTGCCGGCGACGCGGCTGTTGCGGCGCTCGAGCGTCTGCGCCAGGCTGCCGCGCAGCACGACGACGATGGTCAGCAGGATCCAGTAGGTGTGGCTGCCCCAGGGCAGCGCGATCGAGACGACGTAGCCGGTGGCGATGGCCAGCGCCGCGCGGATCGCGTGGCGCAGCGGTGGCGCATTCCAGCGCCAGACCTTGCCCAGCGGCCGCCACGACCAGTCGGCCGGGCTGACGAACATCTGCCAGACGACGCGCACCAGTGTCAGATCGGGTTCGATGTCGCCGCGCGCCAGCGCGACCATGCGCGCGACCTCCGATTCGACATGGCCGACGCGGCCGGCCAGCGCGCGCGCCAGCAGCGCCGACGGCGGCGCGGCACCGGCCGCGCCCGCGGCCAGCGGTGGCAGC
>JAGWTU010000116.1 GCA_028868825.1 Burkholderiales bacterium | reverse complement strand
AACAGTCAACGCGATCGCGCCGACCGTGTTCCGCTCGCCGCTGACGGCCTGGATGTTCGAGGACAACGAGAAGGCCAACGGCGTGCGCGCCGGCTTCCTCGCGCGCGTGCCGCTGGGCCGCCTCGGCGAGCCCGAGGACCTCGCGGGTCCGCTGCTGTTCCTGGCCTCGCGCGCCTGCGACTTCCACACCGGCCACACGATCTATGCCGACGGCGGCTACACGGCTGGATGAGCCTATGAGCACGCGCAAGGATCGCATCGCCATCGTCGGCGCAGGGCTCATGGGGCACGGCATCGCGCAGGTGTTCGCGCTCGCTGGTCATGCCGTCAAGGTCTACGACACGCAGCAAGGCGCGCTCGACACGCTGCGCGAACGCATCGCACGCAACCTCGCCGACCTCGGCCAGGACGTGGGCGCGGCGCAGCGAGTGCACGGCGTTGCCGACCTTGCGGCGACGGTCGCCGACGCCGACATTGTGTTCGAGGCCGGGCCCGAGAACCTGGGCTGGAAGCAGGAACTCTTCGAGCGGCTCGAGAAGCTCACGCCGGCCGGCGCCATCCTCGCCAGCAACACCTCGGTGATCCCGATCACGCAGATCATGGCTCGCGTGGGTAGCGGCGAGCGCGCGCTCGGCACCCATTGGTGGAACCCGCCCTACCTCGTGCCGCTGGTCGAGGTCATCAAGACGCCGCACACCGGCAGCGCGCAGGCGCAACGCATGTTCGACCTGCTCGCAGCGGTCGGCAAGACACCGGCGATGGTCGAGAAGGACGTGCCGGGCTTCATCGGCAACCGCCTGCAGCATGCGCTGTGGCGCGAGGCGATCGCGCTCGTCGAGGCGGGTGTCTGCGACGCGCGCACGGTCGACACGGTGGTCAAGGCGAGCTTCGGCCGCCGCCTGCCGGTGATCGGTCCGCTCGAGAACGCCGACCTCGTCGGCACCGACCTGACGCTGGCGATCCACCAGACCGTGCTGCCGGCGATCGACGCCCGCCCCGCGCCCTCGCCTTATCTCGAGGGCCTGGTGCAGCAGGGCCGCCTGGGCATGAAGACCGGCACCGGCTTCATGAGCTGGACCGCCGAAGAGCAGGCCGCGCTGCGCGCGCGCGTGCTCGCCCATCTTAAAGCGATGAACGCGGCCGAAGGCCGCTGAAGGACAGCCTCCATGGCCAAGAAGCCGAACAAGGTGATCATCACCTGCGCCGTCACCGGCGCGATCCACACGCCGACGATGTCGAAATATCTGCCGCTGACGCCGGCCGACATCGCCGCACAGGCGATCGATGCCGCGAAGGCCGGCGCCGCCATCCTGCACCTGCATGCGCGCGACCCGAAGGACGGCCGCCCGAGCGCCGACCCGGACATCTTTGCCGAGTTCCTGGGCCCCATCAAGGCCGCGACCGACGCCGTCATCAACATCACCAGCGGCGGCTCGACGAAGATGACGCTGGCGGAGCGGCTGGCGCCGCCGCTGCGCTTCAAGCCCGAGATGGCGAGCCTGAACATGGGTTCGATGAACTTCAGCATCCACCCGGTGGCGGCGAAGATCAAGGACTGGAAATACGACTGGGAGCAGGCGTATGTCGAGGGCACGGAGGACATCATCTTCCGCAACACCTTCCGCGACATCCGCCACATCCTCAAGGACCTGGGCGAGGGCTGCGGCACGAAGTTCGAATTCGAGTGCTACGACGTCGGCCATCTCTACAACCTGGCGCATTTCGTCGATGCCGGGCTGATCAAGCCGCCGTTCTTCATCCAGACGATCTTCGGCATCCTCGGCGGCATCGGCCCCGACCCGCAGAACGTCACCTTCATGCGCGAGACCGCGAACCGGCTCTTCGGCGACGACTACCACTGGTCGGTGCTCGGTGCCGGTCGCCACCAGATGAGCCTGCTGACCTACGCCGCGATCCAGGGCGCAAACGTGCGCGTCGGACTCGAGGACAGCATCTACCTCGGCCGCGGCCAGATGGCGGAGAGCAATGCGGCGCAGGTGCTGAAGATCCGCCGCATCATCGAAGAGCTGGGCTACGAGGTCGCCACGCCCGACGAGGCGCGCGCGATGCTGGCGCTCAAGGGCGGCCACAACGTCGCGTTCTGAGATCCGCGACGACGACCACGACAACGATCAGGAGACGCCCATGCAAGCTACCCGTATTGCCCTCGCCGCTGCTGCAGCGGCGCTGCTGATGTCCACCGGCGCCCAGGCCGCCGAGGAGATCGTCATCGGCGCCTCGCTGCCGCTGTCGGGCCCGCTGGCCGGCTTCGGCGCGTACCAGAAATGGGGCTACGAGACGGCCGTGGCCGACGTCAACAAGGCCGGCGGCATCGCCATCGGCGGGAAGAAGCGGCCGCTCAAGCTCGTCATCCGCGACGACAAGACCGACCCCAACGTCACCGCCAGCAACACCGAGACGCTGATCTCGCGCGAAGGCGCGGTGGCGATGCTGGGATCGTGCACGCCGTCGCTCGTCAACGCCGGCGCGCTCGTCGCCGAACGCCGCAAGGTGCCGCTGGTCGCCGGCTGCGACCCGCTGGGTGCCTTCAAGTCGGTGCGCAAGTGGAGCTATGCCTGGGCGCTGTTCTTCGACGAGGGCGACCTCGGCAGCGCGCCGTTCAAGATGATGGCCGACTACGGCCTGCAGACGAACAAGAAGGTCGCGATCCTGCACGACAACGGCCCCGACGGCCAGGTCGTCGGTGGCCAGATCTGGCCCGCCGTCGCCAAGGCCGGTGGCTACACCGTGACGCACAGCGCCTCGTTCCCGGTCGACGCGCAGCAGTTCACCTCGATGATCAACCAGGCCAAGGCCGACGGCGCCGACATCGCGCTCGTCGACGCGATCCCGCCGCAGGGCATCGCGATCCGCAAGCAGATGGCGGCTGCCGGCTACCAGCCGAAGATCATCGTCGTCGAGAAGGGCGCCGAGCCCGAGCAGTTCGCGCAGGCGCTGGGTGCGCTCGCCGACGGCGTGCTCGTCGGCGGCTACTGGGACCCGAGCTTCCCGTACCCCGGCGCCGCCGAACTCGGCAAGCGTTTCGAGGCCGAGGCGAAGCAGACGCAGAGCCAGCATATCGCCGACTCCAACGCCGCTGCGCATGTGCTGTTCGACGCCATTGCCGCCGCCGGCTCGCTCGACCGCGAGAAGATCAATGCCGCGGTGGCCAGGACCGACAAGGATTACGTCGTCGGCCGCGTGAAGTTCGACGCCGAACATGCCTCGCGCATCCCCATCACGCTGATGCAATGGCAGGGCGGCAAGTCGTTCGTCGTCTGGCCCAAGGACCGCGCCAACGGCAAGCTGCTGTTCCCGGTTCCGACGGCGAAATAAGCCGCCGATGGCCGGCTGGGAGGGCGTGGCCGGCAGCCTGGCCTCGGGGCTGCTGCTGGGCGGCATGCTGGCGCTGATCGCGCTCGGGCTGTCGATCGCGCTCGGCGTGATGAAGCTCGTCAACCTGGCGCATGGCGAATGGCTGGTCGGCGGCGCTTACCTGGGATATTTCGCGCTGCAATGGGCCGGCGTCGACCCCTTCGTCGGGCTGCTCGGCGTCGGCGCGGTGTTGGCGCTGCTGGCGCTGCCGCTGCATCGCCTGCTCATCGCGCCGCTCGCGGGGCAGGGCATGGAGCCGCCGATGATGACGATGTTCGGCGTCTCGATCATCCTCCAGAACCTCTACCTGCTCGCCTTTCACGCCGACTCGCGTGCGATCGACACGCCCTACGCCGGCGCGCCGCTGGCCATCGGCCCGATCACCGTGGCCCAGGTCTATGTCTATGGCTGCGCCGTCTCGGTGGCGCTCGTCGTCGCCGTGCACCTCCTCGTCACGCGAACCGCCTTCGGCCGCGACCTGCGCGCCGCCTCGGCCGACCCGGTGGCCGCGGCCGCGCTCGGCGTCGATGTGCGTCGCGTGCATGCGCTGACCTTCGCGCTCGGCGCCGCCTGCGCGGCGATGGGCGGTGTGCTGATCGGCACGGCGTTCTCGTTCACGCCCAGCAGCGGGTCCACCTATCTGCTCATCAGCTTCGCCATCGTCGTGCTCGGCGGCGTCGGCCAGGTGCTGGGCACGCTCGTCGCGGGTCTCGCGATGGGGCTGCTGCAGGCGCTGGGCGGCGTGATCTTCGGCGACGGCTACCGCGACCTCGTCGGACTCGTGCTGTTCCTGCTCGTGCTCGCGCTGCGGCCGCAGGGCATCACGGCCGGGGGGCGGCGATGAGCGCCTCGGCGATAGCGTCGTTGACGGCGTCCTTGCGCACGTCGCTCAGCGCATCGCTGACCGCGCGCGACGCGATCGCGCCGCTGGCGCTGCTCGCCCTCGCGGCACTGGCGCCGCTGCTCGGCGACTATCCGCTCGAAGTCGGCATCCGGCTGCTGCTGCTGATCGCGCTCGCCGAAGCCTGGAACCTGCAGGCCGGCTACGGCGGCCTCGTCTCGCTGGGCACGGCATCGTTCTTCGGCACCGGCGCCTATGTGCTGACGGCGCTCGTGAACCGGACCGGCGCGCCCTGGGCGATCGGCATCGCCAGCGCCGGCGCGGCAGCGGCCCTGCTCGCGGTCATCGTCGCGCCGGCGATGTTCAGGCTGCGCGGCCTCTACTTCACCGTCGGCACGCTCGCGCTGGCCGAGGCGCTGCG
>JAGWTU010000076.1 GCA_028868825.1 Burkholderiales bacterium | reverse complement strand
CCGGCGTCGGTGCCTTCGACGCGGGTGACCGCGTCGGCCGGGACCAGGCCACGGCGCCCGGCGCCGCGGCGAGCGCGCCGCTGCCGCGGCTGAACCTCACGCTGCCGCGCGGCGGCGAGCTCGCGCGCGGCGGCTCGGTCGGCGCACTGCCGCTGCTGCCGCGCCCGCCCGAGATCGACGAGAAGCTCGGCAAGGCGATTTCGAAGTCGGCCAAGGCCGATTGCCGCAACGCCTACGCCGGCGCCGGGCTGCTCGCCGTCGTGCCGCTGGCGATCGACGCCGCGCGCCAGGAGGGCGGCTGCAAGTGGTGAGGCGTCTCAGCTGCGGTGGATGGGGTCGATCCAGCGCACGTTCTCGGGCGCCTCGGCCGGCTCGATGTCGAGGTTGATCGCCACCGCCTCGCCGTCGCTGCGCACGAGCACGCATTGCAGCGTCTCGGTCGGGCTGGCGTTGATCTCCTGGTGCGGCACGTAGGGCGGGACGTAGATGAAGTCGCCCGGTCCCGCCTCGGCGGTGTATTCGAGCCGCTCGCCCCAGCGCATGCGGGCGCGGCCGGCGACGACGTAGATGACGCTCTCCAGCGGCCCATGGTGGTGGGCGCTGGTCTTCGCGCCGGCGTGGATGTGGACGGTGCCGGCCCACAGCTTCTGCGCCCCGACGCGCGCGAGGTTGATCGCCGCCTTGCGGTCCATCCCCGGCGTCTGCGCGGTGTTCGGGTCGAGCTGGTCGCCCGGCACGACGCGCACGCCATCGTGTTTCCAGCGTTCGGTGTCGGTCATCGCGGTCTCCGGCGTCGTGGCGAGGCCTCGATTGTGCGGTCGCCCGCGCCCGGCTGCGGGGCCTGCCCCGGTGGCGCCCCTAGGCGGTCGGTTCGCGCAGCGCCAGCGCGAGCGCGAACATCGCCGCCATCACGACCGCGACGCCGACGTACGCGGTGCCGAACCCGGCCGCGCCGCCGCCGCCGAAGTCGGCGATGGCGCCGATCGCCGCCGCCGAGAGCAGCGTGCCGATGCTGATGCCGATGTTGATCAGCCCCTGCGCCGAGGTGCGCAGCGCCTCGGGCGCCTCCTCGATCGCGATGGTGCGCAGCGCGCCGCCGACGAGGATGCCCACGCCCAACCCCACCGGCATCGAGGCGACGAGGAAGCCGGTGAGTCCCCAGCCGGTCTGCGCCGACGCCGCGTAGCCCAGCGCCAGCAGCGCGAAGCCGGCGAGGATCTGGCTGCGCGGACCGGCGCGATGCAGCATCCGTCCCGAGCCGGCCGAGCCGACCATCGAACAGACGACGAGCGGCAACAGCGCGAAGCCGGCGTTGCGCGCCGAGACGCCATCGGCGAGCTGGGCGATCGAGGTCAGGAAGCTCACGCCGCCCATGCCGAAGCCGCTGCCCAGCGTCAGCACATAGGCGGTGACGAGGCGGCGCCGCGTGAACAGCGTCGGCGGGATCATCGGCATCGCGGCGCGGCGCTCGACCGCGATGAGCAGCGGCGTCAGCAGCGCCGCGGCGGCGAGGAAGGCGGGCCACAGGTGCAGCCCGGTGAGGCCGTCGGCGACGCGCGTGATGCCGAGCACGAGCGAGCTCAGCAGCGCGAACACGATGACGATGCCGGCGAGGTCGAGCGGCGCTTGCGCGTTTGTCGCGGCCCTGGCGGCCGCTGCGGCTTCCCGGCGCGGCAGCGCCTGCGCGCCGAGCCAGATCACGACGGCGGCGATCGGCAGGTTGATGAGAAAGATCCAGTGCCAGCTCGCCACGACGAGCAGCAGCGCCGCCAGCGGCGGCCCGAGCACGAAGGCCATGCCGTAGGTGGCGCCGACGAGGCCGAGCGCGCGGCCGCGCTTGTCGGGCGGCAGCTGGTCGCCGATGACGGCGCTGGCGGTCGGGATGATGCCGCCGCCGCCCGCCCCCTGCACCGCGCGCCCGACGAGCAGCATCCAGAAGCTCGGCGACGCCGCGATCAGCAGCGAGCCGAACGCGAACAGTGCGACGCTGCCCAGGAACACCGGGCGCCGGCCGCGGCGGTCGCTGAGGTTGGCCATCAGCGCCGTGCTCGACAGCGACAACAGGATGAAGACGATCATCACGAGGCCGATGCGCCGGTTGTCGACGCCGAAGGCCTCGCGCAGCGCCGGGATCGCCGGACCGATGATGGCGGTGTCCAGCGCGGCCATGAAGACGCCGATGAAGAGCACCGGCAGCAGCCGGCGCGGCAGCGCCGGGGCGGCCGCCAGGGTGGGGGCAGTCATGGAATCCTCATCGCCGCGGTGGTTGCGAAGGGTTGTTGCGCCGCAGCATCGATGCCTATGGTAGCCGGAGTAGGGACAGGCCGGTGCGGCGCCGCCGGGCCAGGCGCGGGGCGCGCCGCGGCGCGCTCAAGCCGTCGGCAGCCGATAGTCGCGGAACTGGTCGCGCAGCTTGTTCTTCTGCATCTTGCCCGTTGCGCCGATCGGGATGGCGTCGACGAAGGCGACGTCGTCGGGCGTCCACCACTTGGCGATCTTGCCCTCGAAGTAGGCCAGCAACTGCTCGCGCGTGATCTGCGAGCCCGGCTTGCGCACGACCACGAGCAGCGGCCGCTCGTCCCATTTCGGGTGCTTGGCGGCGATGCAGGCGGCCATCGCGACCTCGGGGTGCCCCATGGCGATGTTCTCGATGTCGATCGAGCCGATCCACTCGCCGCCCGACTTGATCACGTCCTTGCTGCGGTCGGTGATCTGCATGTAGCCGTCGGCGTCGATCTTGGCGACGTCGCCGGTCGGGAACCAGCCGTCGACGAGCGGGTCGCCGCCCTCGTCCTTGAAATAGCTCGAGATGATCCACGGTCCGCGCACGAGCAGGTCGCCCGAATGCTCGCCGTCCCACGGCAGCTCGGGGCCGTGGATGTCGTCCTGGCTGACGATCTTCATGTCGACGCCGTAGATCACGCGGCCCTGGTGTTCCATCACCCGGTAGCGCTGTTCCTGGTCGAGATCGCGGTGGTTGAACTTCAGCGTGCCGACGGTGCCCAGCGGGCTCATCTCGGTCATGCCCCAGCCCTGGATCACCTTGACGCCGTAGTCGTCGCCGAACTTGCGCAGCATCGCCGGCGGGCAGGCCGAGCCGCCGATCACGGTCCGGTTCATCGAGCTGAACTTCAGGCCGTTCGCATCGACATGCGCGAGCAGCCCCTGCCACACCGTCGGCACGCCGGCCGAGAGCGTGACCTGCTCCGACTCGAACAGCTCGTACAGCGACTTGCCGTCGAGCCCGGGCCCCGGGAACACGAGCTTGGCGCCGACCATGCAGGCCATGTAGGGCAGGCCCCAGGCGTTGACGTGGAACATCGGCACCACCGGCAGGATGCTGTCGGTCGAGCCGCAGCCCAGCGCGTCGGGCAGCGCCCCGCCGTAGGTGTGCAGCACGGTGCTGCGGTGGCTGTACAGCACGCCCTTGGGGTTGCCGGTGGTGCCCGAGGTGTAGCACAGCGAGCTGGCGTGGTGCTCGTCGAAGGTCGGCCACGCGTAGCGGTCGTCCTGCGCCTCGACCAGCTCCTCGTAGCACAGCAGGTTCGGGATCGAGGTCGACGCCGGCATGTGCGCGCGGTCGGTCATCAGGACGTAATGGCGGATCGTCGGGCAGCGGTCGGCGACGGCCTGCACCAGCGGCAGGAAAGTGAGGTCGAAGAACAGCACGCTGTCCTCGGCGTGGCCGGCGATGTAGACGACCTGGTCCGGATGCAGGCGCGGGTTGATCGTGTGCAGGATCGCGCCGGAGCCGCTGACGGCGTAGTACAGCTCCATGTGGCGATAGCCGTTCCAGGCCAGCGTCGCGACGCGGTCGGAGTCGCCCACGCCCAGCGCCGCCAGCGCCTTGGCCAGCCGGCGTGCGCGCGCGCCCAGCTCGCGGTAGGTCTCGCGGTGGATGTCGCCTTCGACGCGGCGCGAGACGACGATCTGATTGCCGTGGTGCCGCTCGGCGTGGACGATGAGGGAGGAGATCAGCAGCGGCAGCTGCATCATCTGGCCGTTCATTGGGGGACTCCAGTCTCGGTTCGGTTGCCGGGCCCCGATTCTGGAGGGCGGCGCAAGCGTCGCGTGTCGGGCTAAACCCCGGTCGCCCGGGTCGCCGCCGTTGCCCAGGCGCGCCAGCGTCACGCGCAGGCCGGCGGCGGGTGCGGGCGCGTCAGGGCAGGTCGAGACCGAACTGCAGCATCACGCCGGCGTCGCCCAGCAGATGAGCCGTCACCGATGCGCCGCTGTCGAACTGCCAGCCCAGCGAGGCGACCGCACCGGGTGCCCAGCCGTTGGAATTCATCGGCAGCTTGTGCTTCCACTTGCCGCGGTAGCCGTAGATGATGCCTGCCGACCATTGCGCGAAAAGCCGGTGCTGGCCGAGCAGATCGCCGTAGCGATGGCCGAGATAGACATAGCCGCTGGGCTGGCCGAAGGAGTTGCTGAAGTAGGCTCCGCCCGCGAGCCAACCATCGGGGCGCTGGACTTCGCCGCCCAGAGCCCAGACCGGCTTGTGTTCGGGTCCGGGGCGGAAATGCGCGGTGTAGGGCGAGACGATGATGCGGGCCCGCAGGCCCTCGTCGGCCCGCGCAGCGGCGGCGGTGACGGTCATGGTGCAGGAAAAAAAGAGAGCCCCGAGGGGCCCGCGTCTTCGGTAAATCATCGTGAAGATTCTCGACGATCAAGTTTCTAGACCCCGTTGGATGCAGGGATTTCGAGCGCTGGCCTTGCTGGCTCTGCTGGGTCTGGGCGGTTGCGCCTGGTTCTCCGAGCATCAGAGCCTGTGGGCGCTGCGCCCGACCCCGGGTCGTCCGGCCGGCTACGAGGAAGGGGGCGAGCGCCTGCGCGCCGACTTCGGCCCCGGCGACCGGCGCTGGCGTGTCGACGTCCCCGGCGCCGAGGGCCGCACCGACCGGCTCGCGCTGTGGTGGCTGCCGCAGCCCGACCCCGACGCGCCGGCGCTGCTGTACCTGCACGGCACCTTCCGCAACCTCTACCAGAACCTGCCCAAGATCCGCGCCCTGCGCGAGGCCGGATTCGCGATCCTCGCCGTCGACTACCGCGGCTGGGGCGACAGCAGCGCGATCGTTCCGACCGAGGCCAGCATCGACGCCGATGCGCGCCGCGCCTGGGACGAACTCGAGCGGCGCCAGCCCGACCCGCGCCGGCGCGCGATCTACGGCCATTCGCTGGGTGGTGCGGTCGCGGTGTGGCTCGCGGCCACGCTGCACGGCGGCAGCGACTACGGCGAGCTGGTGCTCGAATCGACGTTCACGCGCCTGCCCGACGTCGCCGCCGCGGCCGGCTTCTGGGGCCATCTGGCGGCCGCGGTGACGACACTGGATTTCGATTCGATAGACCGCATCGGCCGCATCGACGCGCCGCTGCTGATGCTGCACGGCGACCACGATCGAACGGTGCCGATCGCGCTCGGCCGCCGGCTGCGCGACGCCGCGCCGCCGCGCGCCGCCGTGCAATGGGTCGAGATCGCGGGCGGCGGTCACAGCGACCTGCAGAGCGTCGCCCCCGAGCGCTACCAGCGCGTCTTCCGCGATCTCGCGACGCGACTGCGCGAGGCGCATCCATGAGCGGCTGGCAGGCCCGGCTCGAACTCGAATTCCGCCGCGACGGCGCGGCGACGCGCTCGCGCGATCGCCATGTCGGGCCGCTGCGTGTGCTGCAGCCGCTGTATCCCGAGGGGCCGGCGATCTGTCACCAGGTGCTCGTGCATCCGCCGGGCGGCCTCGTCGGCGGCGACACGGTCGAGCTCGACGTGCGCGTCGGCGCCGGCGCCCATGCGCTGATCACGACGCCGGGCGCGACGCGCTGGTACCGCAGCGAAGGCGAGCCGGCGCGGCAATCGGTGCGCCTGTCGCTGGCCAGCGGGTCGCGGCTCGAATGGCTGCCGCTGGAATCGATCGCCCACAGCGGCTGCCTGGCCGAGAGCCGTCTGCAGGCCGCCCTCGCGCCCGGGGCCGAGATGATGGGCTGGGACCTCCTCGCGCTCGGGCTGCCGGCCTCGGCGCAACCGTTCGATGCCGGTTGCTACCGCCAGCATCTGGAGATCGAAGGGTTGTGGCTCGAACGCGCGGCCATCGCCGCGTCGGACCGCGCGCTGCTCGACGCGGCGCCGGGCTGGGCCGGCCGGCGCGTGCTGGCGACGCTGTGGTTCGCGGCCGGCGCGGCCATCGAAGCGCCGCGGCGCGAGCGCCTGCTCGAGGCCGCGCGCGCCGGCGTTGCCGCGCACCCGTTGGCCGCCTGCGCCGGCGCTAGTTCGCCGCAGCCGGCGCTGCTCGTGCTGCGCGTGCTCGCGCCCGGTGTCGAGCCGGCGCTGTCGCTGCTCGCCGCAGTGCGTGCGGCCTGGCGCCGCGCGGCCTGGGACCTGGCGGCGCCGGCGCCGCGCACCTGGAGCACCTGAGGCGCCCGTGGCGCCTCGGGCGGCGGCGCCGGGAGCTCAGGCGGCGGCGCGCATCGCGTCTGTGCCGGATGCTTCGACCAGCGCCAGCGCGGGGGCCTGCTCGCGTCCCTGCCGCCGCCGGTACAGGCGGTCGGCCAGGATCAGGGCCACCGGCACGGCGACGAGCAGCGCCGCCGCCCACAGGCCCAGCAGACCGGCCACCGGCCAGGTCGCCAGCGGCCGCGCGATGCCGAAGAAGGCCGCCATCAGCCAGCTCACCGTGCTGAAGCCGCCGGCCAGCAGCAGCGCCACGGCCTCGCCGCGGCGCAGCGGCGAGCGCCCAGCCAGCCGCGGCATGCACCAGGCGTGCATCAGCACGCCATTGAGCGTCAGCATCGTCACGCAGCCGAGCTTGGCGATCAGCTTGGGCTTGTTCAGCAGCAGGCCGGGGTTGAAATCGAGGTCGATGCCCGTCACCAGCAGGCCACTCAGCCACAGACCTGCGAGCAGCCAGATCACCGTGCGGTGGCGGCGCTCGAGCTCGCGCGCGGAGATGCGCGAGTGCAGCAGCCGCCAGTCCAGCGACAGCACGGTGTGCAACGCGAACACGCACAGCAGCAGGTGGGCGTAGACCAGGCCCAGCCGGGCGAAGACTGGTATTTCCATGGCGCGGCTCTCAGGCTCCGATCCGTGACAAATCTCACGAGGCGCGAGGCTAGCGCGATATCGCGGCGGCGCCACCTGTCATAGGTTGGGGGATGGCTGGCGGCATCGCGTCCGTCGCGCCGCGACCGGGGCGGCCGCGCGTGTCGCTATCCTCGCGCCATGTACGCGCCGTTCTTCGGCTTCGGCAAGGAGCCTTTTTCGATCGCTCCGGACCCGCGCTTCCTCTACATGAGCGACCAGCACCGCGAGGCGCTGGCGCATCTGCTGTATGGACTCGAGGGCGGTGGCGGCTTCGTGCTGCTCACCGGCGAGATCGGCGCCGGCAAGACGACCGTCTGCCGCTGCTTTCTCGAGCAGGTGCCGGCGCATTGCGCCGTCGCCTACGTCTTCCACCCCAAGCTCACCGTGGTCGAGCTGCTGCAGACGATCTGCAGCGAGTTCGGCATTCCGGCGCCGGCGCATGCCGACAGCGTCAAGGCGCTGGTCGACGCGCTCAACGACTTCCTGCTCGCCGCCCACGCGCAGGGGCGGCAGGCGGTGCTCGTGATCGACGAGGCGCAGGCGCTCTCGGCCGACGTGCTCGAACAGCTGCGCCTGCTGACCAACCTCGAGACGAGCGAGCGCAAGCTGCTGCAGATCGTGCTCATCGGCCAGCCCGAGCTGCGCCAGATGCTGGCGCGGCCCGAGCTCGAGCAGCTGGCGCAGCGCGTCATCGCGCGCTACCACCTGGGCGCGCTGAGCTTCGAGGAGACGCGCCAGTACATCCGCCACCGCCTCGCCGTCGCCGGTCCGAACGCCGCCTGGCCCTTCGACGCCGCGGCGCTGGCGCGCATCCATGCGCTCAGCGGCGGCGTGCCGCGGCGCATCAACCTCGTCGCCGACCGCGCGCTGCTCGGTGCCTACGCCCAGGGGCTGAACCGCGTCGACCGCCGCACCGTCGAGCGCGGCGCCGCCGAGGTGCTCGGCGGCGCCGCGGCCGCCCCGGCGCCGCCGCGGCTGGCCTGGGCCTGGGCGGCGGCGATCGGGGTGCTGATCGTCGCCGCCGGCTGGTGGAGCTGGCAGCGGCCGGCGGCCTTGCCCGCCGCGCGGGTGACCGCGCTGGCGCGCGGGGCGGCTGCTTCCGCCGCCTCGGCGGCCGCAGCACTGGCGTCCGCATCCGCGACGGCATCGGCGCCGTCGGCCGCGGCCGTCATCGCGAAAGCGGCGCCGACGCCACCGCCGTTGCCGCTCGTCGACGATGCCCAGGCGCTGATCGGCGCGGCCGAGCCCAGCGGCGCCGTCGCCTGGCGCGAACTCGCGCTGCTGTGGAACGTGGCCATCGGCGAGGGCGAACCCTGCACGGCCGTCGCGCAGGCCGGACTAGCCTGCTTCCGCAGCGCCGGCGGCGGACTCCCGGTGGCGCGCACGCTCGCGCGGCCGGGCCTGCTGACGCTGCGCGCGGCCGACGGCAGCCCGCGCTACGCGCTGCTCGTCGGGCTCGATGCCGCCCAGGCGACCCTGCAGGTGCAGCGCCGCCGCCTGCGCGTGCCGCTGGCCACGCTGGCCCAGGTCTGGCGCGGCGACTACGCGACCTACTGGCGCGAACCGGCGGCCTGGCGCGATGCCGCCGATGCCGTGGCGGCACGCGCCTGGCTCGACCGCGAGCTCGCCGCCGCCGGGCTGCCCGGCCCGCGACCGCTGCGCGACCGCGTCTGGGCTTTCCAGATCGCCCAGGGTCTGCCGCCCGACGGGCGTGCCGGACCGATGACGCTGATGCGGCTGGCGCGCGTCGCCGGCACCGACGACGAACCCTCGCTCTGACCATGTCCTACATCCTCGACGCCCTGCGCCGCTCGCAAGCCGAACGCGAGCGCGGCCGCGTGCCCGGCCTCGAAGCCCGCAGCGCCGCGGCCGCGCCGGCGCCGGCCGAGCGGCCGCCCGTGGCCTGGCTGGGCTGGGGGCTGGCGGCGCTGCTGCTGCTGGCCTGGGGCGGCTGGGCGCTGCGGCCGGCGCCCGAGGTGCCGATTGCGCCGGTGGCGCCGGTGGCAGCGCCGGCTGCCGCGACACCGGTCGCCGCCGCGCCCGCGCCGAGGCCGGCGCTGCCGATCGTCGTCTCGGCGCCGCCGGTCCAGGTGCCGACCCCGCTGCAGCCGGGGGCGCAGTCGACCGCGCCGGCGTCTGCGCTTGCGCCGACGCCATCACCGACGCCATCACCCGCACCCAAAGCCACGCCATCACCCGCGCCGGCGCCGCTGCAGCCGCTACCGCAGCCGCATCCGCAAGCCGCCGCGCCGCTGCCCTGGTCGCAGCTCACGCCCGAGCAGCAGCGAGCGTGGCCGGCGCTGGCGATGGGTGGCGTGATCTGGAGCGAGAACGCGGCCAGCCGCTATCTCATCGTCAATGGACAGGTCGTGCGCGAAGGCGAATTCGCCGCGCCGGGCGTCGTGCTCGAGCGCATCGGACCGAAGAGCGCCGTGCTGCGGCGCCAGGGCGAACGTGTCGAGATGCCGTTCTGATTCCCAGGTCGGGCGGAGCGGGGCCGATCCCGGGCGATACTGCGCGCCGGCAACCACAACCGATGCAATCCATGGCGTGTCTCCGTTGGACTGAAGTGACCCGATGCCTGGGCGCCGGGCGGACCGCGCTGCTCCTGGGCCTGCTGGCGCTCGGCGCCTCGGCCCAGGCGGCGGAGCGGCTCGTCGCCGGGCCCGACGGCACGCCGATGACGATAGCCGAGGCGGTGCACCGCGCCGGCGACGGCGACACGATCGAGATCCTGCCCGGCCAGTACCGCTCGCCAGTGGTGATCACGAACCGGCACCTGACGCTGCGCGGCATGGGCGACAAGGCGCCGGTGATGCAGGGCGACGGCAAGGTCGGCAGCGCCGAGGCGCTGTGGACCGTGCGCGGCGGCGACGTCACGATCGAGAACGTCGAGTTCCGCGGTGCCCGCTCGGCCGAAGGCAGCGGCGCCGGCGTGCGCATGGAAGGCGGGCATCTGCACATCGTCCACTGCACCTTCTTCGACAACGAGCATGGCCTGTACGCGCTCAACGACGAGAAGGCCGAACTCGACATCAAGGCCAGCGTCTTCGGCATGGCCCCCAAGGTCGTCGGCGGGCTCTACCACCTGCTCAACGTCGGGCGCATCGCCCGGCTCAGCGTCAGCGGCAGCCGCTTCCAGCAGGGTTTCGAGGGCCATCTGATCAAGTCGCGGGCGCGCGAGGCGACGATCGCCTACAACCTGATCCACGACGGCATGCACGGCGGCGCCTCGTACCAGATCGACATCGCCAACGGCGGCATCGCGACGATCATCGGCAACGTCATCGGCCAGGGCGTCGACCGCCAGAACCCGGTGCTCGTCGCCTACGGCAGCGAGGGTCGGCACTGGGATCGCAACGAGCTCTACCTCGTGCACAACACGCTGATCAACAACGGCTGGCTGCCGGCCTGGTTCGTGCGCGTGTTCCGCGATCAGTTGCCGGCCGACGTCCCGGTCCATGCCGTCAACAACCTGATCGTCGGGCCCGGCTTGTTCTGGCTCGGTTTCGGCGCCGATTCGGCGGGCAACCGGCCGGCTTCGATCGGCATGCTGCGCGACGCGCCTACCGGCGCCTACGAACTCGCGCCGGGTTCGATCTGGCGCGACAGCGGCGTCGACCCGCACCATGTCGGCGGCCGCGATCTGGCGCCGACGGCCGAATTCGAATGGCCCACCGGCACCGTGGCGATCGCGCCCGGCCGCACGAGCTGGACCCCCGGCGCCTACCAACGCTGAAAGCGAGTGCCTGCGATGGACGACAAGCTGCGACCCGAAAGCATCACCGCCCAGGGCCTGGGCTGGATCGACGAGGCGACACGCGCCGTGACGCCGCCGATCCATGTCTCGTCGACCTATCTGCGCGACGCCGACAACCAGTACCGCTCGGGCCGCGTCTACATGCGCGCCGACAACCCGGCCTTCGACCAGGCCGAGGCGGTCATCACCGCGCTCGAGGGCGGCCACCAGACGCTGCTCTTCGCCAGCGGCATGGCCGCCGCCACCGCGGCCTTCCAGGCGCTGGCGCCGGGCGACCATGTGCTGGCGCCGAAGGTGATGTACTGGTCGCTGCGCAACTGGCTCGCCGGCTATGCCCGCTCCTGGGGGCTCGACGTCGAGCTCATCGAGATGACGAACCCCGCGGCGGTCGCTGCCGCGGTGCGCCCCGGACGCACGAAACTGATCTGGGTCGAAACGCCGGCCAACCCCCTGTGGTCGGTGACGGACATCGCGGCCACGGCGCGCATCGCGCATGCCGCCGGCGCGCGGCTGGCGGTCGACTCGACCGTCGCCACGCCGGTGCTGACGCGGCCGCTGGCGCTCGGCGCCGACCTCGTGATGCATTCGGCGACGAAATACCTCAACGGCCATTCGGACCTCACCGCCGGCACGCTGACCGCGGCTGTCGACAGCGACTACTGGCAGCGCGTGCGCGGCGTGCGCGCGCAGATCGGCGGCACGCTCGGGTCGTTCGAGTCCTGGCTGCTGCTGCGCGGCCTGCGCACGCTGCACCTGCGCGTGCGCGCCGCCTGCGCCTCGGCGCAGCGCATCGCCGAGCATTTCTCGAGCCATCCGCGCATCGTCGAGGTGCTGTATCCCGGCCTGCCGTCCCATGCCGGCCACGCGATCGCCGCGGCGCAGATGCAAGGCGGCTACGGCGGCATGCTCTCGATGCGCGTCGGCGGCGCCGGGCTCGACGGCGAGAAGGCCGCCATCGCGGTGGCGGCTTCGACGCGGCTGTGGAAGCGCGCGACCTCGCTCGGCGGCACCGAGAGCCTGCTCGAACACCGCGCCAGCGTCGAGGGCGCCGGTACGCCGGTGCCGTTCGACCTGCTGCGCATGTCGGTCGGCATCGAGCATGTCGACGACCTCATCGCAGACCTCGAACAGGCGCTGGCAGGTCTCCACCCGGATTGACCGGGCTATGAAACCAGGGCATCATCGAGTCCGTAACTAAGTTACAGACTCGAATCAAAGGCTCGGCTCATGTCTTTCGACCTCGTCCTCTTCGGCGGCACCGGCGACCTCACCTGGCGCAAGCTGATGCCGGCGCTGTTCCAGGCCTTCCGGCACGGCAAGCTGCCGCCCGGCGGCCGCATCCTCGCCGTCGCGCGCGACGAGCGCAGCGACGCCGAATACCGCGCCTTCATCCGCGAGAAGTTCACCGGCGTCGAGGAGGCCAAGCAGCCCAGCGACGACGAGTTCGCGCGCTTCGCCGAACTGCTGCATTACCGCCGCATGGACCTGTCGCAGCCGGCGCATTACGCCGGCCTCAAGCAATGGACCGAGGAGCGCAACGCCGACACCGTCGTGCTGTTCCTCGCCACCAGCCCGAACCTGTTCTCGACGATCTGCCAGCAACTCGGCGCCGCCGGGCTCAACGGCCCGCATGTGCGCGTCGTGCTCGAGAAGCCGCTCGGCCACGACCTCGTCAGCGCGCAGGAGATCAACCGCACCGTCGGCGCGACGTTCCGCGAGGAGCAGGCGCTGCGCATCGACCATTACCTGGGCAAGCCGGCGGTGCAGAACCTGATGGCGCTGCGTTTCGGCAATGCCCTGTTCGAGCCGCTGTGGCGGCGCGAGAGCATCGCCAACATCCAGATCACGATCGCCGAGACGATCGGTGTCGGCACGCGGGGCGATTTCTACGACACCACCGGTGCGCTGCGCGACATGATCCAGAACCATGCGCTGCAGTTGCTGACGATGATCGCGATGGAGCCGCCGTCGACGAGCGAGGCCGATGCGATCCGCGACGAGAAGCTCAAGGTGCTGCGCTCGCTCAAGCCCTTCACCGCCGAGACGGTGACGCGCGACGTCGTGCGCGGCCAGTACAAGGCCGGCACGGTCGACGGCAAGCGCGTCGTCGGCTACCTCGAGGAGGCCAAGGTGCCCGCGGGCAGCGCCTGCGAGACCTTCGTCGCGCTGCGCACCGAGGTGCAGAGCTGGCGCTGGGCCGGCGTGCCCTTCTACCTGCGCACCGGCAAGCGGCTGGCGGCGCGCGACGCGCAGATCGTCGTCAATTTCCGCGAGGTGCCGCACCCGATCTTCGCCGGCACGCGCCAGGCCAACAAGCTCGTCATCAAGCTGCAGCCCGAGGACGGGCTCGAGCTGCATCTGCTCGCCGCCAAGGGCGGCGGCCCGGCGCTCGACGGCAACGAGGTGCTCTCGCCCGTGTCGCTGGACCTGGACTTCGACAAGGCCTTCCCGAGCGAGCGCGTCGGCGCCTACGAGCGGCTGCTGCTCGACGCCATCGCCGGGCGGCTGAACCTGTTCGTGCGCAGCGACGAGCAGGAGCAGGCCTGGCGCTGGGTCGAGCCCATCCTCGACGCCTGGTCGCGCGACACGATAGGCCCGCGTGCCTATGTCGCCGGCAGCTGGGGGCCGGCGGCGGCGAGCGCGCTGGTCGCGCGCGACGGCTGCGTCTGGGCCGAAGAGCAGTGAAGCACGCCCGCGTGGCGCCGCGTTCGCGCTGCTGATCGAAGCCGACGATGCTGGACCGCATCCGCGCCTCGATTCCCGCGCTGCCGCCGGCCGAGCAGCGCGTGGCCAAGCTGCTGCTGTCCGATCCGCGCAGCTTCGCGACGCTGCCGGTGGTCGAGCTGGCCGAGCGCTCGCATGTCAGCAAGCCCACGGTCGTGCGTTTCTGCCGCAGCGTCGGCTACGACGGCCTGGCCGACTTCAAGCTCAAGCTCGCCGGCAGCGTCAACGAGGGCGTGCCCTTCGTCCACCGCTCGGTCGACGACGACGACAAGGCCGGCGACATCGTCGTCAAGGTCACGGACAACGCCGTCGCGGCGCTGCTGCGCTACCGCAATGCCGCCGCCGCGCCGGCGGTCGAGCGCGCGATCGCCGCGCTCGCCGACGCGGGCCGCAACGGCCGCCGCATCGAGTTCTACGGCGTCGGCAATTCGGGCATCGTCGCGCAGGACGCGCAGCACAAGTTCTTCCGCCTCGGCGTCAACGCCGCCGCCGTCAGCGACGGCCACATCCAGGTCATGAGCGCGACGATGCTGGGCGCCGGCGACTGCGCCGTCGTCATCAGCAACTCGGGCCGCAGCCGCGACCTGCTCGACGTCACCGAGATCGCGCGCCGCAAGGGCGCGACGGTGATCGTCATCACCGCCAGCGGCTCGCCGCTGGCGCAGGAGGTGCAGCGCGGCGGCGGCCAGCAGATCCTGCTCGCCGCCGACCACCCCGAGGATGCCGACCGCTACAGCCCGATGGTGTCGCGGCTGCTGCACCTGCTGATCATCGACATCCTGACGACCGGCGTCGCGCTGCGCCTGGGTTCGGCGCAGCTGCGGCCGATGCTGCAGGAGATCAAGCGCAACCTGCGCCAGCGGCGCTACGCCGAGACCGTGCGCTCGCGCGGCCCTTCGGACGTCGGCACCGACGCCAGCGACAGCAGTTCCTCGACGCCGTAGAGCCGCGCCAGCTCGGCGAGTTGCCACGGCGCGCCGTCGACCTGGAAGCCGCGCCCGGCGGCCTGCGCCAGCCGCCGGGCCTGCAGCAGCAGCGCGATCGTCGAGCTGTCGTACGACTGCAGCGGCGAGGCGTCGATGCGCAGCACGCCGCTGCCGTCGGCCACGGCCGCCGGCAGCGTGGCGGCGAGTGCCGCCGCCTGCTCCAGGGTCGCCTTCGCGGGCAGTTGCATCGCCGCCGGCCTTACTTCGTCTGCGCCTGATTGCGCGCGACGAGGGCCTTGATCAGGCCGTCGATGCCGCCGCTGGCGAGTTCGCCGGCGAACTGCGCGCGGTAGTTCTGCACCAGCCAGATGCCGGCGACGTTGACGTCGATGATCTTCCAGGCGCCGTCGAACTTGTCGAGGCGGTAGTCGAGCTTGATCGGGTCACCGCTGCCGCGGATCTCGCTCTGCACGACGACCTGGGTGCTGCCGTTGACCGGCAGCGTCTTCGTGATCTGCACCTGCTGGTCCTTGACCTGCTGCAGCGCGCCCGAGTACAGGCGCAACAGCAGGATCTTGAACTCGGCCTGCAGCTTGGCACGCTGGTCGGCCGTGGCCTGGCGCCATTGCGGGCCGACGGCCGAGCGCGTCGCGACCTCGAAGTTGACGCTCGGCATCACCTTGGTGTCGACGAGGGCCGAGATGCGGCCGAAATCGCCGGCCTGGATCGCCTTGTCGGCCTTGGCCGCATCGATCACGTCGACCGAGATCTTGCGCACCAGTTCGTCGGGGGCGACCTCGGCGCGCGCCGGCGCGGCGGCGACGAGTCCGACCAGCAGGGAGCAGGAGAGCAGCAGTTTCTTGATCACGTTCTTCATCCTTTCGATACGACCCGTCGAGGCGGACCGCGCGTCCATAACGCGGCAGGGCCCCGTTCGGTTCACTGGGTGGGTTTCGACGCCGCCGGCGCCGGTGCCGAAGCCGCGGCTACCGGTGCGGGCGCCGGCGGGGAATCGGCGTCGTCGTCCATGTTCTCCAGCGGTGGCGCCCCGTCGTAGACGGCGTCGCGCCGGCGCGACAGGTAGGCGTCGCGTATGAATACATAGGGATCGAGCGCCACGTTGTCGATCAACGAGGTCGTCGACAGCAGCTTGGCGCGCAGGTTCACCGCGTCGAGCAGCGTCACTTGGTTGCTCGTGCGTGCGCGATCCGGCAAGGCCGACGGCCCGGTCTTGAAATCGGCGATGAAGCCCAGGCCGTCGCGGACGTCCGACGGCCCGACGAAGGGCAGCACGAGATAGGGGCCCGGAGCGAAGCCCCAATGGCCGAGCGTGAGGCCGAAATCGGTCGACTGGCGCGTCAGCCGCATCTCGCTGGCCGGGTCGAGCAGGCCGCCGAGGCCGAAGAAGGTGTTCGTGAGCACCCGCATGCCCATGTTCAGGCCGGTCTCGACATGGCCCTGCAGCAGGTGGTTGGCCGCCGACCAGACATCGCGGATATTGCCCAGCACGTTGTCGATGCCGGTTCGCACGAGGCTGGGGACGACCTTGCGATAGGTCTCGGCGACGGGTTTCATCACCGCCTTGTCGACCGTGTCGTTGAAGGCGTAGACCTTGCGGTTCCAGTTCTCGAACGGGTCGGGGTTGCGCGGCGGTGCCACGGCCGCGGCGGCGTTCGAACCGGGTGCCGTCGACGCCGGTGCGGTCGCGCAGCCGCCGAGCAGCACCACCGACAGCGCCGCTGCCGCCAGCGTCGCGCCGGCCGCCGCCGAGCGCAGCCGTGACATCACTTCGCGGCCCCCGATGCCGCAGCGGCGCCGCTGTCGGCCTTGTTGCTGAGGAACTGGCCGATCAGGTTCTCGAGCACGACCGCCGACTGCGTCTGCGCCACCGTGTCGCCGGCGGCCAGGTTCTTGTCGTCGCCGCCGGGGTCGAAGCCGATGTACTGGTCGCCGAGCAGGCCGTTGGTGAGGATTTTCGCCGCCGTGTCCCTGGGGAAGTGGTAGCCCTCCTCGATGGCCATCGTGACGACGCCCTGGAAGGTCTTGGGATCGAGCGAGATCTTCGTCACGCGGCCGACGGTGACGCCGGCGGTGCGCACCGGCGCGCGCACCTTGAGGCCGCCGATGTTGTCGAAGCGCGCCTGCAGCACATAGGTGTTGCTGCTGTTGACGCTGCCGAGGTTGGCGGCCTTCATCGCCAGGAACAGCAGGCCCAGCATGCCGAGCAGCACGAAGAAGCCCACCAGCAGTTCGATCGTTCGTTTGTTCATAGCAAGGCTGCCCTCAGGGCGTCGAAAACATCAGGGCGGTGAGGATGAAGTCCATGCCGAGGACCCACAGCGAAGAGATGACCACCGTGCGCGTGGTCGCGTAGGCGACGCCCTCGGGCGTGGCCTCGGTCTCGTAGCCCTGGTAGAGGGCCACGACGGTGCAGATGATGCCGAACACGAAGGCCTTGAACAGGCCGTTGCCGATGTCGCGCTGCAGGTCGACCTGGGTCTGCATGATCGACCAGAAGTTGCCGGCGTCGACGCCGATCAGCAGCACCGCGACGACCCAGGCGCCGAGGATGCCGATGGCCGAGAACAGGATCGCCAGGATCGGCATCGAGATGATGCCGCCGATGAGCCGCGGCGCGAGCACGCGCGAGACCGGGTCGATCGCCATCAGCTCCATCGCCGCGAGCTGCTCGCCGGCCTTCATCAAGCCGATCTCGGCCGTCAGCGAGGTGCCGGCGCGGCCGGCGAACAGCAGCCCGGTGACGACCGGACCGAGCTCGCGCACGAGCGCGAGGTTGACGATCAGCCCCAGGCTCTCGGCGGCGCCGTAGGTGACGAGCGCGTAGTACATCTGCAGCGCGAGCACGAAGCCCACCGCGAGACCCGAGGCTGCGATGATGATCAGCGAGCGGTTGCCGATGGCGTAGATCTGGTCGACGACGAGGCCGAAGCGGCGCAGCGAGGCCGGTATCGCGCGCAGCAGCCGCAGGAAGAAGAACGTGGCATGGCCCCAGCCGCGGAACTGGTCGAGCGCGATGGCGCCGATGCTGGCGACGAAGTTCATGCGGCGGCGACCCCGAAATCGACGGCGATCGGCGGCGCCGGGTAATGGAACTTGACCGGGCCGTCGGGCTCGCCGCGCACGAACTGCCGCGTCTCGGGGTCGGTGCTGTCCATCAGTTCGGCCGGCGTGCCCTGGGCGACGATGCGGCCCTGGGCCGCCAGCAGCACGACATGGTCGCTGATCGCCATGCATTCGGGCACGTCGTGCGAGACGACGAGCGAGGTCGCGCCGGTGACGTCGTTGAGCGTGCGGATCAGCTTGGCGGTGACGCCCATGCTGATGAGGTCGAGTCCGGCGAAGGGCTCGTCGTAGATGATGAGTTCGGGGTCGAGCGCGATCGCGCGCGCCAGCGCGATGCGCCGCGCCATGCCGCCCGAGACCTCGGAGATGCGCAGCGCGGCGGCGCCGCGCAGGCCGACAGCGTTGAGCTTCATCAGCACGAGGTCGCGGATCATGTCCTCGGGCAGTTGCGTGTGTTCGCGCAGCGGGAAGGCGACGTTCTCGAACACCGAGAGGTCGGTGAAGAGGGCGCCGAACTGGAACAGCATGCCCAGGCGCCGGCGCAGCCGGTAGAGCTGGTCCTGGTCGCGCGTGTCGATCACTTCGCCGTCGAAGACGACGCGGCCGCTGTCGGCGGCATGCACGCCACCGATCAGCCGCATCAGCGTGGTCTTGCCGCAGCCCGATCCGCCGAGGATGGCGCTCACCTTGCCGCGCGGGAACTTCAGCGAGACGTCGCGCAGGATCGTCCTGCTGGCGTCGTAGCCGAAGGTGACATGGTCGATCTCGATGAAGGTGTCGGAGGACAAACTCGTGCCGAGCAGGGCGGCAACCGCCCGTGCAGACTAGCTGGGATGGGGGTCATTCTCGCATGCACGGGCAAACCCCGATGGGTGCGGGACCGGGCCGATATGTGACGCCCTGTGTGGCCGCGCAACAGCGGTGCGCGGCCCCGTCCGCAAGGGGTTGACAGCCGCGGACGTTCGCCGGTTAGTCTCAGCGCGGCAGCGCGCTGCAACCCATCAGGTATTCGTCGACGGCACGTGCGGCTTGCCGGCCTTCGCGGATCGCCCAGACGACCAGGCTCTGGCCGCGCCGCATGTCGCCGGCGACGAACACCTTGTCGACGTTGGTGCGGTAGCCGCCTTGCGCCTCGGTCGTCGCCTTCGCGTTGCCGCGCGCGTCCTTGGCGACGCCGAAGGCGTCGAGCACGGTCGGCACCGGGGCGACGAAGCCCATCGCCAGCAGCACGAGGTCGGCCTTGTATTCCTGCTCGCTGCCCGGCACCTCGACCATCTTGCCGTCCTGCCACTGCACGCGCACCGTCTTCAGCGCCGTGACACGGCCCTTGGCGCCGACGATCTCCTTGGTCGAGATCGCGAACTCGCGCTCGCAGCCCTCGTCGTGGCTCGAGCTGGTGCGCAGCTTGATCGGCCAGTACGGCCAGGTCAGCGGCCGGTTCTCCTCGACGGGCGGGCGGGGCATGAGCTCGAACTGCGTCACGCTGGCGGCGCCATGGCGGTTGCTCGTGCCGACGCAGTCGCTGCCGGTGTCGCCGCCGCCGATGACGATGACATGCTTGCCGGTGGCCTTGATCTGGCCCTTGATCTTGTCGCCGGCGACGACCTTGTTCTGCTGCGGCAGGAACTCCATCGCGAAATGCACGCCGTCGAGGTCGCGCCCGGGCACCGGCAGGTCGCGGCTGGTCTCGGAGCCGCCGGTGAGCACGACGGCATCGAACTCGGCCTTCAGCTGCTCGGGACCGATCGTCTCCTTGGCGTCGTTGGTGATCCTGGTGTCGGCGGGCAGGGCGCCGACGAGCACGCCGGTGCGGAAGACGACGCCCTCGGCCTGCATCTGCTCGATGCGGCGGTCGATATGGCTCTTCTCCATCTTGAAGTCGGGAATGCCGTAGCGCAGCAGGCCGCCGATGCGGCTGTTCTTCTCGAACAGCGTCACCGCATGGCCGGCGCGCGCCAGCTGCTGCGCCGCCGCCAGCCCGGCCGGGCCGCTGCCGACGACGGCGACCTTCTTGCCGGTCTTCACGGCCGCCGGTTGCGGCGTGACCCAGCCCTCGGCCCAGCCGCGGTCGATGATCGCGTGCTCGATGCTCTTGATGCCGACCGGATCGTCGTTGACGTTGAGCGTGCAGGCGGCCTCGCAGGGGGCGGGGCAGACGCGGCCGGTGAACTCGGGGAAGTTGTTCGTCTGGTGCAGCGTGTCGAGCGCCGCGCGCCAGTCGCCGCGGTAAACGAGGTCGTTGAAATCCGGAATGATGTTGTTGACCGGGCAGCCGCTGTTGCAGAACGGCGTGCCGCAGTCCATGCAGCGCGCGCCCTGGATCTTGGCCTGCTCCTGGTTGAGTCCGATGACGAACTCACGCCAGTTCTTCAGCCGCAACTCGACCGGCTCGTAGCCCTCTTCCAGCCGTTCGTGTTCGAGAAATCCTGTGACCTTGCCCATGATCGATCGTCTTTCGTCTTACTTGGCGGGAACGGCGGCGGTGGCGGGGGACGCGGAGGCCTGGGCCTGCGCCGCGCGTGTCGCGAGCACGCGCTTGTATTCGTGCGGCAGCACCTTGACGAACTTCGCGCGCGTCTCGCTCCAGCGGTCGAGCAGCTCGCGCGCGCGCAGGCTGCCGGTCCAGCGGTGGTGGTCCTCGATCAGCGCCTTGAGCTGCGCCTCGTCGGTCAGCTCGCGATGCCAGCCGGCGGCGGGGCCGGTCTGCTCGTCGCGCGGCAGCACCTTTTCGAGGCTGACCATCGCCGGGTTGCAGCGGCCGGCGAAATGGCCGTCCTCGTCGTAGACATAGGCGATGCCGCCGCTCATGCCGGCGGCGAAGTTGCGCCCGGTCTTGCCGAGCACGACGACGGTGCCGCCGGTCATGTATTCGCAGCCATGGTCGCCGGTGCCCTCGACGACCGCGTTCGCGCCCGACAGGCGCACCGCGAAGCGCTCGCCGGCGACGCCGCGGAAGAAGGCCTCGCCGCTCGTCGCGCCGTACAGCGCCGTGTTGCCGATGATGATGTTGCGCGTCGCGTCGCCGCGGAACTCGATGCTCGGGCGCACGGCGATGCGGCCGCCCGACAGGCCCTTGCCGGTGTAGTCGTTGGCGTCGCCGATCAGGTACAGCGTGATGCCGCTGGCGAGGAAAGCGCCGAAGCTCTGGCCGCCGACGCCCTCCATCTGCATGAAGATCGTGTGATCGGGCAGGCCCTCGGGGCGGTGGCGGATGAGTTCGCCCGAGAGCATCGCGCCGACGCTGCGGTTGAGGTTGCGCACCTCCTCCATGAAGTGCACCTTCTCGCCGCACTGGATCGCAGGCTGGCAGCGCTCGATGAGCTTGACGTCGAGCGCCTTCGCCAGGCCATGGTCCTGGGTCTCGGTCTGGAAGCGCGGCACCGAGGCGTCGATCTGCGGCTGGTGGAAGACGCGCGCGAAATCGAGGCCGCGCGCCTTCCAATGTTCGATGCCTTTCTTCGTGTCGAGCAGGTCGCTGCGGCCGATCAGCTCGTCGAACTTGCGGATGCCCAGCTGCGCCATGATCTGGCGCGCTTCCTCGGCGATGAAGAAGAAGAAGTTGACGACATGCTCGGGCTTGCCGGCGAACTTCCTGCGCAGCACCGGGTCCTGCGTCGCCACGCCCACCGGGCAGGTGTTGAGGTGGCACTTGCGCATCATGATGCAGCCCTCGACGACGAGCGGCGCGGTCGCGAAGCCGAACTCGTCGGCGCCGAGCAGGGCGCCGATGACGACGTCGCGGCCGGTCTTCATCTGGCCGTCGGCCTGCACGCGGATGCGGCTGCGCAGGCGGTTGAGCACCAGCGTCTGCTGCGTCTCGGCCAGCCCCAGCTCCCAGGGCGTGCCGGCATGCTTGATGCTGCTCCACGGCGACGCGCCGGTGCCGCCGTCATGCCCTGCGATCACGACATGGTCGGCCTTGCACTTGGCGACGCCGGCGGCGATCGTGCCGACGCCGACCTCGCTCACGAGCTTGACGCTGACACCGGCGCGCGGGTTCGCGTTCTTCAGGTCGTGGATCAGCTGCGCCAGGTCCTCGATCGAATAGATGTCGTGGTGCGGCGGCGGGCTGATGAGGCCGACGCCGGGCACGCTGTAGCGCAGGAAGCCGATGTACTCGCTGACCTTGCCGCCGGGCAGCTGGCCGCCTTCGCCGGGCTTGGCGCCCTGGGCCATCTTGATCTGGATCTGGTCGGCGCTGACCAGGTATTCGGTGGTGACGCCGAAGCGGCCCGAAGCGACCTGCTTGATCTTGCTGCGCAGGCTGTCGCCGGCGCGCATCTCGTAGTCGACCTCGAAGGTCTTGGCGCCGAGCACGTCGGACACCCGCGTGCCGGCCTCGATCGGGATGCCCTTGAGCTCGTTGCGGTAGCGGCCCGGGTCCTCGCCGCCTTCGCCGGTGTTGCTCTTGCCGCCGATGCGGTTCATCGCCAGCGCCAGCGTCGTGTGCGCCTCGGTGCTGATCGAGCCCAGGCTCATCGCGCCGGTGGCGAAGCGGCGCACGATCTCGGCCGCGGGCTCGACCTCGTCGAGCGGAATCGCCTTCGCGGGGTCGACCTTGAACTCGAACAGGCCGCGCAGCGTCATGTGGCGGCGGCTCTGGTCGTTGATGATCTGCGCGTATTCCTTGTAGGT
>JAGWTU010000002.1 GCA_028868825.1 Burkholderiales bacterium | reverse complement strand
ATCGCCGCCGGCGCGCTGCTGGCCGAGGTGATGAACCCCGACTGGCTCGGCGCCGAGCAGGAATACCTCGCCGTCCAGGCCACCGGCGACGCCGCGTTGACGGCCGCCGCGCGAACGCGATTGCGGCTGCTGGGCATCCCCGAGGCGACGATCGACGCGGTCGGGCGCAGCGGCCGCGTCGCGGCGACGCCGCGCATCACCGCGCCGATCGCCGGCGTCGTCACCGAACTCGACGTGCGCAACGGCATGACGCTGGCGCCGGGATCGACGCTGGCGCGCATCAACGGCCTGGCCACGCTCTGGCTCGAGGCCGCGGTGCCCGAGGCGCAGGGCGGCGCCGTGCGCCCGGGGATGCCGGTGCAGGCGCGCTTCGCCGCCTGGCCGGGCGTGGTGATCAACGGCCGCGTCGCCGCCATCCTGCCCGAGGCGCAGCGCGACTCGCGCACGCTGCGCCTGCGCGTCGAGCTGCCGAACCCGGGCCAGCGCCTGCAGGCCGGGCTCTACGCCGAGGTCACGCTGCAGGGGCCGCAACAGCCCGCGCTGACGGTGCCGTCCGAGGCCGTGATCCGCACCGGCCGGCGCGCCCTCGTCTATCTCGCGCTGCCCGAGGGCCGCTACGAGCCGATCGAGGTCGAGGTCGGCGCCGAGATCGGCGACCGCATCGTCGTGCGCAGCGGCCTCGCGCCGGGCCAGCGCGTCGTCGCCTCGGGTCAGTTCCTGCTCGATTCCGAGGCCAGCCTGCGCGGCATCGTCGCACGCAGCGCGCCCTCCGCCGCCGCATCGGAGCCGGCGCGATGATCGCCGCGCTGATCCGCTGGTCGGTCGGCCACCGGCTGCTCGTGCTGCTGGCCACCGTCGCGCTGGCCGCGGCCGGCCTCGTCAACCTGCGCAGCACGCCGATCGACGCGCTGCCCGATCTCTCCGACACCCAGGTCATCGTGCGCACGACCTACGCCGGCCAGGCGCCGCAGATCGTCGAGGACCAGGTCACCTACCCGCTGACGACGACGCTGATGTCGGTGCCCGGCGCGCGCACCGTGCGCGGCTATTCCTTCTTCGGCGACAGCTTCGTCTACGTGCTGTTCGACGACGCCACCGATCTGTACTGGGCGCGTTCGCGCGTGCTCGAAGCGCTGAGCCAGGTGCAGGGCCGGCTGCCGGCCGCGGCGCGCAGCAGCCTCGGCCCCGACGCCACGGCGGTGGGCTGGATCTACGAGTACGCGCTCGTCGACCGCAGCGGCCGCCACGATGTCTCGCAGCTGCGCGCGCTGCAGGACTGGTTCCTCAAGTACGAGCTCAAGAGCCTGCCCGATGTCGCCGAGGTCGCCACCGTCGGCGGCATGGTGCGCCAGCTGCAGATCGTCCCCGACCCGGTGAAGATGGCCGCCTACGGAGTCACCTACGGCCAGCTGCGCGACGCGCTGATGGCGGCGAACCAGGAGACCGGCGGCTCGGTGCTCGAACTCGCCGAGGTCGAGTACATGGTGCGCGCCAGCGGCTACCTGAAGACGCTGGACGACGCGCGCGCCGTGCCGCTGGGCCTGCGCGCCGGCGTGCCGGTGCGCGTGGGCGATGTCGCAACGGTGCAGTACGGGCCCGAGATGCGGCGCGGCATCGCCGACCTCGACGGCCAGGGCGAGGTCGCCGGCGGCATCGTGCTGCTGCGCGCCGGCAAGAACGCGCGCACCGCGATCGCCGCCGTCAAGTCGCGGCTGGCCGAGCTGCAGCGTTCGCTGCCGGCCGGCGTCGAGATCGTCACCACCTACGACCGCAGCGCGCTGATCGAGCGCGCCGTCGAGAACCTCACGCACAAGCTGGTCGAGGAGTTCATCGTCGTCGCCCTCGTCTGCGCGATCTTCCTGTGGCATCTGCGCTCGGCCTTTGTTGCCATCGTCGCGCTGCCGCTGGGCGTGCTGGCGGCCTTCATCGTCATGCGCTGGCAGGGCATCAACGCCGACATGATGTCGCTGGGCGGCATCGCGATCGCCATCGGCGCGATGGTCGACGCCGCGGTCGTGATGATCGAGAACGCGCACCGCCGCATCGAGGACTGGCAGCACGCCCAACCCGGCCGCGAACTCGCCGGCGCCGAGCGCCGCGAGGTCATCACGCAGGCCGCCGCCGAGGTCGGCCCGGCGCTGTTCTTCTCGCTGCTCATCATCACGCTGTCGTTCGTCCCCGTGTTCACGCTGCAGGCGCAGGAGGGGCGGCTGTTCGGGCCGCTGGCGTACACGAAGACCTATGCGATGGCGGCGTCGGCGGGCATCTCGGTGACGCTGGTGCCGGTGCTGATGGACCTGTGGATACGCGGGCGCATCCCCGACGAGCGCAGCAACCCGATCTCGCGCGTGCTCATCAGGATCTACCGGCCCGCCCTCGAGGCCGTGCTGCGCCGGCCGAAGACGACGCTGTTGCTGGCCGCCCTCGTGCTCGCCGGCGCGGCCTGGCCGCTGTCGCGGCTGGGCGGCGAATTCCTGCCGCGCATCGACGAGGGCGACCTGCTCTACATGCCGACGGCGCTGCCGGGGCTGTCGGCGCAGAAGGCGGCCGAGCTGCTGCAGCTGACGAACCGCATGATCCGCACCGTGCCCGAGGTCGAGACCGTGTTCGGCAAGGCCGGCCGCGCCGAGACGGCGACCGACCCGGCGCCGATGGAGATGTTCGAGACCGTGATCCGGCTCAAGCCGCGCGCGCAATGGCGGCCCGGCATGACGCCCGAGCAGGTCGTCGACGAACTCGACCGCGCGGTCCAGGTGCCGGGGCTCGCGAACCTCTGGGTGCCGCCGATCCGCAGCCGCATCGACATGCTCGCCACCGGCATCAAGAGTCCCATCGGCGTCAAGGTCAGCGGGCCCGACCTGGCGGCGATCGATCGCGTCGCGCAGGCCGTCGAGCGCGTCGCCAAGACGGTGCCCGGCGTCTCGTCGGCGCTGGCCGAGCGGCTCACCGGCGGGCGCTATCTCGACGTCGACATCGACCGCCGCGCCGCCGCCGCGCTGGGGCTGAACATCGCCGAGGTGCAGGCCATCGTCGCCGGCGCCGTCGGCGGCGAGAACGTCGGCGAGACGGTCGAGGGCCGCGCGCGCTTCCCGATCAACATCCGCTATGCCCGCGAATGGCGCGACACGCCGCAGCGCATCGCCGCGCTGCCCATCCTCACCGCGGCGGGGCAGCAGATCACGCTCGGGGCCGTCGCCCGCATTGCGATCAGCGACGGGCCGCCGATGCTGCGCAGCGAGAACGGCCGCCCGGCCGGCTGGGTCTATGTCGACGTGCGCGGTCGCGACCTCGCCGCCGTCGCGAACGATCTGCGCGCCGCCGTGGCACGCCAGGTGGCGCCGACGCCCGGCGTGTCGATCGCCTATTCGGGCCAGTTCGAATACCTCGAGCGTGCGGCGGCGCGGCTGCAACTCGTGATCCCGGCGACGCTGGCGATCATCTTCGTGCTGCTCGTGCTGACCTTCGGCCGCGCCGACGAGGCGCTGCTGATCATGGCCACGCTGCCGTTCGCACTCGTCGGGGGCTTCTGGCTGCTCTACGCGATGGGCGACGCGCTCTCGGTCGCCGCGGGCGTCGGCTTCATCGCGCTGGCCGGCGTCGCGGCCGAGTTCGGCGTCGTCATGCTGATCTACCTGAAGCAGGCGCTGGCCGAGGCGACGGCCGGCGGCGCGGCGGTGACGAGAGAACTCGTCGACGACGCGATCCGCCATGGCGCGGTGCTGCGCGTGCGGCCCAAGGCGATGACGGTGGCGGTGATCCTCGCCGGCCTCGTGCCCATCGTCTGGGGCAGCGGCACCGGCTCCGAGGTGATGAGCCGCATCGCCGCGCCGATGCTCGGCGGCATGATCACGGCGCCGCTGCTGTCGCTGTTCGTCGTGCCCGCGGCCTACGCGCTGATGCGCAGGCCGCGCCGGGTCGGGGGCTGAACTACGGCGTGTTCTCGCGCGGCTTGTCCGGTCGCTCCGGCCGTTCCGGCCGGCGCGTGTTGGCCGGCGGCGCTTCGGGCGGCTTGGGCTTCGATTCGGCTCGCGGCTGTGGCGAGCGTTCGTGCGCCTGTTCGCGCGGCGCCTCGCGCTGCGGCGCGTTGCGGATGTCGGGCGTCGGCGGTTGCATCGGTTGCGGCTGCGGCGGCTGCATCTTGGGCTGCCGCGGCGGCTGCGGCTGCGGCTGCGGCTGCGGCTGCGGCGTCACCGCGTAAGGACGCGGCGACGAGGCCGGATCGGCCAGCTCGCGCCGCGGCGGCATCGGCCGGCGGCGATCGGGTCCGTCGCGCAGCGGTTCCGTCGCCGGTTGCGGCTGGACCGCGGGCCTTGGCGGCGGCGGCACTTCGGCCTGCGGCGCCGGCATCGGCAGCGGCGCGATCATGCCGCCGCCGCCGCCGTGGCCGCGCTCGGCGGGTTGCGGTGCCATCCGTGGTGCGGGTTGCGGTGCGGGCTGCGGTGCGGGCTGCGGCCGCTGCGGCCTGTCGGCATGTGCCGCCGGCGCCGGCGGCGGCTCGCCGCTCCAGTTCGCGCGTTGCGGCGGCGTCAGCGCGCCGCGGCCCTGGAAGAGGTCGCGCGGCACCGGCTTGCGGTCGACCAGCACGTCGCGCGGCACGATGGTGACGGCGCCCGGCACCTGCTCGTTGGCGTAGCGCGGCGCGTCGCGGTCGCGGCGGCGGTCGCCATCGTCGCGGCGGTCGCCGCGGTCGTCGCGATCATGTCGGTCGTCGCGCCCGTGGCCCCAGCTCGGGCGGTAGCTGTCGCGCGGGCCCAGCGGAATCCAGCCCACCGTCGGTGCACCGACGCCCACCGACAGGCTCCAGCCGGCGCCGCCGATCCACGCCACCAGCGCCGGCGCGTAGACCGGGCGGCCTTCGTACTGTCCTGGCACCCAGCACCAGCGGTTGCGCCAATAGGCCCAGCGGCCGTAATGGAAGGGCGCGAAACCCCAGGGCGCATCGTCGACCCAGGTCCAGCCCCAGGGCCGTACCCAGGTCCAGCGGCCGTAGCGGTAGGGCACCCAGTCGGCCGGCACGTCGGTGGGATACCAGACGGCGCCGTACTCGGGGCTCTGCGTCCAGACGCCATAGCGGCCGAGGTCGGCGGCGCCGGTCATCTCCAGCGGCACGTAGGTGGCCGTGGCATAGCGCGCGTCGCTGGCATCCTCGCGCAGCGCCCAGGCGGCGAAGGGGTCGTCGGCGGGGGCGCTCCAGCTCAGGCTCAGCAGGCCGCTGCCGCCATCGCGCACCAGGCGCACCGCGCGGCCGGCGGTGATGTCGATGCCGCCGTAATCGTCGATGCGCAGCACGCCGCTCCAGCTCGCGGCCTGCGTCGCACCATCGTCGCGGTCGATGCGGTAGTGGCCGGCACGCGACGGCAGCAGCCGCACCTCGGCGGTCGAGACCTCGGTCTCGCGCGCGACCTCGTCGGTGCGCAGTCGCAGCGCCGCGCTGCCATGCTCGAGCCGCAGCGCCACGCGCTGGTCGTCGAGCCGCTGCAGCGCGATCTCGCTGTACGGACCCAGCCGCAGCACCGTCGATCCGATGTCGACCTCGGCGCGCGACTGCGCGCCAGTGGCGATGCGGTCGCCGGCGATCAGCGGGCGGTTGAGCTCGCCGGCGCGCCAGTCGCCGGCATCGGCGTCGAACCAGGACACCGTGCCCTGCAGCGCGGCGAGCCGGCCGACGCGCCCCGGCGCATCGTCCTGGGCCCAGGCGGGCCTGAGCGGCGCCAGCGCCACCAGCGCCAGCGCGGCGATCCACAGGCGCAGGCGGCGCAGGTCGAGACCGTCTGCGCCATGGGAATGCGGTAGTACCGATCGGATGTCCATGCTCCTGTCAACGCGCCGGGCCGTGCCGCGGCTGACCGCCGGATTCGTAACCATCGCCTACTCCGTGCAGGTGAGCCTGCGGCGGGCGTCCGCAGCGGACGTCCAGGCTCATTATTCGGTCAAGACTTCGGAGTAGGGTTTTCGCGTCGTGTCACCGCCGGCGCCGCCGCAGGAGGGCCGCCGCGAGGTCGAAGCCCCATTCGGCGACCAGCGCCAGCAGCGCCGCGGGCACGGCGCCGGCCATCATCTGCGCCGTGTCGTTGATTGCCAGCCCGGAGACGATGCGCTCGCCGAGCCCGCCGGCGCCGACGAAGGCGGCGACGGTGGCGGTGCCGATGTTGATCACCGTCGCCGTCTTCACGCCGGCGAGCAGCGTCGGCGCCGCCAGCGGCAGCTCGATCAGGCGCAGCACCTGGAAGCGCGACAGCCCGAGCGCCAGCGCCGCCTGGATCAGTCCGGGGCCGACGGTGCCGAGCCCGGCATGCGTGTTGCGCACGATCGGCAGCAGCGCATAGACGAAGAGCGCGAGCAGCGCCGGCACGAAACCGATGGTGCCGAGCAAGGCGATGAGGATGGCCAGCAGCGCCAGCGCCGGTATCGTCTGCACGACGCCGACGAAGGCCAGCACCCAGCGCCCCAGGCGCGGCCGCCGTTGCGCCAGCACGCCCAGCGGCACGCCCAGCGCCGCCGCCATCGCCAGCGAGCCGGCGACGAGCAACAAGTGCTGCCACAGCAGCCGGCCGAGGTCGGGCGCGAGCAGCCGGGCCATGAAGCCGCGCCGCGGCGCCTGGCTCGGGTGGCCGGTGACGAATTCGCGCGCCACCTCGGCGAAGGTGCGGCCGTCGATCTCGACCTCGGCGTTCATCGCCGTCATCGTCGCGTCGTCGATGCGGCCCGTCAGGCCCTCGAGCGGCGTCGGGTCCAGCGACGCGCGCATCAGCAGCACGGCGTCGTAGCGCGGGAATAAGCCGCGGTCGTCGCGCAGCACGCGCAGGCCCAGGCGGGCGATCTGCGCATCGGTCGTGTAGGCGTCGATGACGTCGACCTGGCCGCGCGCCAGCGCCTCGTAGGCCAGGCCATGTTCGAGGCCGCCGCCGGGCTGGTAGTGCAGGCCGTAGGCGCGCGCCAGGCCCGGCCAGCCGTCGGCGCGCTGCATGAATTCATGCGTGAAGCCGAAGCGCAGCTTCGCCGCGTCCTGGCCATCGAGTCGCGCGAGGTCCGAGATCGACGCGATGTGCAGCCGCGCCGCATCGGCCGCGCGCATCGCCAGCGCGTAGCTGTTGTTGAAGCCCAGCGGCACGGCCGCCTTCAGCGCGAGCGGCGCCAGGCGGCGGTTCAGCTCGGCCAGCGATTCGGGCGGCGCGCCGGCGCGGCCGAGCAGCTCGCGCTCGATCGTGCCGGTGTACTCGGGGTAGACGTCGACGGCGCCGCTGGCCAGCGCATGCTGCAGGATGGCCGTGTCGCCGAGGCCGCGGCGATGCTCGGCCGCGATGCCCTGGGCCTGCAACGTCTGGCGCACGATCTCGCCTAGGATGTAGCTCTCGGTGAATTTCTTCGAGCCGACGACGATGGGGCGCTGCGCCGCGTGGTCGCTGCCGCCGCAACCCGCGAGCAGGGCCAGCAGCAGGAGGAGGGCCCAGGTGCGCATCGCGCCGATTCTGCCCGCCATCGGCTTGCGGGCCGGGGCAACGACCCCGCAGCGGCCGGGCTTGGAGCCACGGCCCTCAGCCGGCTTCGCGCGCCGCCGGTACCGCGGCGGCGAGCGCGCGCGCGACGAGGTAGCTGGCGCCGACGACGCCGACGACGACGGCGCCGAACGCCAGCTCGCGCTCGTCGCCCCAGCTGCGGAAGGCCGGCGAGACGAGCCGCGCGATACCGAGCGCGGCGACGAGCAGGCTCACGCCGGCGACGGCCAGCCCCATCACGCGCGAGGCCAGCAGCGCGACCTCGTCGGCGCGCGCGATCAGCCGCGCGATCCACCAGCCGTTGACGCCGTCCGACGCCAGCATGCCCAGCACGAACAGCGCGCCGAGCGCCAGCGCCGCGCGCGTGCCGCCGAAATGCGTCGCCGTGGCGGCGAACAGCGCCGTCTGGCTCAGCGTGTCGAACGAGAGCGCGAACAGCGCACCGACGGCGGCGACGCCCGCCGCGCTGCCGGCCGGCAGCAGCCGCGCCAGCAGCGGCGCCTTGACACCGACGAGCGCCACGGGCTGCGCCGGGTCGGCGCTCAGCACCGCGCGCAGGTTGACGACGCCGACGAGCAGCAGGAAGACGATCGAGACCCAGGCGCCGAAGGCGTCGAGCCAGGGCGGCGGCGTCCAGACCTCGCTGGCCAGGCCGACGGCGGCGGCGATCGCCAGCACGACCGCACCATGGCCGAGCGAGAACAGCGCGCCGCACCAGCGCGCGTAGCGGCGGCCATGGCGCGAACTCAGCCGCGTCAGGCCGTCGATGGCGGCCAGATGGTCGGCGTCGAAGCCATGGCGCATGCCCAGCAGGAACACGAGCGCGGCAAGGGCGCCCCAGTCGGTGGGGAGGTCGTTCATGGTGCGGCTCGATCGTAGGGGCGATGGCCCGTCGCGGCATACAGGTTCCGTGCCAGCGGCTGATCCAGCGCAAGCGCGCCGCCGCCGAGGGTTGTCCCCGAGGCGCCGCCTTGCCGGTGGGATCGCCGCGGTGGCAGCGTCGCTGCCATCGCCCGGCGCACCGCCGCCGTGCTTCGATGACGCGTTGTGACGAAAGGCATGCCCCGGCGGTGACCTCAGGGTGACGCCATGCACTGGCGTGGCGCGCGGGTCGATGCGATCGTGGTCACCGCGGCGAAGACCCGCCGAAACCCCACCGGAGGAATCCATGAAGACCCCCCAGTTCCTGACCGTCGTCGGCGCCGCCGCCGTCGCCGCACTCGCGGCGTGCAGCAGCACGCCGGTCGCCCCACCCAAGCCGGCACCGGTCGCCGTCGCGACGCCGGCGCCGGCGCCCGCGCCGGTCGCCGCCAAACCGGCACCGGTCGCGCAGACCAAGGTCGCGACCGTCACGCTGCCGGCCTACCTCGACCCCAATAGCCCGATCCACAACGAGCGCAGCGTCTATTTCGACTTCGACCGCTACAACATCCAGGACAAGTACAACGGTCTCATCCAGACCCAGGGCAATTACCTCGACCAGCATGCGACGGTGGCGGTGCGCATCGAGGGCAATACCGACGAGCGGGGCAGCTCGGAATACAACCTCGCGCTGGGCCAGGAACGCGCCGATGCGCTGAAGAAGGCGCTCGAGCTGGTCGGCGTCAAGGGCGGTCAGATCACGACGATGAGCTGGGGCAAGAGCCATCCGCAAGCGCAAGGCCACGACGAGGCGGCCTGGGCGCAGAACCGCCGCGCCGACATCGTCTATCCGAACCGGTAAGCGGCGGATCGATCAGGCGCGCCGCCCGACCGCCCGCACGGCGAGTTCGGTGCGGCTGCGCGCGTGCAGCTTCTCCATGATGCGGCTGACGTAGTTCTTGACCGTGCCCTCGGCCAGGAACACGGCGGCCGCGATCTGCTTGTTGCTCAGGCCCTGCGAGAGGAGTTCGAGCACGCGCTCCTCCTTCTCGGTCAGCGGCTCCTCGAGCGGGTCGACGGGCCGCGCCGCCGTCGCCTCGGGCGCCGGCAACTGCTGCGACAGCGCGCGGAAGCGGTCCATCACCTTGCGCGCGATCGCCGGCGAGAGATGCGATTCGCCGCGGTGCACGGCGCGCACGGTCTCGAGCACCTCGGCCTCGGTCGCGTCCTTCAGCAGATAGGCGCCGGCACCGGCGCTGATGGCCTCGAACACGAGTTCGTCGTGGTCGTAGGTGGTGAGCACGACGACCTTGGTGCCGGGCTGGGCGCGCGTGATCTCGCGCGTCGCGACGACGCCGCTGGCGCGCGGCATCTGCAGGTCCATCACGACGACGTCGGGCTGCAGCGCCGCGGCCATCTCGATCGCCTCGACGCCGTCGCCGGCCTGGCCGACGACCTCGATGCCGGCCTCGGTCGCCAGCATCATCGCCAGCCCGCGCCGGATCAGCGGCTGGTCGTCGACGATCAGCAGGCGCAGCGGCGGGGGCGCGGTCATGGGGCGGGGGCAGGGGTCTCGGGCGCTGCATTCTCGCCCGGCTGCGGCCGCAGCTGGGCATGGATCTCGCCCACCAGGGCCGAGGGCAGGCGCGCGGTCAGGAAGCGCAGCATCGCCGCGACGGCCTGTTCGGCCACCGGACGCGGCAGGCCGGTCGCGCGGGCGACCGTGGCTATCAGTTCGTCGATCATGCGCAGCCCCCCGGCCGGCGGCCGCCGCCGGCGCCCGCGCTTGTCGCGCGGCGGCGGCTGAGGACAATCGAAGGTGGCGGCCAGCTCATCGACATCAGCTTAGTCACGGCCCGGAATGCCGCCCAGTGTCGTCCGGCACTGCCGGGTCACGATCGAAAGCAGAGGCAGCCCCATTGGAATCGATCTGGCGTCGCATCGACCCGCGCGTAAGGCTTGCGGCGGCCATCGGCTGGGCCGTGCTGGGCTTGATCGGCTTCGCCGCGCTGGTCGCCGCCCACCTCGCCTCCGACGAGGCCGAGTCGCGTGCCCGCGCCGACACGCAGCGCCTGCTCGGCCAGTTCGCGACGCAGATCCGCGACGCGCTCGACGGCAGCCTCGAGACCCGCCATCAGCTGCTGCAGGCGACCGCGGCGCAGCTGCTGGCCTCGACCGACCTCGGCGAGGCCTCGGTGCGGCGCCACCTCGGCGCGGTGCGCGCGCAGTTCCCCGAGTTCGAGTGGATCGCCGTGTTGGGCGCTGGCGGGCGCGTCGCGGTGTCGGTGGGCGCCGAGGCGATCGCGCAGCGCGAGCTGCAGGTGCTGCCGCCGCCGTCCGCGGCCGCGCCGGGCGCGGTGCCGCAGGTGCAGCGGCGCGGCGAGATCATCTGGGCCGTGCCGCTGTCGCCGCCCGGCGGTCGCTATCCCGGCGTGCTCGCGGCGCGGCTGTCCTGGGGCTGGCTCGAGGGCCGCGAGCGCTCGCTGCTGCAGTCGCTGGAGCGCGGCCGCAACCTCGAGATGCTGCTCGTCGGCGCCGACGGCACCGTGCTCTCGGGCCCGGACGGCAGTGCCGGCAAGCCGGCGCCCGATGCCCAGGCCTATGCCGCCGGCGGCGCCTACCTGACGGGGCGCGACGACGCCACCGGCGGCGCGCGCGGGCAGGCCGGTCCGGGCTGGTCGGTGCGCGTGCGCCAACCCGACGCGTCGGCGCTGGCACCGGCGCGCGCGACGCGCCGCACCGTCTTCGTCACCGTGCTGCTGGCCGGCCTCGTCTCGGCGGCGGCGGTGGTCGTGATGACGCAGCTGCTGCTGCGTCGGCTGACGACGCTGGCGCGCCAGGCGCACGAGGTGCGCGACGGCACGCGCCAGGCGCTGGGGCTGCCGCGCGGGCGCGACGAGATCGGCCGCATCGGCGCCGCGCTGGCCGAGCTCGTCGACCATCTGCAGCGCGAGAAGCGGGCGCTGCAGACGCTCAACGCCGAACTCGACGCGCGGGTGGCCGAGCGCACGCGGCGCATCGAGCGGCTGGCCGACGACGCGCGCCAGGCCGCCGTCACGCGCGAGCGCCTGCGCCTGGCGCGCGACCTGCACGACACGCTGGCGCACACGCTGATGGCGCTGCTGACGCAGATCCGGCTCGTGCGCAAGCTGCGCGCGCGCTGGGGCGAGGCCGAGCTCGAGAGTGAACTCGCGCGCGCCGAGGAGGTCGCCGCCAGCGGCCTGGCCGAGACGCGCAACGCCATCACGCAGATCCGCCACAACGGTGTGCGCGAGTCCGGGCTCGGCGCCGCGCTGCAGGAGCTGCTGGCGCGGTTCGGCGAGCGCAGCGGCGTGGCGACGCGGTTGCAGGCCGACCCCGCCGCCGCCGGCGTCGCCGGCGAAAGCGCGCAGACGGTGTTCCGCATCGTCGAGGAGGCGCTGCGCAACGTCGAGCGCCATGCCGGCGCGCAGGCCGTCGAGGTCGAGCTGCGCAGCAGCGCACGCGACGGCGACGGCGATGGCGATGGCGACGCGCCGCGCGTGCACCTGGTGATCGCCGACGACGGCGTCGGCTTCGACCCCGCGCTGCCGCGGCCGGGGCATTACGGACTGCGCGGCATCGAGGAGCAGGCGGCGCTGGTCGGCGGCCGCCTGCGGCTGCACAGCGCGCCCGGCGCCGGCACGCGCATCGAGCTCGAGTTCGATGCCTGATGCCGGATGCCTGATGCCCGACGCGGGTCGCCGCGGGACTCAAGTGTTGCCCGCCGCGGCCGATATCCGATCGACGCCCTGCGCATCCCACTGGAACGCCATGAAGACATCCCGCCGCTTCGATGCCTCGTCCGACGCCAAGGTCTTCCTGTCGCGTTCGTTTCCCGCACTGGGACTGGTGATCCGGGTCGCCGCGCCGGGTCTGCCGGCGGTCGAGGTCGAACTCACCGGCGAGGCGCTGCAGGCCTATGCCCGCGCCGTCGCCGAGACCGCCGCCGCGGCGGCCCGGTTCACGGCCGGCGGCAGCGCGCCGGCGGCGCCGCGGCGCGCCGTCGCGGTGCCGATGGCCGAGGCAGCGCCGGTCTGAGCTAACCGCGATCCGCGTCGGGCGGTTATCGTTCCGCCATGTCGCTGCCCGAACCGGGGTCCTGCTTCGAGACCGATGCCTATGCCTTGGCCCAGGCCTGGGACCTGGGCTTCGTCGAACCCGAGCGGGGTCTGGACGCGGCGAACGCGGTGGTCGCGCGCAGCGAGCCCCGCATCGCGCTGCTGTCGCGTGCCTACGAGGCGGTCTGCCTCGCCGCCGTGCGCAGTCGCGACGTCGCCACCCGCGTCAAGGTCGACGCGGCGGTTGCCGAACTCGCCGCCGCCGGCTGGGCGCGGGCGCAGCGGCTGGCCGATGTGGCGCTGGCGCTGATCGAATTCCAGTCGCCGCTGCGCACGCACCTGATGTACGACCGCCTGCGGGCCCATGGCGACGCCGCCGCCGACCCGCGGCCGCCGGCCGAGCGCTTCTGGACCGAGACCGCGCTGGGCAACATCCTCGTCCAGTTCAAGCGCTACGACGAGGCGCTGGCCGTCGCGCAGCGGGCCGATGCGCTGGCGCAGGCGGCCGGACTGGTGTTCATGCAGGCGCGCTCGGCGCAGACGTTGATCTTCCTGTTGCTGAGTGCCGGCGACGTCGACAGCGCCGCGGCGCTGCTGCCGCGCGTGCTCGGCGAGGCGGTGCGCACCGACCTGCGGCCGGTGGGCATGTTCTACAACCTGCTGCTCACGCATGTGCTGGTCGGTCGCAGCGCCGCGGCGGCCGAGTTGATCGAGCGCCACGACTGGCTGCTCGAGCCCGCGCGGCTCGAACAGCGCCCCGCGCTGCGCTGCGTGATCGCGCTCGTGCGCTCGCAATGCGGGGCGCCGCAGGCGGCGCTGGCGCTGCTGGGCGAGCAGCCGCCCTGGGCCGAGAACGACAACCCGGCCACCGCCGCGAACCGCGCCTGGATGAGCGCCGCGGTCTGGCTCGCCGCCGGCCAGCCGCAGCGCGCGCGCGCGCAGATCGAGAGCTTCCTGGCCACGCCGGCGGCCGGCCCCGAGCTGCTCTCGCCGCTGAACGCGACGCAGCTGCATCGCGTGCTCAGCGAGGCCTGCGAGGCGCTCGGTGACCTGCGCGGCTCGCTGGAGGCGCTCAAGCGCTCGCAGGCGAGCTGCGTCGGCTGGGTCGGCACGTCGATGCGCTCGCGGCTGCAGGCGCTGCACCTCGGCGCGCCGGCTTCGAGCGAGGCCGTCCATGGCCGTCGTCTGAGCGCCGTCGGCGAGGCGGTGGCGCTGGCCCGCGCCGAGGGCGCGGCCGAGGCGACGGCGCGCCAGAGCCGCTATTTCGCGCAGGTCACGCACGAGATGCGCAACCCGATCAACGGCGTCATCGGGCTGACCTCGCTGCTGATGCTCTCGCGGCTCGACGAGACGCAGCGGCGCCAGCTCAAGCTCGCGAAGACCGCCGCGCAGATGCTGCTGGCGCTGTGCAACGACGTGCTCGACCTGGCGAAGATCGAGGCCGGCAAGTTCGAGCTTCAGCGCGCGCCGGTCGACGTCGCCGCGGCGCTGCGCGAGGCGGCCTCGGTGTTCAAGCCCATGGCCGACCAGAAGGGGCTCGCGTTCACGCTGCGCATCGATCCGGCGCTGCCCCGGCCGCTGGTCTGCGACCGCCAGCGCCTGCAGCAGGTGGTGCTGAACCTGCTGGGCAATGCGATCAAGTTCACCGAGGCCGGTGCGGTGGCGCTGCGGGCCGACTGGGCGCCGGGCGGCGAAGGCGGCGCCGGCACGCTGACGCTGGAGGTCAGCGACACCGGCATCGGCATCGACGCCGCCGGCCGCAGCCGGCTGTTCCAGGAATTCGTGCAGACCGGGGCCGGCGCTGCGCAGGGGCAGGGCGGCAGCGGACTGGGGCTGGCGATGTGCCGCAGCCTGCTGGCGCTGATGGGCGGGTCGATCGCGGTCGACAGCGAACCGGGCTGCGGCAGCCGCTTTTGCTGCACGCTGCCGCTGGCGCCGCTGGCCGAGGGCGAAGCCGCGTTCGACCCGGCCGCTCAGCCCGCCGGGCGCTCGAGCACCAGCGTCAGGATGTCGTAGCTGGCGACGAGCTCGTCCAGCTGGTTCGTCACCTGCACGTCCCAGGCGACGACGCCCTGCGCCGGCTGGTCCTTCTTCGGCGGCCGCGTCGTCTTGCGCTTGCAGGTCAGGCGCGCGCGGATCGTGTCGCCGATGGCCACCGGCTTGACGAAGCGCAGCGTGTCCAGGCCGTAGTTCGCGAGCACCGGACCCGGCGCCGGCGAGACGAACAGCCCGGCCGCCGCCGAGAGCACGAAATAGCCATGCGCGATGCGCTGACCGAAGGCCGATTCGCGCGCCGCGATCTCGTCGAAATGCATGTAGAAGTAGTCGCCCGAGATGCCGCCGAAGGCGACGATGTCGGCTTCGCTCACGGTGCGCCGGTGCGTGAGCAGCGAATCGCCGACCTCGATCTCGTCGAAATACTTGCGGAACGGGTGCACGGCCTCCTCGCGCACTTTCGCGCCGCGCACGTATTCGCGCGCCACCGCGGCGAGCATCGTCGGCGAGCCCTGCACCGCCGTGCGCTGCAGGTAATGCTTGACGGCGCGCACGCCGCCCAACTCCTCGCCGCCGCCCGAGCGCCCCGGTCCGCCATGCTTGAGCTGCGGCAGCGGCGAGCCATGGCCGGTCGATTCGACGGCGGCCTCGCGGTCGAGCACGAGGACGCGGCCGTGGAAGGCCGCCAGCGCCGGCACCGCATGCGCGGCGACATGCGGATCGCGCGTGACGAGCGTGCTGACGAGGCTGCCCTTGCCGCGCGCCGCGAGTTCGAGCGCGGCGTCGAGGTCGTCGTAGGGCATCAGCGTGCTCACCGGGCCGAAGGCCTCGACGTCGTGGACATCGGTGTTGGCAAACGCGTCGCGGCACAGCAGCAGCGTCGGCGCGTGGAAGGCGCCTTCCGCTACGCCGTCACCGACGGGCTTGAAGCCGGCGCCGCCGCCGCTCACGATCTCGAGGCCGCGGGCCAGCAGCGCGACGCGCTCGGAGACGTCGCGCAGCTGCGCGCGCGAGGCCAGCGCGCCCATCTTCACGCCCTCGACCGCGGGGTCGCCGACGGTGATCTTCGCCAGGCGCGCACGCAGCCGCTCGGCGACCGCGTCGAGATGCCGGCGCGGCACGATGGCGCGGCGGATGGCCGTGCATTTCTGGCCCGCCTTGACCGTCATCTCGCGCGCGACTTCCTTGACGAAGAGGTCGAACTCCTCGTCGTCGGGGCTCACGTCGGGCGCGAGGATGGCGCAGTTCAGCGAATCGGCCTCGGCGTTGAAAGGCACCGAGCGCTCGATCAGATGGCGGTTGCTGCGCAGCTTGGCGGCCGTGTCGGCCGAGCCGGTGAAAGTGACGATGTCCTGGCCGTCGAGGCGGTCGAGCAGGTCGCCGGTACCGCCGATGACGAGTTGCAGGCTGCCCGCCGGCAGCAGTCCCGATTCGTTCATCAGCCGCACGGCCGCCTCGGTGAGGTAGCTCGTGGCGGTGGCCGGCTTGGCGATGCAGGGCATGCCGGCGAGGAAACTCGGCGCGAATTTCTCGAGCAGGCCCCAGACCGGGAAATTGAAGGCGTTGATGTGCACGGCGACGCCGCCGCGCGGCACCAGGATATGCGTGCCGGCGAAGCCGCCCTTCTTGCCCAGCGCCATCGCCGGGCCCTCGTGGACGACGTTGCCCGAGGGCAGCTCACCGGTGCCGACGGCCGCATACGCGTAGAGCGTGCCGCTGCCGCCCTCGATGTCGACCCAGCTGTCGGCGCGCGTGGCACCCGTGTGGCGCGAGATCTCGTACAGCCGCTCCTTGTGCTGGATGAGGTAGGCGCCGAGCGCCTTGAGGCGCGCGGCGCGCTGCTGGAAATCGAGCGCGAGCAGCGCCGGCCCGCCGGTGCGGCGCGCATACGACCAGGCCTCGGCGAAGTCGATCGCCTCGGCATGGGTGTGATAGACGGTGCGGCCGTCGACGGCGCTGGCCAGCGCGGCGGCGGGGGTGGTGCCGATCCAGCGGCCGGCGATGAAACTCTGCAGGGTGGGCGTCATGGTGTCTTCCTCGTGCTTTCAGATGCGTTCGATGACGACCGCGATGCCCTGGCCGACGCCGATGCACATCGTCGCCAGCGCACAGCGCCCGCCGCCCTGTTCGAGCTGGTTCAACGCCGTCGTCACGAGCCGCGCGCCCGAGGCGCCGAGCGGATGGCCGACGGCGATCGCGCCGCCCCAGGCGTTGACATGCGCCGCGTCGTCGGCGAGGCCGAGGTCGCGCGTGACGGCCAGCGCCTGCGCGGCGAAGGCCTCGTTGAGCTCGATGACGTCGATCTGCGCCAGCGTCAGTCCCGTCTGCGCGAGCACCTTGCGCGTCGCCAGCGCCGGGCCGAAGCCCATGATGCGCGGCGCCAGCCCGGCCACCGCCATGCCGAGCACGCGGGCGCGCGGCGTCAGGCCATGGCGCGCGGCGGCCGCCTCGCTGGCCAGCAGCAGCGCACAGGCGCCGTCGTTGACGCCCGAGGCGTTGCCTGCGGTGACCGTGCCATCGGGGCGCACGACACCCTTGAGCCTGGCCAGCATCTCGACCGTCGTCTCGGGGCGCGGATGCTCGTCGGTGTCGAAGCGCTTGGGGTCGCCCTTCTTCTGCGGCAGCGTGACGGCGACGATCTCGCGTTCGAAACGTCCATCGGCGCGGGCGCGCGCCCAGCGCTGCTGGCTGCGCACGGCAAAGGCGTCCTGGTCGGCGCGATTCACCTTGAAATCGGTGGCGACGTTCTCGGCCGTCTCGGGCATGCTGTCGATGCCGTATTGCGCCTTCATCAGCGGATTGACGAAGCGCCAGCCGATGGTGGTGTCCTCGATCTTCGCGCTGCGCGAGAAGGCGCTGTCGGCCTTGCCCATCACGAACGGTGCGCGCGTCATGCTCTCGACGCCGCCGGCGATGACGAGCCCCGCTTCGCCGGCCTTGATCGCGCGCGCCGCCGTGCCGACGGCGTCGAGGCTCGACCCGCACAGCCGGTTGATCGTGTTCGCCGGCACTGCGGCCGGCAATCCGGCGAGCAGCGCCGCCATGCGGCCGACATTGCGGTTGTCCTCGCCGGCCTGGTTTGCGCAGCCCCAATGCACGTCGTCGACGGCGCCCCAGTCGACGCCCGGGTTGCGCGCCATCAGCTCGCGGATCGGCAGCGACGCGAGGTCGTCGGCGCGCACACCGGCCAGCGCGCCACCGTAGCGGCCGAAGGGGGTGCGGATGGCGTCACAGATATAGGCGGCGTTCATGCAGGTGGGTCCTTCGATGGTTCATACGTCGATGCGGCGGCCGATGCCGGGGGCGCGGCCGCGCCGCGGCATCAGGTCGGTGCGTGGAATCCGCGCCCCGCAGCGACGAGCCGGCGCAACAGCGGCGACGCGCGGTAGCGCGGTTCGCCGTAGGTGCGGGCGAGGTTGTCGAGCACCGTCAGCAGGGCCGGCAGGCCGATCGCATCGGCCCAGGCCAGCGGGCCGCGCGGGTAGTTCACGCCCTTGCACATCGCGGTGTCGGCGGCCGCGGCGTCGCAGACACCCTGGTAGACGGCGTCGGCGGCTTCGTTGGCCAGCATCGCCACCGTGCGCATGACGGCCAGCCCCGGCACGTCGGCGAAGCGGGTGACGGCAAAGCCTGCGGCCTGCAATGCCGCGGTCGCGGCCGCGAGCGCGGCGGCGCTGCAGCGCTCGGAAGCGGCGATGGCGATGCGCTGGGCCTTTGCGGCGTCGAGCACGAGGTCGACGACGACGAGGTCGGCATGCCCTTCGTCGGCGCCGCGCTGGGTCGCGCTGCGGCCGTCGGCGATCTCGATGCGCGCCGCGCCGGCCTGCAGCGGCGGACCCGCATCGCGGCGCTCGAACGCGACGTCGGCGGCCTGCAGTCGGGCCGCCAGCGCGGCGCCGAATGCGCTCGCCGTCGACACCGAGATCGGTACGGCCAGAGTCGCTGCCGCCTCGGTCGCTGGCTGCGGCTTCACCGCCCCTGCCGCGTAATCGTAGAAACCGCGCCCGCTCTTGCGCCCCAGATAGCCGGCGTTGACGAGTTCGAGCTGGATCAGCGAAGGCGCGAATCGCGGGTCGCCGTAATAGGCGTCGAAGACCGAACGCGAGACGGCGTAATTGACGTCGTGGCCGATCAGGTCCATCAGCTCGAAGGGCCCCATGCGGAAGCCGCCGGCCTCGCGCATCACGGCGTCTATCGTCGCCGCATCTCCCGCCTGTTCGCCCAGCAGCCGCAGGCCTTCGCCGTAATACGGCCGCGCGACGCGATTGACGATGAATCCCGGCGTCGATTTCGTGTGCACGGGACTCTTGCCCCAGGACAGCGCCGTGTCGTGGATCGCTTGCGCCAGCGCCGGGTCGGTCGCCAGGCCGCTGACGACCTCGACCAGCGCCATCAGCGGCGCCGGGTTGAAGAAATGCATGCCGAGCACGCGGGCAGGACGCCGCAGCCCGGCGGCGATCGCGGTGACCGAGATCGACGAGGTGTTGGTCGCGAGCACGCAGTCGTCGCCGACGATGGCCTCGAGGTCGGCGAACAGGCTGCGCTTGACGTCGAGCCGCTCGACGATGGCCTCGACGACGAGCGCGGCATGCGCGAAATCGGCCAGTCCCTGCGCGACATGGACGCGCGCGCCGGCCGCCGCAGCGGCCTCGGCGCTCATGCGGCCCTTGGCGGCAAGCTTGGCAAAGGTCTCGCGCATCGCTTCGACGGCCTGTTGCGCGGCGCCGGGCTTGAGGTCGAACAGCCACACCGGATGGCCGGCCTGCGCCGCGACCTGGGCGATGCCGGCGCCCATCGCGCCGGCGCCGACGACGGCCACCGCGGCCGAGGATTTCAATGCCGCCATGGCCTCAGGATCCGGTGAAGCGCGGTGCGCGCTTTTCGACGAAGGCGGCGACGCCCTCGCGGTAGTCGGCGCTGCGGCCGAGTTCGCGCATCAGGTCGCGTTCCATGTTCAGCTGGTCTTCGAGCGTGTTCAGCCCGCTGGCCTGCAGCGCCTGCTTCGTGCGCGCCAGTCCCAGCGTCGGCGATTGCGCGAGCCGGCGCGCCAGCGCGTCGGTCTCGGCGGCGAGCTGGTCGTCGTCGACGCAGCGCCAGATCAGGCCCCAGGCCGCGGCCTGCTCGGCGCTGACCTTGTCGCCGAGCATCGCCAGCGCGGTGGCGCGCGCATGGCCGAGCAAGCGCGGCAGGAAATAGGTGCCGCCGGTGTCGGGGATCAGTCCGAGCTTGCAGAAGGCCTCGACGAAATTCGCGCTGCGCGCCGCGATGACGATGTCGCAGGCCAGCGGGATGTTCGCGCCCGCGCCGGCGGCGACGCCGTTGACGGCGCACAGCACGGGGATCGGCAGCCGCCGCAAGGCGAGCACGAGCGGGCCGTAGTAGCGCTCGATCGACAGGCCCAGGTCGGGCGCCTCGCCGCCCGGCGCGACGCTGCGGTCGGCCAGGTCCTGGCCGGCGCAGAAGCCGCGGCCGGCGCCCGTGAGCACGAGCACGCGCAGGCTGCGGTCGGCTGCGCCGCGCGCGACCTCGGCCAGCGCCTGCGCCACTTCCTCGTGCATCGCGACGTTGAAGCTGTTGAGCTTGTCGGGACGGTTCAGCGTCAGTCGCGCGATGCCGTCGGCGGCTTCGAAGAGGATGTTCTGGTAGGTCATTTCAATGGTCCGTATCGAAGTCCAAGACGACGCGGTCGGTGACCGGGAACGACTGGCAGCTGAGCACGAAACCGCGCGCGATCTCGTAATCCTCGAGCGCGTAATTCGCGTCCATCTCGACCTTGCCCTCGACGACCTTGCAGCGGCAGGTCGAGCAGACGCCGCCCTTGCACGAATAGCGGATGTCGATGCCCTGGGCAAGCCCGGCGTCGAGCACCGATTCGCGGTCCTTGGCCATCGTGTAATGGCGCTGGCTGCCGTCGATGATCAGCGTCACCTCGCATTCGCTCTGGCCGACGCGCGGCCGCGCGCCCGGTACATGGGCCTGCTGCGGGATGCTGGCGGCGAACAGCTCGACCTTGATGGCCGTTCGGGGCATGCCCTGGGCCTCGAGCGCGGCGGTGACCTCGCGCATCATCGACTCGGGTCCGCAGACATAGGCCGCGTCGTGGTCGGCGACGCGGATCCACTGCGCGAACAGCGCCTCGCATTTCTCGCGCGTGATGCGGCCGTTGAAGAGTTCGATGTCCTGGTGCTCGCGGCTGAGCACATGGACGAGGTTGAGCCGGTCGGGGTAGCGGTCCTTCAGCTCGGCGAGTTCCTCGCGGAAGATCACCGCCGCCGACGAGCGGTTGCCGTAGACGAGCGTGAAGCTCGAATGCGGCTCGGCGCGCAGCGTCGTCTCGACGATCGAGCGTATCGGCGTGATGCCGCTGCCGGCGGCGAAGGCGAGGTAGCGCCGCGCAGCGTTCGCGTCGGGCGGTATCGCGAAATGGCCGGCCGGCGGCATGACCTCGATCGTCGCGCCGGGCGCGAGATGGTCGTTGGCCCAGTTCGAGAAGCGGCCGTCGGCGCAGCGCTTGATCGCCACGCGCAGCTGCGCGTCCTGCACCGCCGAGCAGATCGAGTACGAGCGCCGCAGGTCCTCGCCGTCGACGCGGGCGCGCAGCGTCAGATGCTGGCCGGCGTCGTAGGCGTATTGCGGCCGCAGGTCCGCGGGCACGGCTAAGGTGACGACGATGGCGTCGCGCGTTTCGCGGTGCACGCGAGCGACGGTCAGCGGATGGAATTTGCTCATGCGTGGGGCGTCAGGCGTCCGTGGTCAATGGCACTTGAAATGGTCGAAGGGTTCGCGGCAGGCTTTGCAACGGTACAGCGCCTTGCAGGGCGTCGAGCCGAACTGGCTGACGAGCTCGACCGCGGTCGATGCGCAGCGCGGGCAGGCGATGTCGGGAGCCGCGGCGGGTGCGCCGCGGCCGATGTCGGCGACGGCGATGGTCTGGGCGCGCTGCAGCGGCGGCGCGATGCCGTAGTCGCGCAATGCCTGCTTGCCGGCATCGCTCATCCAGTCGGTCGTCCACGGCGGCGCGATGCGCGTCTCGATGCGCACATCCTCGACGCCATGGCCGTGCAGTGCGTCGACGATGGATTGCGAGATGACATGCGTGGCCGGGCAGCCCGAATAGGTCGGCGTCACGGTGACGACGCAGGTGGCGTCGTCCCAGCGCAGGTCGCGCACGATGCCCAGGTCGACGATCGAGATCACCGGGATCTCGGGGTCCTCGACCGCCGCCAGCCACGACCAGAGGTCGGCCGTCGCCGGCCGCGTGATGCTCACCATCGCTGCCCCGGGTAGGCGCGCTGCAGGAACTGCATCTCGGCCAGCAGGTAGCCCAGGTGCTCGCTGTGGCGGCCCTGCTTGCCGCCCTTCTGCATCCAGGCCTCGGGGTCGGGCATGCGCAGCGTCGCCGTCGCCAGCGTGCGGCCGACGAGCGCCAGCCAGGGCGCGCGCAGCGATGCCGCGACCGGCGTTCCGTATTGCGCCGCCATCGCGTCGTCGACGGCGTCGGCTGTGAACATCTCGCCCGTGTACATCCACAGCTCGTCGAGCGCGGCTTGCATGCGCTTATGGCTCTCGGCCGTGCCGTCGCCCAGGCGCACGACGAGGTCGGCGCTGCGGCGCAGGTGGTAGCTCACCTCCTTGAGCGCCTTGGCGGCGATCTCGGCGATGCGCGCATCCGTCGACGCGACGAGCCCCTCGAGCAACAGATGGTGGCCGGCGTCGAACAGGAACTGGCGCATCAGCGTCTCGGCATAGCTGCCGTTGGGGCGCTCGACGAGCAGCAGATTGCGGAACTGGTGCGCGTCGCGCAGATAGGCCAGCGCGTCCTCGTCGCGCTTGGCGACGCCCGTCTCGCCTTCGATCTCGCCGGCCAGCGTCAGCCACAGCCGCGCCTGGCCGATGAGGTCGAGCGCCGTGTTGGACAGCGCCATGTCCTCCTCGATCGCCGGGCCCTTGCCGACCCATTCGCTCAGGCGCTGGCTCAGCACGAGGGCGTTGTCGCCCAGGCGCAGCAGATAGTCGAATCGCGGATCCTGCATCGCCGGCCTCAGAGGTTCTTCACTTCTTCCGGCATCGGGAAGAAGGTGGGGTGGCGGTAGACCTTGCTGTTCGACGGCTCGAAAAGCTCACCCTTGTCGGTGGGGCTGCTGGCGACGATGTCGGCGGCGCGCACGACCCAGATGCTGACGCCCTCGTTGCGGCGCGTGTAGACATCGCGGGCGTTGTTCACCGCCATCTCGGCGTCGGGCGCGTGCAGGCTGCCGACATGCTTGTGCGCGAGTCCATGCTGGCTGCGGATGAAGACTTCCCACAGCGGCCACTCCTTGCTCATCGGTAATCCTTTCAGGCCGCGGCGCGCGACGTTTTCTTTTCGGCATGGGCGACGAGCGCGTCGCGGAACCATTGCCCGTCCTCCCAGGCCTGCACGCGGGTGCGCAGACGCTCGCGGTTGCAGGGGCCGTTGCCCTTGAGCACGGCGTGGAACTCGGCCCAGTCGATGGCGCCGAAGTCGTAATGGCCCGTGGCTTCGTTCCAGCGCAGCTCGGGGTCGGGCACGGTGAGCCCGAGATGCTCGGCCTGCGGCACCGTCTGGTCGACCATCTTCTGGCGCAGCTCGTCGTTGCTGTGCAGCTTGATGCGCCAGGCCGCCGATTGCGCGCTGTTGACCGATTCGGCGTCGCTGGGCCCGAACATCATCAGCGAAGGCCACCACCAGCGGTTCAGCGCGTCCTGCGCCATCGCCTTCTGTTCGGCGCTGCCGCGGCACAGCGCGAGCATGATGTCGTAGCCCTGGCGGGCGTGGAACGACTCCTCCTTGCACACGCGGATCATCGCCCGCGAGTACGGGCCGTAGGAGCAGCGGCACAGCGGGATCTGGTTGATGATCGCCGAGCCGTCGACGAGCCAGCCGATGGCGCCGATGTCGGCCCACGACAGCGTCGGGTAGTTGAAGATGCTCGAGTACTTGGCCTTGCCCGAGTGCAGCGCGTCGAGCAGATCGTCGCGCGAGACGCCCAGCGTCTCGGCCGCGCTGTACAGGTACAGACCGTGGCCGGCCTCGTCCTGGATCTTCGCCAGCAGGATCGCCTTGCGCAGCAGCGTCGGCGCGCGCGTCGCCCAGTTGCCCTCGGGCAGCTGGCCGACGATCTCCGAATGCGCGTGCTGCGAGATCTGGCGCACCAGCGTCTTGCGGTAGCCCTCGGGCATCCAGTCCTTGGGCTCGATCTTGACGCCGGCGTCGATGCGCTGCTGGAAGGCCTGTTCCTGCGCCGACATCTCGTCGACGCCGCGCAGGCGCTGGGCGCCGGTCTCGACCAATTGTGCGTACATGGGGGAGCCTCTCGGATGAAAGCGGGCGATGCAACACGCTATGGTAAGGAGCGCGGTGCTTTCGCGTCAGGTGCGGTGTTCTGAGCCGGACTGCGGGTTAACACCGAGATAGGATCCGGTCAGTCGACCAGGCCCTGGCGCATCGCGTACTGCACGAGTTCGGCGTTGCTCGCCAGGCCGAGCTTGACGAGGATGCGGCTGCGGTGCGAGCCGACCGTCTTCACGCTCAGGCAGAGCTGGCTGCCGATCTCGGTCAGCGGCACGCCGCGGGCGATCTTCAGCATCACCTCCATCTCGCGCGGCGTCAGCGCGGCATGCGCGGTGGCCGGCGTGTTGTCGGCGACATTGAAGCCCGGGCTGACATAGACGCCGCCGCCGGCGACATGGCGCACGGCCGCCATCAGCTCCTCGGGGCTCGTGTCCTTGGACAGATAGGCGTTGGCGCGCAGCTTCAGCGCCAGCCGCGCGTATTGCGACTCGACGTACATCGACAGCATGATCACCGGCAGCCGCGGCTGCTCGGCGCGCAGAGCGGTGAGCGTGTCGAGGCCGTTGCGCGCGCCCATGTTGATGTCCATCAGCACGACGTCGTAGCGGTGGGCGCGGATCATCGCCAGCGCGCTCGCGCCGTCGCCGGCCTCGCCGGCGACGCGGATGTCGGGCTCGTCGGAGACGAGCCGGACCATGCCGGCGCGGAAGATGCGGTGGTCGTCGACGAGCAGCAGGTCGATCATCGCGGGGCCTCCGCCTCGAGGCGCGCGGGCGGCGGCTGCAGCGGCCCGCTCAGCGTGACCTCGGTGCCGCCTCCCGGATGCCCGGCGACGCGCAACTCGGCGCCGATCTCGCGCGCCCGCTCGGCCATGCTGAAGAGTCCGATCGATCCCGGCCGCCGCGGCACCGCGGCGAGGCCGCGGCCGTCGTCGCGCAGGCTCAGCGTGTAGCGACCGTCGGCGGCTGCCAGCGCCAGCTCGACGCGGCTGGCCTGCGCATGGCGCGAGACGTTCGTCAGCGCCTCCTGGGCGATGCGGTAGATCTGCGTCGCGACCTCGACCGTCAGGTTCAGCCGTTCGCCCGGCGTCTGCGTCACGACCTCGATCTCGTGGCGTGCGGCGTAGCGGTCCATCATCTGCCGCAGCGCGGCGCCGAGTCCCAGCAGCTCGATCGCGGCCGGGTGCAGCCCCTCGGAAATCGATCGCGCCTGGACGATGGTCTCCTGCAGCAGCTCGACGAGCTCGCTCGCGATGCCATGCAGCTCCTCCTGCCCCGGCGCCGCGGTGCGGCGGACGATGCGCGAGACGTCGAACTTGGCCGAGCTGAGCATGCCGCCGAGCAGGTCGTGGACATCGCGCGCCAGCCGCGCCCGCTCAACCTCCTGCGCCGTGGTCAGCCGGTGCGCCAGCGCCTGCAGCTGCGCGCTCGACTCGCGCAGCGCCTCCTGCGCGAGCACGCGTTCGGTGATGTCGAGCGCGACGCCGGCCAGCGCCGGCCGGCCGCGGCATTCGACGCGCGAGGCGTGGAGCTCGAGGTGGACGATGGCGCCGTCCTTGCGCAGCCCCTTGGTCTGGTAATGGATCGCGCGCACCTCGCCGCTGATGCGGCGGTGGTAGTTGCGCATGACCTCGGCGGCCGAATCGGCGGTGACGCAATCGACCATGCGGCGGCCGATGAACTCGTCGCGCGGGTAGCCGAACATCGCCGCGAAGCGGTCGTTGGCGTACATGAAGCGCTCGTCGAGCACGACATAGACGCCCGCCAGTGACTGCTCGACGATGCCGCGGAAGGGCACGTCGTCGAAGTCGAGTGCGGTGGCGGCTGGGGCGGGCAACGGTGACGGCATCGGGTCAGGGGGGTGCGCGGGTGCCGATGATCGCTGGTTTCGACGCCGCCGCCATCGGGCGCGACCCCGGTCCGTGAATCCGGGGCCGCGACCCCGACCCCGCGTTCAACCGGCGACGACGGCGGCGCCCTTGAACTGCCCGGCCTGCGCCGGCGTCTGCGGCTTCGGATAGCGCTGCGGCGCCAGACGGTGCAGCAGTTCGGCCTCGCGGGCGCGTGCCAGCGCCAGGTTCGCGAGCTTGACATGGCCGTAGCCGCGGATAGCCAGCGGCAGCGCGGCGATCTGCAGCGCCAGCGCCGCCTTGGCAGGCTCGGCTTGCAGCGTGTCGAGCATTGCGGTCAGCTCGCGCAACCGCGCCTCGTATTGCGCGATCAGCTCGCGCTCGATGCGGCGCTCTTGCGTGCGGCCGAAGGGATCGAAGGCCGTGCCGCGCAGCCGCTTGGCCTTCGCGAGCCAGCGCAAACCGCCCATCAGCCAGGGGCCGAGCGTGACCTTGCGCGGCGGCTGGCCATCGCGCGACTTGGCGATCAGCGGCGGCGCCATGTGGAACTGCAGCGTCAGATCGCCTTCGAACTGCGCCTCGAGCTGGGCCTTGAAGCGGCCGTCGGTGTACAGCCGCGCGACCTCGTACTCGTCCTTGTAGCTCATCAGCTTGAGCAGGCTGCGCGCGGCGGCCTGCGTCAACGGCAGCGCCGCGCCGGGGCCGGCGAGGGCCTGCTCGCGCTCGCGCAGCGGCGCCAGCGTCGCCTCGAAGCGGCGCGCCCAGGCGGCGTCCTGGTAGCCGGTCAGATGCGTGCGGGCGCGCTCGAGCAGCGCTTCGAGCGTCTCGTCGGCTGCAGCGTCGCCGGCGCCGGCGCGCAGCGAGCGCAGCGCCGCCGCGTCGCCGATCGCCAGCCGCCCGATCGAAAACGCCAGCAGGTTCGCCTCGACGGCGACGCCGTTCAGCCGCAGCGCCTGCTCCATCGCCGCCAGCGACAGCGGCACCAGCCCGCGCTGCCAGGCGCAGCCCAGCGCCAGCACATTCGCCGTCTGCGTGCCGCCGAGGAATTCCTCGGCCAGATCCTGGGCGTCGAAGGTCTCGACGCGGTCGTCGCCGGCGACGAAGCGCATCTTCGCCAGCAGCTCGTTCTCCATCAGCTCGGCGTCGGGGTTGCGCAGCGACTCGGCGACCGGGATGCCATGGGTGTTGGCGAGGATGCGCGTGCGGCCATGGCGCACCGCCTGCAGCGCCTCGGCCGAGGCGCCGACGACGAGGTCGCAGGCCAGCACCGCATCGGCCTGCTGGGTGTCGATGCGGACCTGGTTCAGCCGCTCGGGCCGGTCGGCGATGCGCACGAAGCTCAGCACCGAGCCGCCCTTCTGCGCGAAGCCCATGAAGTCGAGCACGCTCGCGGATTTCGCCTCGAGATGCGCCGCCATCGCGACGACGGCGCCGACGGTGACGACGCCGGTGCCGCCGACCCCCGTGACGAGCAGGTCCCAGGGCGCATCCCAGTCATGCGCCGGGGGCTGCGGCAGCGCGGCGACGCGCGCCAGCAGCGCCTCCTTGGCACCAGCGGCGATGCCGCTGCGCCGGCGCAGCGATGCGCCGCGCACGCTGACGAAGCTCGGGCAGAAGCCGAGCGCGCAGCTGTAATCCTGGTTGCAGGCCGTCTGGTCGATGCGGCGCTTGCGGCCGAAGGGCGTCTCGTGCGGGAGCACGGCGACGCAGTTGCTCTGCACGCTGCAATCGCCGCAGCCTTCGCAGACGGCCTCGTTGATGAAGATGCGCTTCGGTGCCTCGGCGAGCTCGCCATGCTTGCGCCGGCGCCGCTTCTCGGCCGCGCAGGTCTGCTCGTAGATCAGCACGGTGACGCCGGGAATCTCGCGCAAGCGGCGCTGCACGGCGTCGAGTTCGGCGCGGTCGTGGAATTCGGTGCCGGCGGGGAAGCGCTGCTTGATCGCGTCGTACTTGGCGATGTCGTCGCTGACGACGACGACGCGCTGCACGCCCTCGCTCTCGACCTGGCGCGCGATCGCGTCGACCGAGATCTTGCCGTCGACCGGCTGGCCGCCGGTCATCGCGACGGCGTCGTTGAACAGGATCTTGTAGGTCAGCGTCGCCTTCGCCGCCACGGCCTGGCGGATCGCGAGATAGCCCGAGTGGTAATAGGTGCCATCGCCGAGGTTCTGGAACACATGCGGCGTCTTCGTGAACATCGAGTGCGAGACCCAGTCGACGCCCTCGCCGCCCATCTGGATCAGCCCGGCCGTGCTGCGGTCCATCCAGTTGGCCATGAAATGGCAGCCGATGCCGGCGCGCGCCGTCGAGCCCTCGGGCACGCGCGTCGAGGTGTTGTGCGGGCAGCCGGCGCAGAAATACGGCACGCGCTTGACGGCGTCGCCGGCGTTGGACAGCAGCGCCGGCGCGGTGAAGTCGCGCACATGCTGCAGATGTTCGCCGAGGCCGGCATGGCGCGGGTAATGGCGCTCGAGCCAATGGGCGACGATCTCGATCAGCTTCGACGGCCGCAGCTCGCCCAAAGCGGAGACCAGCGGCGCGCCCTCGGCGTCACGCTTGCCGACGATGACGGGGCGGATCGCGGCGTTGTAATAGATCTCGCGCAGCTGGTTCTCGACGACCGGGCCCTTTTCCTCGATGACGAGGATCTCCTGCAGGCCGTCGGCGAAGGCCGCCATGCGCTGGCGCTCGAGCGGGAACGCGAGGCCGACCTTGTACAGCCGCACGCCGACATCGGCGAGCATCGCCGGCGTGATCGCGAGCCGGCGCAGCACCTCCATCAGGTCGTAATGCGCCTTGCCGCAGGTGACGATGCCCACACGCGCGCGCGGCGCGGCGATGACGAGGCGGTCGATCGAATTCACGCCGGCGAAGGCCGCCACCGCCGCCAGCTTGTCGGCCAGGCGCGATTCGATGCGCAGCGACGGCAGGTCGGGCCAGCGGTAATGCAGGCCGTCGGCCGGTGCGCGGTGGCCGCTGCGCGCGGCCACGGTCGCGGCATCGGCCCAGGCTGCGGCGGCCGTGTTGATCGCGTCGAGGTCGACGGTGCCGGCGCTCTCGACGACCTCGGACAGCGCCGTGTAGCCGACCCAACAGCCCGAGTAGCGCGACAGCGCCCAGCCGTAGAGGCCGAATTCGAGCATCTCGGCGACATTGGCCGGCGCGACGATCGGCATCTGCCAGGCCTGGAACGCCTGGTCGCTCTGGTGCGGCATCGACGACGAGACGCAGCCATGGTCGTCGCCGGCGACGACGAGCACGCCGCCATGCGGCGACGAACCATAGGCATTGCCATGCTTGATCGCGTCGCCGGCGCGGTCGACGCCGGGGCCCTTGCCGTACCACATCGCGAACACGCCGGCGACGGTGCGCTCGGGGTCGCTCTCGACGCGCTGCGTGCCCAGCACCTGGGTGGCGGCGAGCTCCTCGTTGATCGCCGGCACGAAGCGGATGCCGGCGTCGCCGAAGCGCTCGCCGGCCTTCCAGATCGCCTGGTCGACCATGCCCAGCGGCGAGCCGCGGTAGCCGCTGACGAAGCCTTGGGTGGCGAGATCCGCCGCGGCGTCGCGGGCGCGCTGCATCAGCATCAGCCGCACGAGGGCCTGGGTGCCGGTGATGTACACCGTTCCCGAGGGCGCCCAGAGCGCGTCGGCGAGGCGGTAATCGGGGCGGGCGAGGGCGATGGTCGGGCTGTCCATCGCAGGATTGTTGTTCCAAGACGCGAGTAATGTCTTCTCGAATACGATAGGGATTGCCAGAAATTGGAGTCGAACAATCTCCAGAACGCTCATGAAGAAGAAGGAAATTTCCATCGACGCGTACGGCCTGAGGCTCCTCGACGAGCTGCAGCGCGATTCGCGCCAGACGATCCAGCAGCTCGCCGAGCGCGTCGGCCTCTCGGCCACGCCTTGCTGGAAGCGCATCCGCGAGATGGAGGAGGCGGGCGTGATCCGCGGCTACACGGCGCTGGTCGACCGCGAGCAGGTGGGGCTGGGCCTGAGCGTGCTCGTCGAGGTCAACCTCGGCCAGCACAGCGAGGATCTCGTGCAGCGCTTCGAGCGCGCCGTGCAGGTCTGCCCGCACATCGTCGGCTGCGTCTCGACCACGGGGCAGTCGGACTATGTGCTGACGGTGCACTGCAGCGGCATCCAGCGCTACGAGCAGTTGCTGCACGAGACGCTGTTCAAGCTTCCCGGCGTGACGCACCTGCGCTCGAGCATCGTGCTCAAGGAGGTGAAGGCGCAGACGCCGCTGGTGCTGGCGGGGGAGGGGGCGGCGCCGAGGCGGAGGGTGCGGAAGGCGGGGTGAGGGGGGAACTTTGTCCGCGCTGTGCCTCGCGCCGGGCGGCGCCCGGCCGGGGCTCGGGCTGCGACGGTCGTCGCTGCGCGCCGACTCCAGTGCGGTGCTCGGCCCGGGGTCGCGTCGCTGAACTCGCTGCGCTCACGTCGTTCGCTACGCTCAAACAGACGCGACGAGCTTGATGACGAAGCGCGCTGCGCGCGCCGACCCCGAACCTGCGCTCCTCCTCGCCGCAACTCGCCCCGGCCGGGCGCCGCCCGGCGCGAGGCACGGGTCGTGGCCTGCGGCGGTCTTGGCGCCCGCGGATGACCGGTCGAGCATCGCGGGGGTCAGATTGCGCAAAGCCTGGTCGTTGTCTGGATGGGGCCATGGGGCGTCTTGGGCCCGACATACGGGAAAATGGGGCTTAATGCAGCGACCTTGTTTGCGGCAACGAGGCATTTTCGAGCGTGCCGAGTTCAGCGATGCGTGTTATGCAAAGGCACGGTCGAAATGCAAGCAATGGAGCGTGGCGCAAAACTTAGGCTTGGCGCTGGAGAGGGTCCCATGCCCATCATCGACGTTCGTCCTGTCGTCTCGGGATCCGGTGCCTGGCCCGAGGGCATCGCCCAGGTCCTCGCGGACGCCATCGCGCAAGTGCTGAGCGCAGGCGTGGCGCGCGTCTGGGTGCGCCTGGCCGAGATTCGCGAGGATGCCTATGCGGAAAACGGCACCACGGTAGCCGGCGACCAATTACCGGTCTTCCTCGAGGTGCTGCATGCCGAATGGCCGGATGAGCAGACCAGGACCGTCGAAGCCGCGGCGCTGGCGCAGGCGGTGTCGCTCTGCCTGGGTCGCCCGGTCGATAGAATTCACATCGAATATGCGCCACCGGGAAGGGGGCGCGTCGCATTCGGCGGACGACTCCAACGATAGATCGAAGGAATTCGATTCGTCGCCGATTCATTGAGCCCATGATTCGGAGGGTGCCGTGCTTTCAGCCACATGCCATTGCGGGTCCGTGCGCGTCGAAATTCCGCGGCCTCCCGAGGAGGTCACGAACTGCAATTGTTCGATCTGCCGCAGGTTGGGCAGCCTGTGGGCGTATTACGACGTCGATGAGGTGAAGGTCGTCGGACACCCGGAGCGGACCGACGAATACATGCAAGGGGACAGGACGCTGCGCGTCGTCAGATGCCGGCATTGCGGCTGCACGACGCATTGGGAACCGCTGGACCGCAGTCGGTTTCGGCGCGTGGGTGTCAACATCAGGAACTTCGATCCCGCCGTCATCGGCGATGTCCGCATCCGGCTGCTCGATGGCGCCGATACCTGGAAGTCGTTCTACTGGGAGGACCTGGCCTGATCGCCGTCCGCTCAGTCGGCGGCGCTCGCCAGGCTCGGCGCTGAGCGTTCGTCGGTGCCGGCCCGCGGCGCCGGCGCCGGCTCGAATGCGACCGCGGGAGCGGCGGCATCCAGCGTGGCGTCGGCTTCGCATTGTTCGATGCCGAAACCGTCGCTCGTAGGGCAGGAGTAGGTCGCGATCTGCGGCCAGCTCAGGCTGGCGGCCAGAAAGGCCACCAGGGCCGCGGAGCCGACGTACATCGCGAGGAATTCGAGGCGCTGCAGATTCTTCATGCGTGACTCGGGACTGGGAACTCGCTTGCCTCGCGAGGCGAGGCGCCTGCCGGATCCGGACGCCCGGCGCCCGCGGACCTGCCTGTCCGCGCGCTGCCGCTACTGTGCGGGCCGCGCCTTGCCGGCGGTCGGGCGAAAAGAGGACCTGCCGGCGCTCAATTCGACGAGCGGCCGTCGCCGCGCCGCGCGTCGCCGCCGGCGTCGGCCGGCGTCAGCGGAGCGGCTGCGCCGGATGCATCAGCGCGAGGATCTTCGCGAGCGTCGCCCAGTTGCGCGTCGTCGCGGTGCCGCCCTGGCCCAGCAGGGCATCGGCACCGGTCTTGCCCGCGAGCACGCCGCCTTCGCACCACAGATAAGCCGCCTCGCGGCCGACCTGCACGCGACCGGCGACCGCCGCGATGCCGCCGAGCGAGCGCGGGTCGTTGCCGAGCAGCACGAGCAGATGCGTCGGGTCGGTCAGCCGCGCCTCGAGCCGGCATTCCCGGATCGCCGCGTCGATCTGCGCCGCCGACTTGACGACCACCAGCGCGTCGACGCCGAGTTGCCGCTCCACGGCGGTGCGGATGCGCGCGGCTTGCGCCGCCTCGGGCGCCGCGCCGGCATCGAAGATCAGGTTGCCGCTGTTGAGCAGCGTGCGCACTTCCGCAAAACCGAGTTCGACGAACAAGGCGCGCAGATCGGCCATCGCCAGGCGCTTGGCCTTGCCGACATTGATGCCGCGGAAGAGGGCGACGTAACGGGGCATGGGTTTGCGGCGCGCCGGCGTTCAAGCCGTCTCGAACACGAGGCAGGTCGTCGTCGCATGCGCGTACAGCGTGCCGTCGGGTCCGACGAGCCGCGCCTCGGCGGTCGCGAGCTGGCGGCCGCAATGGATGACCCGGCCTTCGGCGCGCACGCGCGCCACCTTCGGCGTCAAGGCGCGCACCATGTTCACGCCCAGTTCGGCCGTCGTGTAGCCGCGGCCCGCGGGCCGCATCGTGTGCACCGAGCAGCCGAGCGCCGAATCGAGCAGGGTCGCGAACCAGCCGCCATGCACCGAACCCATCGGGTTGAGGTGGCCGCCGCCGGGCCGGCCCTGGAAGACGGCGCGTCCGCGGTCGATCTCGATGAGCCGGAAATCCAGCGTCTTGGAGATCGTCGCGTAGGGCAGCCTGCCGTCGCGCAACGCCTGCATCAAATCCAGGCCGCTGAGCCCGGCCACCTGCTCGGGCCGCGCGACGCCGGGCCCGGGGCCGTTCGCGGTGCGTTCGATGGCCGCCGCCTCGTCGGCGAGCCAGGCGTCGATCCGGTTGTCCTTCGTCATCGCGTTCCCGGTGGTTGATCGGGCATCAGCCTAACGGGTATGCGCCGAGTCCGCCGCCGAGGGCGCTCCCATAGCGTTAACAGGCCCTAGACTGGCCGCCCCCAGCACCCGAACAACCGAGGAGAGAAGATGAGCCGCGACACCAGCCTCTGGCGTTTCGAGACCAAGTCGGTGCATGCCGGCTACAGCCCCGAGCCGACGACCCATGCCGTCGCGGTGCCGCTGTACCAGACGGTGGCCTACAGCTTCGACAGCGCCCAGCATGGCGCCGACCTGTTCGACCTCAAGGTGCCGGGCAACATCTACACGCGGATCATGAATCCGACCCAGGCCGTGCTCGAGGAGCGCGTCGCGGCGCTCGAGGGCGGCATCGCGGCGCTCGCGCTCGCCTCGGGCCAGGCGGCGGTGACCTACTCGATCCAGACCATCACCGAGGCCGGCGACAACATCGTCTCCAGCAGCGCGCTGTACGGCGGCACGTTCAACCTGTTCGCGCACACGCTGCCGCAGTTCGGCGTGCGCACGCGCTTCGCCGACGGGCGCGACCCGGCCAGCTTCGAGCCGCTGATCGACGCGCGCACGAAGGCGATCTTCGTCGAGTCGATGGGCAACCCCTCGGGCCTCGTCACCGACATCGCCGCGGTGGCGGCGATCGCGCACCGCCACGGCGTGCCGCTGATCGTCGACAACACCGTGCCCAGCCCCTACCTGTGCCGGCCCTTCGAGCATGGCGCCGACATCGTCGTGCATGCGCTGACCAAGTACCTCGGCGGCCATGGCACGAGCCTGGGCGGCGCCATCGTCGATTCCGGGCGTTTCCCCTGGGCGCAGCACAAGGCGCGCTTCCCGCGCCTGAACGAGCCCGACGTCAGCTACCACGGCGTCGTCTACACCGAGGCGCTGGGTGCGGCCGCCTACATCGGCCGCGCCCGCGTCGTGCCGCTGCGCAACATGGGCGCGGCGATCTCGCCGTTCAACGCCTGGCAGATCCTGCAGGGCATCGAGACGCTGGCGCTGCGCATGGACCGCATCTGCGACAACACGCTGGCCGTCGCGCGCCACCTGCGCGGCCACGCGAAGGTGGGCTGGGTCAACTACGCCGCGCTCGAGGACCATCCCGACCACGCGCTCGTGCAGTCGCAGATGGGCGGCCGCGCCTCGGGGCTGCTGACCTTCGGCGTCCAGGGCGGTCGCGAGGGCGGTGCGCGCTTCCTCGACGCGCTGGGGCTGTTCACGCGCCTGGTGAACATCGGCGATTGCAAGTCGCTGGCGACGCACCCGGCTTCGACGACGCATCGCCAGCTCGCGCCCGACGAACTCGCTCGCAGCGGTGTCACCGAGGACACCGTGCGGCTGTGCGTCGGCATCGAGCATATCGACGACCTGGTCGCCGATCTCGACCAGGCGCTGGCTGCGGTCTGATTACTTCAGCAGTCCCTCGGCCTTCATCGCCGCCTGCACCGCCGGGCGCGCGGCGATGCGGTCGCGGTAGGCGGCCAGGCGCTTGAGGTTCGAGATGTCGACGCCGACGTAGCCGGCCCAGCCCGAGACGACGAACAGATAGGCGTCGGCACCGGTGAAATGGCTGCCGACGAGCCAGTCGCGGCCCTCGAGCTGGGTGTCGATCCAGCTCAGGCGGTCGGTGACGCGCTGGCGCGCCATCGGCTTGGCGTCCTCGGGCGTGGCCGGGTTGAACAGCGGCGAGAAACCCTTGTGCACCTCGGTGGAGATGAAGTTCAGCCATTCCATCAGGCGGTAGCGCTCCATCGTGCCGGCCGCCGGCGCGAGCTGCTTGGCCGGCACCTGGTCGGCGACGTACTGGACGATCGCCGGGCCCTCGGACAGGCGCTGACCGTCGTCGAGTTCGAGCAGCGGCACATAGCCCTTGGGGTTGATGGCGTAGTAGTCGCTGCCGTCGGGCAGCTTGTGGGTCTTGGTGCTGGCCAGCACCAGATCGAAGGGCAGGCCGCTTTCGCGCAGCACGATATGCGGGCTCAGCGAGCAGGCGCCGGGGCTGTAGTAGAGCTTCATCGGGGACTCCGGGTGGTTCTTCGGGGGCGCCAAAGATACCCCATCCAATCCCGTGTCGCTCGCCGCTCAGTGCATCAGCATGCGCGCGCTGATCACCAGCAGCAGCAGCGCCAGCAGCGCGCGCAGCCAATGGTGCGGCAGCCGCGTCGAGAGCTTCGTGCCGACGATCACCCCCGGTATCGATCCCAGCAGCAGGCCGCCGAGCATGCCGACATTCACGTCGCCGAGCATCAGGTGGCCGACGCCGGCGAACAGCGCCAGCGGGATCGCGTGGACGATGTCGGTGGCGATGAGCCGCGGCGGCGTCAGCCGCCGCGGATAGAGGTAGACCAGCGCGACGGTGCCGATGGCGCCGGCGCCGACCGAGGTCAGCGTCACCAGCACGCCGAGCACGACGCCCGCGGCCACCGTCAGGCCCGGCTGCAGCTTGTGGAACTGCGCCTTGTCGACGTCGCGCAGGTGGCTGCCCAGGCCGTGCAGCCGCTTCTGGAACAGGATGCCGAAGGCGGTGAGCAGCAGCGCCACGGCGATCGAGACCGTCATCAGGTGCACCGAGGAATGGTCGACCGGCCGCGTCTTCATCCACCACAGCGTGGCCGCCGAGGCGCTCAGGCTGCCGAGCCAGAGCCGGCGCACGATCGGCCAGTCGATGGTGCCGTGGCCGCGGTGCATCGCCGCGGCGACGACCTTGGTCGTGGCGGCGAACCACAGGTCGGTGCCGACGGCGGTCAGCGGCGCGACGCCGAACACCAGCATCAACAGCGGCGTCATCAGCGAGCCGCCGCCGACGCCGGTGAGCCCGACCAGGAACCCGGTCAGCGCGCCACCCAGGGTCATCAACCAATTCATCTGCTTTGCTGCGGGCGACGACGCGCCGAGTCCTGAGAGTGCCGTCGTCCCTGCAACCGGCCGGGCCGGGCAGCGTTCGGAGCGCCGCTATGCTAACCGCGGCCGAGCAACCATGCTGCGATGCAGCATGGGCAATCGTTCACGCGGCCAGGCCGAGCAGCACGACGCAGACCGCCACCCCCGCGCCCCAGACCGCCGTGCGCAGCGCCGCGAGGTTGGCCAGGTAGATGCCGACATAGGCCACGCGCAGCGCGACGAAGAGCAGGGCCAGCATGTCGACGCGGGCCGCGTCGACACCGCTCATCTGCGCCAGCAGCACGGCCACGAAGAACAGCGGCAGCACCTCGAAGCCGTTCTGCTGCGCGGCGTTGGCGCGCTGCTTCCAGCCGGTCTGGCGGCGCTCCCATTCGCGCGGGTCGGCGTTGTCGTAGAACTGCTCGCGCGGCCCACGCGCCGACGCCACCTTGGCCAGGCCGACCGTCAGGATCGGCAGCGCCCACGCCGCGGCCAGACACCATTTGGCTATCGTCATCGCTCCTCCACGCCGGCCATGTGGCCGGGTCGGATTCTGACCGAAGGCCTAGCGGTCCTCGACGCGGACGTCCTTGGGGTAGCTGACGACGTAGTCGGCGGCGACGCGCGCCGTCTGACCGGCAGCGAGTTCGATCGACCACATCGCGACCCCGGGCTGCTGGTGCCAGGCGGTCTCCGCGGGCTGGGGCTGGAAAGCGGAAGTCACCTTCACCTGCTCGTCGACCGAGACCGGCGCGGCCTCGATGAGCTGCAGCTTCACCGCCTGCCGATGCCGGTTCTCGACGCGCCAGGCGCGCTGGATGCGGCGCTCGGCGCGGCCGCCGATGAAGCCGCCGCTGCCCATGCTGTCGCTGCCGGGCTCGGCCGCGACGCGCAGTTGTTCGTCGCGGCCGAAGGGCAGCGTCAATGTCGCCGCAGCGCCGGCATCCCAGCGCGAGTTGCCGACATAGGCGCCGTCGCGGTAGAGCTGCAGCGGCCCGGCGGGCCAGACGCCGGTGGGCACCGGCAGCTCGGCGACGACGTAGGCCGCGGCCTCGATCTGCGGCGCCGTGCGCGCGTAGACCTTGGCGGGTGCCGCCTGCCGGCCGAGCACGAGCGCGACGCGCTGGCCCGAACTCGGCAGGTCGATCGCCTGCGGCAGCGCGAATTCGGTCGCGTAGGCCTGGTCGAAGACGGTGACGTCGAAGATGGGTGCGGTCGCAGGCGCGGCGTCGCTGGTCTTGGATCGCTCCATCGCCATCATCGCCGCCGGCGCCGGCGCGGCCGCATAGGCCCGGCGCGGCTCGGGCGGCGGCGCCACGCCGATGCGCCACGGCTGCGGCAGACGCCCGGCCGGGTCGCTGCGCGGCTGGCCGGTCGACAGCGTCAGCCGCACGCCCTTCCAGTCCTCGCCGGTGGCCTGGGCGACGAGGGCCTGGCGTTCGATCGCCACCTGGCCGCTCGCGCTGTCGAGCGTCGCGCGGTAGGCCGGCGTCCAGCTCGGCCCGGCGACGCGGTAGCCGAGCCGGACCTCGGCGTCGGCGCCGGCGGCGAGGTTGACGCTGACGCTGACGACATCGCCACCGGCACCGGCGCGCTCGCGCTCGGCCAGCAGCGGCGCGAGGTCGCGGTCGAGCTCGACCTGGCGGCGCGCGATCTGGCGCTGGCGCAGCAGCGCGTCCTGGCCGCTGCGGCGCAGTTGCTCGGCCGTCGCGGCGACGGCCTTGGCATCGGGCGCGGCGCGGCGGCCGTCGTCGCCGCCGCCCAGGCCCTTGAGGTAGCCGGTGACGAGGGCCAGCGCGTCGTTCTCGGCGGCGAGCGCGTCCTTCTGCGTCTCGATCTCGCGGATGCGGGCATCGAGCGGGCCGCTCGCACATTCGCCGGCCTGCGCGCGCGGCCGCGTCAGCACCGCGGTCTCGCCCAGCCGCACGGTGGCGTCGGCGCTGACATGCAGGCTCTGCACGTCGAGCGCCGCCGGCAGGCAGGCGAAGGTCAGCGTGCGCGCGCCGGCGGCGACGCGAGCCACGCGCTCGACCGTGGCGCTGCCGGGGTAGACGGTGACCCGCTCGATGCGCGACGCGGCGCTCTGCGCCCCGGCGCCGGCGGCAGCGGTGGCAAGGATGAGCGTGAGGACACGGGCGCAGGCAAGTCGTTTCATGGATCGGCTCTTTTCGGGTGGCGAACGCGGCTTATACGCAGCGCGGGTGCAAACGGGGTCGACGCCGTCACACAGTGACAGCGCACCCGGCGCTAAACTGAATCCATTCCCCAACCAAGGAATTAGCCCATGAAGTCGCGCATCCACGGCACCACGCTGCCCGTGCTCGAAATCGGCCTCGAGGCGGGCGACCGCATCGTCTCCGAGCCGGGCCAGTTCTCGTGGATGTCGCCCAACGTCGTGCTGACGACGACGGCGCTGACGGCGGGATCGAAGGGCCTGTGGGGCGCGATCGGGCGCGCGATCTCGGGCGGCGGCCTGTTCATGAACGAGTACCACGTCGACGGCGGGCAGGGCATGGTCGCCTTCGCGGCCAAGGTGCCGGGATCGATCATGGAGCTGCAGGTCGACGCCGGTCGCAGCTATCTCGTGCACCGCCACGGTTTCCTCTGCGGCACCGAAGGCGTGGAGCTGTCGATCGGCTTCCAGCGCTCGCTGGGCGCCGGCATCTTCGGCGGCGAGGGGATGGTCCTGCAGAAGCTCGGCGGCCAGGCGCGGGCCTGGGTCGAACTCGGCGGCGAGATCGTCAGCTACGACCTCGCGCCTGGCGAATCGCTCAACGTCCATCCGGGGCATATCGGGATGTTCGAGAGCTCGGTGCAGTTCGACATCACGCTGATCCCGGGGCTGAAGAACAAGCTCTTCGGCGGCGACGGCCTGTTCATCGCGCGCCTGACCGGCCCCGGCAGGATCTGGCTGCAGACGCTGACGATGCCCAACCTGGCGCATGCGCTGTCGCCGTATTTCAGCCGCGAGGGCGCCTCGGCGACCTCGGTCGGCGCCGGCATCGGCGGCTCGTCGGCGGGGCTGGGCGGCGCGGTCGCCGGCGGCGTCGTCGGCTCGGTGCTCGGCAGCCTGTTCGGCGGCGACCGCGACGACGCCTGACGCCCGCGGCGTTCGCGGCTCAGCCGGGCGCGCCGAGCTTGCGGCCGGTGACGGCCGCGTAGCGGTCGATCATGTCGACGATGCGCTGCGGCTTGTAGGGCTTGACGATGAAGCCGTTGGCGCCCATCGACAGCGCCTGGCGCACGTTGTCGGCCGAACTGTGGCCGGAGACCATCACGACGAAGGCGTCGGGGCGCGATTGGCGCAGCGTCTTGAGCAGCGTCAGCCCGTCCTGGTCGGGCATGTCGATGTCGAGGAAGGTCGCGCGCGGGAACATCTCGAGCCAGGTGCCCAGCGCCTGGGCGGCGTCGCGCGCCTGGCGGATCTGCAGGCCGGGGTCGAGCTGGCGCAGCATCGCCGCGAGGATCTCGCGCGAGGCGCCGCTGTCGTCGACGATCAGCACGTCGCAGCGGTTCTCCGATGACGCCGCCGGCGCGGCTTCGGCGGTTTCCGGATTCAACATGAGGGGCACTCCACGATCGCGCGCGCCGCGTCCAGCAGCAAGGCGCATTGCAATTCGGCCTCTTCGTAGCGCTGGTCGAGGATGGCCAGCTCGCCCGGCTGCGCCAGGCGCGTCAGCTGCGGGTAGCCGATCGAACCGGCGACGCCCTTGATCGCATGCAACTCGCTGCGCAGGCGCGGCCATTCGCGGCGCGCCAGCAGCAGCTCGAGCATCGCGATGCGCTGCGGCAGCTCGGCGCGGAACTCCTCGGCCAGGCGCTGCACGACGGCCTCGATCTTGTCGCCGACCTGATCGGGCCGTTCGGCCTCGCCATCGGCCGCGGCGAGGTGGCGCGCCAGCACGCCGTACATGCGGCGGCGGTCGATCGGCTTGCCCAGCGCATCGTCGCAGCCGGCCTGGCGGTAGCTCTCGATGTCGGAGCGCATGACGTTGGCGGTGAGGGCGACGATCGGGCTCGCATAGCCGGCGTCGCGCAACAGCCGGATCGCCGTCAGCCCGTCCATCACCGGCATCTGGATGTCCATCAGCACGAGGTCGTAGTCGCCGCCCAGCGCTTCCTGGAAAGCCGCCTCGCCGTTGTCGACGAGCGTCAGCTCGGCCCCGGTGGCCTCGATCAGCGCGCCGATCAGGCGCTGGTTGTGCGGGCCGTCCTCGGCCAGCAGGACGCGGCCGCGCAGCGCCGGCACCCATTCGAGGTCGTCGTGGCGGAACAGCTCGGTGCCGCGCGAGAAATCGGCCTGGTCGTGGATCAGCGGCCCCGGCGGGGCGTCGCCCAGCGTCAGGCACAGCGCGAAGCGGCTGCCGGCGCCGGGCTGCGAGCGGACCTCGATCGTCGCGCCCATCAGCTGGGCGAGCTGGCGGCTGATGTACAGGCCCAGGCCCGTGCCGCCGAAGCGGCGCGTCGTCGAGACGTCGGCCTGCGTGAAGGGCTGGAACAGGCGCGCGACCTGGCCCTCGGTCATGCCGATGCCGGTGTCGCCGACGGCGATCTCGAGCCGCCGCGTCGCGCGGTCGTGGATGACCTCGATCTCGACCGTGCCGGTCTCGGTGAACTTGAGCGAGTTGCTGCAGAAGTTGACGATGATCTGCTTGAGCCGCACCTTGTCGCCGCGGATCGTGCGCGGCAGCGGCAGGCGCGGGCAGACATCGAACTGCAGGCCCTTCTCGCGCGCCCGCGGTCCGAGCATCGATTCGATCTCGGCCAGCAGGCCCGGCAGGTCGACGTCCTGGACGTCGAGTTCGAGCCCGTCGGCCTCGATCTTCGAGAGGTCGAGGATGTCGCTGATCAGCTCGAGCAGGTGGCGCGCGTTGCGCAGGATCGTCGAGAGCGCCTCGCCGCGACCGATCGAGGTCAGCCGGCGCTGGTCGAGCATCAGCTCGGCGAAGCCGATGATGCTCGTCAGGGGCGTGCGGATCTCGTGGCTCATGTTCGCCAGGAAGGCGCTCTTGGCCGAATCGGCGGCGATCGCGCGGTCGCGCGCGGCGAGCATCTCGGCCGTGCGCGTGGCCACCGCCTCGTCGAGTCCGACGATGAGCGTCTGCAACTCGACATTGGTGTCGAACAGCTCGCGGCGTGTCGCCTCCAGCGTCGCCTCGGCGGCCGCACGCGCGGCCCGCTCCTGGGCGAGCAGCGTTTCGTATTGCACCACCGCGGCGTCGTTGATCATGGTTTCCAGCGTTCAGCGGGCCGCGGCGTCGGCGATGCCGCGACGCGGCTTGCGGCCCCATGTGGGTATCGGCCCGCCGCAAGCCGACTTGAGCCGGCGGCGCGGCCGTCAGCGTCGCGGCGTAAGCCGGCGCCTTCCGGGCCGACCAACCCCCATGAGCCCTACCTGCACCGTCGGCGGCCCGGCCTCCTGCGCATCGCCCTCGATGACGGCAGTGACACCGAACTTTTGGCCAGCAGTGAATCCGGCGCCGGGTTAGCATGAACGCGCCGACGACGGCCCCGCCGCCGCCCACGGCGGCATCCTCTGCACGGAGATCGCGAGTGACCGAAGCCGCCCCCGCCAGCTATTTCTATCCGCGCCACAGCCTGGCCGTGCGGCTGATGCACTGGACCAATGTCGTCTCGTTCACCGTGCTGCTGATGAGCGGGCTGATGATCTTCAACGCCCATCCCTCGCTCGACTGGGGCGCCTCGTCCTACGTCGCGGGGCGCCATTCGCTGCTGATGATCGGCACGATGTCGAGCGGCGGTCACCCCACAGGCGTGACGCAACTGCTCGGTCGCAACTACGACACCACCGGGTGGCTCGGCCTGTCGAAGGGCCCCGACGGCCTGCCGAATTCGGTCGCGTTTCCGTCGTGGATGACGATACCGGGACCCTATTCGCTGGCCGACGCGCGGCGCTGGCATTTCTTCTTCGCCTGGATCTTCGTGCTCAACGGCCTGGCCTATGTCGGTCATGCGCTGTCCAGCGGCCATCTGCGGCGCGACCTCTGGCCGACGCGCGCCGACCTGCGCGGCATCGGGCGCTCGATCGTCGACCACGCGCTGTTCCGCCACCCGCAGGGCGAGGCGGCGCGCGACTACAACGTGCTGCAGAAGTTCGCCTACCTCGGTGTCATCTTCGGCCTGCTGCCGCTGATCATCCTCTGCGGCTGGGCGATGTCGCCTTGGCTGAATTCGCTGCTGCCGGGCTGGGTCGACTGGCTCGGCGGGCGCCAGTCGGCGCGCACGATCCATTTCATCGTCGCCTGGCTGCTCGTCGGCTTCGTCGCCATCCACGTCTTCGAGGTCATCGTCAGCGGACTGTGGAACCACCTGCGGTCGATGATCACCGGCCGCTACCGCATCACGGTGCACCATGAATAAGCCCATCGCCCGCCGCCGCATCCTGCTCGGCGCCGCCGCCGGCGCCGGCGCCCTGCTGCTCGGCGGCTGCGAGCGCGTCGACCGCGGCACCGGCGGCCTGCTCTCGAGCGCCGAGACGCTGAACCGCGGCGTCCACAAGCTGCTCGGAGGCCGGCGCTCGATGGCGCAGGAATTCACCGTCGCCGACCTCTCGCCCGGCTTCCGCGGCAACGGGAACACCGACCCCGACGACGACGACTACCGCGAGCTGGCGGCCGGCGGCTTCGCCGACTGGCGGCTGGTGGTCGACGGCCTCGTCGCGCAACCGGCGTCGCTGTCGCTGGCGCAACTGCGGCTGATGCCGGCGCGCACGCAGATCACGCGCCACGATTGCGTCGAGGGCTGGAGCGCGATCGGCCAGTGGACCGGCGTGCCGCTGGCGCGCGTGCTCGAACTCGTGCGGCCGCTGCCGCAGGCGCGCTTCCTCGTCTTCCATTGCGCCGACAGCTTCGGCAGCGGCGACCACGAGGTGCCCTATTACGAGAGCATCGACATGGACGATGCCTACCACCCGCAGACCATCCTCGCCTACGGCCTCAACGGTCGCGCGCTGCCGGTGACCAACGGCGCGCCGCTGCGCCTGCGCGTCGAGCGCCAGCTCGGCTACAAGCAGGCGAAATACCTGATGCGCATCGAGCTGGTGGAATCGTTCGGCGACATCGGCCGCGGCAGCGGCGGCTACTGGGAAGACCACAGCGGCTACGCCTGGTACGCCGGCATCTGAATCCGGCGGCCGCGGCCGCGCCCGTCATCCGCCGCGGATATGTTCGGCCAGTGCCGCCAGCCGCACCGGCGAATTCGTCGCGCCGTAATGGTCGTAGCCGCCGCGGCGCTGGACGAATTCGAATTCGAAGCGCTCGTCGAAAGGCGCCGCGTAGGCGTGGATGAATTCGCCGCCGCGCTCGTCGCGCTCATACAGCAGACCGAGCGTGCGCAGCGACTCGAGCAGCGCCGGGTCGAGGTCGTAGCGGGCCTGCAGATCGTCGTGGTAGTTCGCCGGCACCGGCAGCATCGGCGCGCCGCGGCGGTGCAGCTCGGCCATCGTCGCGAAGATGTCGTCGACGGCGATCGCGATCTGCTGCACGCCGGCGCCGAAGAAGCGCGACACCGAGCGCGAGACGACCGTGTTGTCGCGCTCCGAGACGATCAGCGAGGTGCGCACCGCACCGTCGTCGGATTCGATCTCGCGGCTGCGCAGCACGCCGTAGGGGTCGTGCAGCACGACCTGGCGCTGCGGCACGAGGCCGAGCACGGCGCGCTGGAACAGCACCCAGGGGTTGATCTGGCCGGCCGGCACGGCGCGCACGATATGGTCGATGCGCGCGCCGCCGGGAGCCGCGGCGGCCGCATCGACGGTCTCGAAATCGGCCTCGAAGGCCTGCGCGCCGCCCGCGGCGGGTTCGCAGAAATAGACCAGGCTGCCGTCGGGCGCGGTGACCGAGGGCACCGAGAGTTCGTTGGCGCCGTCGCAACCGCCCAGCGTCGTGCAGCCGAGCGCGCGTGCGCGTTCGATCGCGGCGCAGGCGTCGGGCGTCGTCAGTGCCAGCGCGCAGGCCGATGCGCCATGGATCTCGAAATAGGGGCGGGCATAGGAATCGGGTTCCTGGTTCAGCAGCAGCCGCACCTCGCCGAGCGCGTAGAGATCGATGGCCCGCGTGCGGTGGCGGCCGCGGCGCGTGAAACCGAGGGCTTCGAGCAGCGCGCCGAGCCGATCGGCCGCCGCCGGGTCGACGGCGAATTCGATGAACGACCAGCCGGCCAGCCGCGGCGCCGGCGGCGCCTCGAAGAGCGCGACCGGCGCGGCCGCCGGCGTGTTCGCCGCCGGTGGCGGCCGCGTCAGCCGCACCTGTTCCTCGAGCCAGAGCAGCGATTGCATCGCGTCGACGGCGTTGGCGCGCGCCGGCGCCGAGCGGAATTCGTCGTTGAAGACCTCGAGCGAGATCGTCCCGCGGTAGCCGGCGTCGAGCACGGCGCCGAGGAAGCCGGTGACGTCGAATTCGCCCTGGCCCGGGAAGCAGCGGAAATGGCGGCTGTGGCTGAGCACGTCGGTCTGCACCCAGGGCGCGTCGGCGAGCTGGACGTAGAAGATCTTGTCGGCCGGTATGCGCGCGATGCCCGCCGGATCGTCGCGCAGTGCCAGCGTGTGGAAGCTGTCGAGCGTGAGGCCGAAGTTGGCCCGGTTCACGCGCCGCACGACGGCCCAGACCTGCGCGTAGAGCTTGATCTGCCGGCCCCAGGCCAGCGCCTCGTAGGCGATGCGCAGGCCGCGCTGGTGCGCGCGCTCGGCGAGCATCGCGTATTGCTCGGCGAGCTGTTCGATGTCGCCGCTGGCCTCGGGCTGGACGTTCGAGCACACGAGCAGCAGATCGGTGCCGAGCTCGCCCATGAGGTCGAACTTGCGTTCGGCGCGGTCGAGGCTGCGCTGCACCTGCTCCAGGCGCGCGCCGTCGAAATCGCGGAAGGGCTGGAACATGTCGATCGCGAGGCCCAGGTCGGCGGCCATCGCGCGCACGTCGCGCGGGCTGCCGCTGAACTGCAGCAGGTCGTTCTCGAACACCTCGAAGCCGTCGAAGCCGGCCGCGGCGATGGCCTCGATCTTCTCGCGCAGCATGCCCGAGAGCGAGACGGTGGCGATCGAGCGGCGCATCGCGATGTCTAGTACTGCAGCCGCGCGACTTCGCGCAGCGCTTCGGGCGTCGTCGTCGGCAGGCCGAAGAATTCGAGGTACGCCGGGATCTGCTCGAACAGCATGTCCGAGCCGATCTGGTAGCGGCAGCCGCGATCGCGCACGGCGCGCAGGAAGGCCGTCATCTCCTGCTTCATCACGACCTCGCCGACGAAGGCCGACGGCGCGATGCGCGCGACATCCATCGGCAGCGGGTCGCCGTCGTCCATGCCCATCGGCGTGGCGTTGACGACGAGGTCGTGGCCGGCGGGGTCGTTGCTGCCGACGCGCACCTGCAGCGCCGGGTAATGCGCCGCCAGCCGCTGGCCGAGCGCCACGGCCGAGGCCTCGTGCGCGTCGGTCAGCGTAATGGCGCCGATGCCGGCGGCCGCGAGCGAGGCCGCGATCGCCGAGCCGACGCCGCCGCAGCCGACGACGAGCGCCGCGATGCCCTCGGTGACGCAGCCCTTGCGGCGGATGCCGCGCACGAAGCCCTCGCCGTCGAACATGTCGCCGACGAGGCGGCCCTGCTCGTCGCGCCGCACGGCGTTGCAGGAGCCGGCGATCTGCACCGTCGGCGTCGCGACGTCGAGCAGCGCCACCGTCGAGACCTTGTGCGGCATCGTGATCAGCGCGCCGCGGATGTTCTCGAGCGTGAACACCGAGCGCAGGAAGGTGGCGTAATTCGCGCTCTGGCAGCCCATTGGCACGACGACGCAATCGATGCCGGCGCGCTCGAAATACGGGTTGTAGATCATCGGCGCCTTGAAGGCATGCGTCGGCCAGCCGATGTGGGCGATGAATTCGGTCCTACCGGTGATCAGCATCGCCGCGCTCAGCCGTTCTCGACCGCCGAGACCGCGGCGCGCAGCGCCAGCAGGTAGCTGTCGACGCCGAAGCCGCAGATCTGTCCGCGCACGATCTCGGCGAACACCGAGACATGGCGGAAGGCCTCGCGGGCGTGGATGTTGGACATGTGCAGCTCGACCACCGGCACCGTCAGGATCGCGAGCGCGTCGCGGATGCCGTAACTGTAGTGCGTCCAGGCGCCGGCGTTGATCAGCACCGCATCGACCTTGTCGGCGTAGGCCTGATGGATGCGCTCGCACATCGCGCCTTCGCTGTTGGTCTGGAACGATTCGACCTCGGTGCCGAGCTGGCGGCCCAGCGCCTGCAGCCGCGAGTCGATCTCGGCCAGCGTGATCGTCCCGTACTGCTTGGGGTCGCGCTTGCCGAACATATTGTGGTTGATGCCGTGGAGCATGAGGATCTTCATCGCGTGGCTTTCTCTAGGGGTGGATCTCGACCGTGCGGCCGCTCGCGGCGGCCTCGGCGATGGCTGCGGTGACGCGCAGATTGGCCAGGCCGTCGCGCGCGTTCACGAGCGGCGCCGTTTCGCCGCGCACGACGGCGCCGAAATGCGCCATCTGGTGCACCAGCGGGTCGTCGCGGACGACGCCGACGACGCCGGCCTCGAAGGGCTGGAACCAGGAGCGGTCGGCCGCGCGTGCATAGGTCTTCAGCCGCATCGTCGGCACCGCGAGGCTGCCGTCGGTGCCGGCGACGACGTAGCAGTCCTCGTCGTCACTGCTCGCGTAGGCCGGGTTCTCGCGCGAGGTCTGCTCCCAGCTGCGCGGGCTGGCCGCGCAATCCGAGAGCATGAAGCTGCCGAGCGCGCCGCCGGCAAAGCGCAGCGTGATCGCCACCGTGTCTTCGACCGCATGGCCGCGTGTCGCGCGCGAGGCGATGGCCTGCACGGCGGCGATCTCGCCGCACAGCATGCGCAGGTTGTGGATCTCGTGGATGAGGTTGAGCAGGATCGGCCCGCCACCGATCTCGCGCCGCCAGGGACCATCGGCGAAGTATTCGTCGGGCTTGTAGAAGGTCGCGCTGCCGGTCACGGCGACGAGGCGGCCGAGGCGGCCCGAAGCGACGACCTCGCGCGCCTTGGCCATGATCGGGCTGTGCGCGCGGTGGTGGCCGATGAGCACGCGCGCGCCCGACTCGTCGACCGCGCGCACGAGTTGCCGCGCCTCGGCCACCGTCGGCGCGATCGGCTTTTCGAGCAGCACGGCGACGCCGGCGGCAATCGCCTCCAGCGCCTGCGGCACATGCAGCGCATTGGGCGTGGCGACGACGATGCCGTCGGGCCGGTCGGCGGCGAGCAGCTCCGATATCGATGCGTACAGCGGCACGCCGGCAGCCTCGGCCAGCGCGTGCGCGGCGGGCCCGGGGTCGACGATCGCGCTCAGGCTGCAGTCGGGGCTGCGCTGCAGCACGCCGATATGGGCGCGGCCGATGAGGCCGGCGCCGGCGACCGCGATGCGCGTCGGGCTCGAATCGGGCATCAGAACATTTCGCCGCCGCGGGCGCGGCGGATGATGTCGAACACGGCGACGAGGTCGCCGATCGGGATCTGCCCCGGCGCCGATGCCGCCTCGCCGACGGCGAAGGTCAGCCCGGAGCCGAACAGGCCGCCGATCATCCGCGTCACCGATCCCAGCGGGCCCATCGACATGCTGATCAGCGGGATATGCGACTTCGCGTCGGCACGCTCCGTCGCGGTCAGCAGCGTCAGCACGTCGGCGCGGTCGCGCGGCATCACCGCGACCTTGGCGACATCGGCGCCCAGGCGCTCGGCCTCGAGGAAGAGGCGCACGATGAAATCGACATCGGGCGTGTAGCTGAAGTTGTGGTGCGAGAGGATCAGCCGCACGCCATGGCTGCGCGTGCTCTCGCGCACGCGGCGCACCTGGTCGGCGTCGTTGCCCATCTCGAAATCGATGAAGTCGACGAGCCGGCTCGCGGCCACCGCGTCGTAGAGCGCGACGACGCCCTCGTCGTCGATGGCGATGCGCTCGCCGCCCTCGCGGATCGAGCGGCGCGTGAAGATGATGGGCAGCGTGCCGACGAGCTGGCGCAGCGCTTGGGCGACGGCGATCACCGCCGCGGTGTCGGCGATGGCGTCGAAGAAGTCGACGCGCCATTCGATGATGTCGGGCTTGCCGCGCAGCACGCTGGCGGCCTCGGCGAGCACGCGCTCGGCGTTGCGGCCGACCAGCGGCGTGCACAGCAGCGGGGTCTCGCCACCGAGGCGCTTGCCGCGGGTGTCGATGGTCTTCTTGGCGGGATGTTTCATGACGGGACGCGATGCCGGTGGCTCGAGGTGGTGGGGTCCGCCAAATCGTCTCACAGCGCGCCGACGGTCGAGCGCAGGGCCGTCGCCGGCGTGCCGGCCGCGGCCGCGCTGCGCGCCAGGTAGGCCTTGAGCGATTCGAGGCAGCGCGCCGCATGCTCGGCGTAGCCGATCTCCTCGTGCAGTTCCTTGTTCGGCGATTCGATCGAATAGACGCAGGGCGGCAGGTGGGCGAGGATGGCCGCGATGTCGATGCCGCCCTCGCCCGAATACAGCCGGGCCTCGCGCAGGATGCGGATCATCTCGGCGCGGTCGGTCGGGATCTCGGGCGGCGCGTCGCACAGATGGGCGAAATGGAACCATTCGCGCGGCAGCGCGTCGAGGTTGGCCGGGTTGTCGCGGGCGCGGTGGAAATGGTGCATGTCGATCATCAGCCCGGCATTGCTGCGGTCGACCTCGCGCAGCACGTCGACGGCCTGGGCGAGGTTGGCGACCGCGGCGATGGGCACGTATTCGAGATCGACGGTGAGCCCGAACGGTTTCGCCAGGTCGCAGATCTGGGCGAACTTCTCGATATAGAAATCGCGCTCGCCGCCCCAGATGCTCGACAGCACGGCCTTGCCGCCGAGTTCGGCGGCGACTTCCATCGCCGGCAGGTATTTGGTCGGATGCAGGCCTTCGTAGACGCGCGCGAGCTCGATGTCGTGCACGCGCACGCCGGTGGCGGCCAGCGCGCGCTTGGTCTGACGCAGCATCTGCGGGTTGTCGGCCAGCGCGTAATTCGGCTCGCCCGGCAGACCCATGTAGATCGGCCGGATGCTGACGTAGTCGTAGCCGGCGCGCGCCGCGATGTAAACCATCTCGGGCGGCGGGCAGCCCAGTACCGTGAGGTGCGCTAGCGAAAATTCTTGTTTCATCGGCTCGGTCCTGATGCGCGGCGGGCACAAGGCCCAGCACCGCGATCGGGACGTTGACGCCGGTCGATCGATTCGACAAGGCCGAATCGACCCCTCGGGGCGATCATCGCCCGGCCTGCGCGCTGATCGCCCGATTAAGGGTTATTCCCAGTGAGTCGAGCGGCGCCGTGTCGCGCGCCGGCTCATCGAGCCGGGGCTTTCGATGTCGCTACAAGGCCCCCGTCTTGGCTCGGAAACATGGAATCAATCATTCACCTGCGCTTTACACTGGTTCACGATGTCGGATTTCGAATGCCGGCCCTTTCGTTGGAGACGAGCCTTCCAGGCTCACATGGGAGAACCACCATGACCCCTACGCGTCGTCGCTTCGGCCAGACCCTGGCCACGGCTGCCGCGGTGACCGCCGCCTGGCCCTTGCGCGTGGCCGCGCAGGCACCCATCGTCATCAAGTTCAGCCATGTCGTGGCCGAGAAGACGCCCAAGGGCCAGGCCGCGCTGAAGTTCAAGGAAGGGGTCGAGAAGAAGTTCCCGGGCCGCGTGCAGGTGCAGGTGTTCCCGAGCTCGCAGCTCTTCGGCGATGCCAAGGAACTCGAGGCGTTGCTGCTCGGCGATGTCCATCTCATCGCACCGTCGCTGTCGAAGTTCGACCGCTACACGAAGAAGGTCCAGGTCTTCGACCTGCCCTTCCTCTTCGACGACATGGCCGCCGTCGACCGCTTCCAGTCCAGCCCGCATGGCCAGGCGCTGCTCGAATCGATGACCGGTCGCGGGCTGCGCGGCCTGGCCTATTGGCACAACGGCATGAAGCAGCTGTCCGACAACCGCGACAAGCTGCTGCGGCCCGAGGATGTCAAGGGCCTGAAATTCCGCATCCAGGCCTCGGACGTGCTCGAAGCGCAGTTCCGCGCGCTCGGCGCCAATCCGCAGAAGCTCGCCTTCTCCGAGGTCTATCAGGCGCTGCAGACCGGCGTCGTCGACGGCCAGGAGAACACCTGGTCGAACATCTATTCGCAGAAGTTCTACGAGGTGCAGAAGTCGATCGCCGAGACCAACCATGGCGTCATCGACTACATGGTCGTGACGAACGCGAAATGGTGGGACGGCCTGCCCGCCGACATCCGCGCCGGACTCGCCGCGGCGATGACCGAGGCCACCGCGCATGGCAACCAGCTCGCCCACGACCTCAACGAGGCCGACCGCCAGCGCATCGTCGAGGCCGGCAAGGCCCAGGTGCACAAGCTCGGCAAGGACGACATCGCCGCCTGGCGCAAGGCGATGGAGCCGGTGTGGCGCAAGTTCCAGGGCGAGATCGGCCCCGACCTGATCGCCGCGGCGCAGAAGTCCAACGCCTGAGCCTCGACGCGGCATGCGCTGGCTCGAGCGCCTCGAGGAAGGGCTGATCGCGCTGCTGATGGCGGCGATGACGCTGCTGACCTTCACCCAGGTCGTCGCGCGCTATGTCTTCGGCTACAGCTACAGCTGGGCGCTCGAGGCCACCGGCGTGATGTTCGCCTGGCTGATCTTCATCGGCATGTCGTACGGCGTGCGCGTCGGCGCGCATATCGGCGTCGATGTCGTCGTGCGCAAGCTCGGCTCCCGCGCGGCGCGCGCGGTGGCGCTGCTGGCCACGGCGCTGTGCATCGCCTACGCGCTGATCGTCGTCTGGGGTGCGACGCAGTACGTGCTGAAGATGCACGATGTCGGCATCCTGATGCAGGACATCCCGATCGCGAGCTGGATCCCGCGCATCGTGCTGCCGCTCGGGTTCGCGCTGCTGGCGCTGCGCTTCGGCCAGATCGGGCTGCGGCTGCTGCGCGGCGAGCGCGCGAGCCTGCTCGGCGACGAGGCCGAGGATGCGCTCAGGCACCGTGACCTCGCGGCCGAAGAAGAGGCCGCCCGCGGCGGCACGCCATGACCGTCGCGATGCTTTTCGCGCTGCTCATCGTCTTCATGGCGATGGGGATGCCGGTGGCGGTGTCGCTGGGCCTGTCGTCCCTGCTGACGATCCTCGCCTTCGCGCCCGATTCGCCGGCCTCGCTGGCGCTGAAGATCTACGAGACGAGCGAGCATTACACGCTGCTGGCGATCCCGTTCTTCATCCTCGGCGGCGCCTTCATGACGACAGGCGGCGTCGCGCGGCGCATGATCCGCTTCGCCAATGCCTGCGTCGGCCATCTGCACGGCGGGCTGGCGATGGCCTCGGTGCTGGCCTGCATGCTGTTCGCCGCCGTCTCGGGCTCGTCGCCGGCGACCGTCGTCGCCGTCGGCGGCATCGTCATCGCCGGCATGGTGCGCGCCGGCTACCCGCAGCCCTTCGCCGCCGGCGTCGTCTGCAACGCCGGCACGCTGGGCATCCTGATCCCCCCGTCGATCGTGATGGTCGTCTATGGCGCCGCCACCGAGACCTCGGTCGGCAAGCTGTTCATGGCCGGCGTCGTGCCCGGCATCCTGCTCGGGCTGCTGCTGATGGTCGCGATCTACTGGCGCGCGCGCCACCTCGACCTGCCGCGCCAGCCGCGCGCGACGCTGGCCGAGGTGCTGCGCTCGGGCCGCGAATCGCTGTGGGGGCTGCTGCTCATCGTCATCATCCTCGGCGGCATCTATGGCGGCATCTTCACGCCCACCGAGGCGGCCGCGGTGGCCGCCGTCTATGCCTTCGCGATCGCGCTCTTCGTCTACCGCGACATCGGCTTCAGGCAGGTGCCGGGCGTGCTGATCGAGGCCGGCAAGGTGACGGTGATGCTGATGTTCATCGTCGCCAACGCGCTGCTCTTCGCGCATGTGCTGACGACCGAGCGCATTCCCCAGCAGATCGCCGAGGCCATCGTCGGCGCCGGCATGCCGGCCTGGCAGTTCCTCGTCATCGTTAACCTGCTGCTGCTGGCCGCCGGGATGTTCATGGAGCCGACCGGCATCATCCTGATCCTGGCGCCCATCCTGTTCCCGATCGCCAGCCGGCTCGGCATCGACCCGGTGCACCTGGGCATCATCATGGTCGTGAACCTGGAGATCGGCATGGTGACGCCGCCCGTCGGGCTGAACCTGTTCGTCACCGCGGGGATCACGAAGATGCCGATCGTCGCCGTGGCGCGCGCGGCGCTGCCCTGGACGCTGCTGCTGCTGGCCTTCCTCGTCCTCGTGACCTACGTGCCGCCGATCTCGCTGCTGCTGCCAGATTGGCTGTTCTGAGCGCAGGCGCTGAGCGTCGTCGTCCCGGCGGCCACCGGGATCCAGTCGGACAGCGGGCGGCAGCCGCCGGCGATGCAGATGCGGTAGTCGGCGGCATAGACCGAGCGCGCCAGCAGCAGGCGGCGGCGCCAGCGGTCGGCGGGCCGGTAATGCCAGGCGCCATCGAAGAGCCGCGCACCGGCCGGCGGCTCCATCCCCGCGCCCGAGCCGCGGATGCGCGCCTGCGACAGCAGCAGCCAGGCGCCGGCGATCTCGTAGTCCTCGTCCCATTCGATCTTCTCGATCGAATGCGTCCAGCGCAGCGTGAACGCCGTCGCCGGCAGCGCCGCGTGCCAGTTGCCGGCGCTCAGGCACAGCGCGCCGAGGGCCGAGGCCAGCGTCACGGACCCGAAGGCGCTGCCGCGGCCGGGCGGTGGCGCCAGCCATGGCCCAGCGCCAGCGCGGCGGCCAGCGCCAGGCCCAGCTCGTCGGTCAGCGGCAGCGCGGCGACGAGCAGGCCGGCGGCGACGAGCGCCGCCGCGCGCTCGAACCAGCTCAGCGGCGCGCGCCAATAGCCGATCGCCGCGCCGCCCCACAGGGCGATCGCGATCAGCGCCTTGAACACCATATACGCGGTGTCCCACAAGTTGCCGCCCTGCAGCATCAGCGCCGCGTCGTAGACCGCCATGTACGGGATCACGAAGCCGGCGACGGCGATGCGCATCGCCTCCAAGCCGATCTTCATGCCCGAGGCGCGCGCGATCGGCGCCGCCGCGAAGGCCGCCAGCGCCACCGGCGGCGTGAGGTCGGCCATGATGCCGAAATAGAACACGAACATGTGCGAGACCAGCAGCGGCACGCCCAGCTGCAGCAGCGCCGGCGCGGCGATCGAGCTCGTGATGATGTAGTTCGGGATCGTCGGTATGCCCATGCCGAGCACCAGGCACACGAGCATCGTCAGCACGAGGCTGGCCAACAGGCTGTTGTGGCCGATGTCGATGATGGCGCCGGCGAAGCTCGTCGCCGCGCCGGTGAGCGTGAGCACGCCGATGATGACGCCGACGAGCGCGCAGGCCACGCCCACCGGCAGCGCGTGGCGCGCGCCGTCGGCCAGCGCCTGCAGCGCCAGCCGCAGCGTCGCGCGCCCGCCGCGGGCGAAGACCAGCGCCAGCGCCAGCGCCGCCACCAGCACCATCACCGCGGCCATGCCCCAGCGGAAGAAGCCCGACGCGGCAACGCCGACGACGATCCAGAACAGCAGCCGCAGCGGCAGCGGGCCGAAGCGTCGCGTGAGCGCGGCGCCGAAGATCAGCACCACCGTCAGCGCCAGCCCGACCATGCCCGAGAACAGCGGCGTGTAGCCGGCGAAGAGCAGCCAGACGAGCATCGCCAATGGCAGCACGAGGTACCAGCGCAGCCGCAGCGCAGCCCAGGGGTCGGGGCATTCGGCGCGCGGCATGCCGACGAGGCCGCGGCGTCCGGCCTCGAGGTGCACCATCAGGAACGCCGTGCAGAAATACAGCAGCGCGGGAATCGCCGCCGCCTTGCAGATCTCGACATAGGGCACGTTGATCGTCTCGGCCATGATGAAGGCCACCGCGCCCATCACCGGCGGCATGATCTGGCCGCCCATGCTCGCCGTGGCCTCGACGCCGCCGGCGAATTCGGCGCGGTAGCCGAAGCGCTTCATCAGCGGGATCGTGAACTGCCCGGTCGTCACGACGTTGGCCACACCCGAGCCGTTGATCGTCCCCATCAGCGCCGAAGAGATCACCGCCACCTTGGCCGGGCCGCCCTTGGCGTGGCCGACGAGGCCGAGCGCGAAATCGGTGAAGAGCTGGATCATCCCGGCCTGTTCGAGAAAGGCGCCGAAGAGGATGAAGAGGAAGATGTACGACGACGAGACGTACGTCGGCGTGCCGTAGAGGCCCTCGGTGCCGAAGCCCAGTTGCGAGACGATCTGGTCGACGCCGTAGCCGCGGTGCGCGAGCGCGCCCGGCAGGTGCTGACCGAACAGGCCGTAGAGCAGGAAGGCGGCGCAGATCAGCGGCAGCGCCGGCCCCATGATGCGGCGCGCGGCCTCGAACACGAGCACGATGGTGAGCGTGCCGACGATGAAATCGGCCGTCGTCAGATCGCCCGCGCGCTGGATCAGGTCGGCCTCGTAGACCCAGTGGTAGAGGCCGCCCGCGAAGGCGATGGCGCCCATCGTCCAGCCGATGAACGGGCCGACGGCGCGACGCCGCAACGGCGGGTGCAGCGCGAAGGTCAGCAGCAGCAGGAAGCCGACGTGCACCGCCCGCACGACCGAGCTCGACCAGGGGCTGAAGGCCGCGGTGACGATCTGGAACGTCGAGAACGTCACCGCCACGGCGAGCAGCGCGCGGCCGCCGCGCGGCGCCTCGTCGGTCGTCACTTCATCAGCCCGACTTCGCGGTAGTACCGCTGGGCGCCGGCGTGGAACGGCACCGTCGTGCCCTGCGTCGCCGTGTCGCGATGGATGCCCTTGGCCGCGCTGTGCGCGGCGACGAGCTGGTCGAGGTGTTCGAACATCGATTTCGTCATCGCGTAGACGGTATCTTCGGGCACGCCTTCGTGGCTGACGAGGAAGTTCTTGATCGCCGCCGTCGGCACCTCGATCTCCTGGCCCGTGTAGGTGCGCGCAGGAATGGTCGCCGGCTGGTAGGCGCTGTCGCCGACCTTGGCGACGACGGCGGCCGGGATCGGCACGATGACGATGGGCACCGAGGTCGAGAGGTCGCGGATCGACGCCACGCCCAGACCCGCCGATTGCAGCGTCAGATCGAGCTGGCGGTTCTTCATCAGCTCGACCGATTCGCCGAACGGCAGGTACTCGACCTTGGCGAAATCGCCGTAGCCCAAGCCCGCGGCCTTGAGGATGGCGCGCGCGTTCAGCTCGGTGCCCGACTTCGGCGCGCCGACGCTGATGCGCTTGCCCTTGAGGTCGGCGAGCGTGCGGATGCCCGAAGCCGAGCTGGCGACGATCTGGATGTAGTTGGGGTAGATGCCGGCGACCGCGCGCAGCTTCGTCAGCGGCTTCGCGAAGCCCGATTCGGCGCTGCCCCGCCAGGCGTCGGACAGCGCATCGGCGAGCGTGAACGCGATCTCGCCGCGGCCGTCCTGCAGCAGGTTGAGGTTCTCGGCCGAGGCCTTGGTGGCCTGGACGCTGATCTTCGCGTCGGGCAGCGCATGGCCCCAGACCTGCGACAGCGCGACGCCCAGCGGGTAGTAGACGCCGCTCTGGCCGCCGGTGAGCACGGTGACGAAGCGCGACGCGGCCTGCGCGCGCGGCAGCGCCGAGGCGAGGGAGGCGCCGAGCGCGCCGAGGACGATGCGGCGCCGCCGCGGATGGACGATGGACATGGACTCTCCTGTGTAGGGGCTAAGGCGGCGTCGCTGCCGACGAGGCCGTCGAATCTACCCAGTTGAATGGTTATGTCCATTCGGAATCGCCCGCTCAAGGGGTACTCCGTCGACCCCGAATACGGAGTGGTCAAATGGCGAACTTTTGTTCTCGCAAGCCTGCCAAGGAGTCTTCATGGAGATCGCAGGACTGAGCCTGCACATCATCCTGGCGCTGATCTGCGCGGTGCACGCCGTGCGCACCGGCCAGCCCTTGTACTGGCTGCTGATCCTTTTCTTCTTTCCCCTGTTCGGCAGCCTGGTCTACCTCGTCGCGGTGATCCTGCCGCGCTCGGGGTTGCAGCGCGGTGCGCGGCGCGCGATGACGGTGGCCGTGCGGGCGATCGACCCCGGCGGCGCGCTGCGCGAGGCGCGCGCGCTCTACGCCGAGCAGCCGACGGCGCAGCACCAGATGCGGCTGGCCGCGGCGCTGCTCGACGACGGGCAGGCGGACGAAGCGGCGCGGCTGTACGAGGACTGTCTGCGCGGGCCCTTCGCGTCCGACCTCGAGATCGGTTTCGGCGCCGCGCGCGCCTGCCTCGCCTGCGGCCGCCACGACGAGGCGCTGGCGCAGATCGAATCGCTGCGCCAGCGCAACCCGATGTTCCGCGCCGAGGAGGTCGCGCTGCTGTACGCCGTCGCGCTTGGCGGCGCCGGTCGCGCGACGGCCGCGCGCGCCGAGTTCGAATCGGTGACCTCGCGTTACGGCACCTTCGCCGCCTGGGTCGAATACGAGATCTGGGCCCGCGCGCAGGGCGACCAGGCCACCGTGGCGCGCGTGCAGGCCGAGATCGACCGCATGACGCGCGGCTGGGGCGCGACGACGCGCGAACTCAACGCCGAGTCGCTGAAGCGCCTCGCGGCGGCCCGCCATGGCTCGGGCTGAACCGGCGCTGGCGACGCCGCGGCTCGCGCTCGAGCCGCTGGGCACCGAGCATGCCGAGGCGATGTACCGCGTGCTGGCGCAGGCCGCCATCTATCGCCATCTCGATGTCGACGCGCCGGCCTCGGTCGCCGCGCTCCGCGAGGTCTATGCGCGGCAAAGCGCCGGCGGTCCGGCCGACGGCAGCGAGGTCTGGTGCAACTGGATCGTCGCGCCGCATGGCGGCCCGCCGATCGGCTATGTGCAGGCGACGCTGATCGCGCGCCGCCGCGCCTGGGTGGCCTATGTCCTCGAACCCGCGTCCTGGGGCCGGGGTTTTGCGTGGGAGGCGACGGCGGCGATGCTCGCGCATCTGCGCGCCGCGCACCGCATCGTCGAATTCCGTGCCCAGGTCGAGGCCGACAATGCGCGCTCGATCCGCCTGCTCGAGCGGCTCGGCTTCGCCGCCGCCGCCCACCCCGACGTCGAACTCGCGGCGACCGAGCGGCTGTACCTGCGACACGAAACCCGATGACCGCGACCTACCCGACCCGCATCGTCTGCATGACCGAGGAATCGACCGAGGCGCTGTACGCGCTCGGCGAGGAGCACCGCATCGTCGGCATCTCGGGCTACACCGTGCGGCCGCCGCGCGCGCGCCAGGACAAGCCGCGCATCTCGGCCTTCACGAGCGCGAAGATCGAGCGCATCCTCGAGCTCGAACCCGACCTCGCGATAGGCTTCTCGGACATGCAGGCCGACATCGCGCAAGCGCTGATCAAGCGCGGCGTCGAGGTCTGGATCAGCAACCACCGCACGGTGGACCAGATCCTGGGCTATCTGCTGCGGCTGGGCGCGATGGTCGGCGCAAGCGAGCGCGCCGCCGCCTATGTCGGGCGGCTGCAGGCGCATCTCGATGCCGTCGCGCGCGCCGCGGCGATGCTGCCGCGACGGCCGCGCATCTATTTCGAGGAATGGGACGAGCCGCCGATCTCGGCCATCCGCTGGGTCAGCGAGCTGATGGCGATCGCCGGCGGCGACGACATCTTCCCGCGCCGCGCCGCGGCCAGCCTGGGCCGCGACCGCATCGTCGCGGACCCGCTGGAGATCGTGCATGCGGCGCCCGACATCATCATCGGCAGCTGGTGCGGCAAGAAGTTCAGGCCCGAGCGCGTCGCCGCGCGGCCGGGCTGGGAGGCGATCCCCGCGGTGCGCGACGGCGAACTGCACGAGATCAAGTCCTCGCTGATCCTGCAGCCGGGTCCGGCGGCGCTGACCGACGGGCTCGACGCGCTGCACGCGATCATCGCGCGGTGGGCGCTGGCGCGATAGCCGGCTCGCCAGCGGTCAGTCGCGCCGGCGCCGGCGCGCCGCGATCAGCGCGACGAACCCGATGCCGGCCAGCGTCAGCGCCCAGCGCGACGGCTCGGGCACGGCGGGGTTGACATCGGGCACCAGGGCCGGCGTCGCAGGCGTCGTCCCGTTGGCCGCGAACGCGGGCAGATAAGGCCCGGTGACCTGCATGGCCGTGCCGTGGCCGACGACGCCGGCCTCGCTGACACCGCCCGCCGCGCCGGGGCCGGACACCATCGTCGCCGCCGGCGCCGGCGCCGGCGTCGGCGCCTCGGCCTGCTTGCGCCGGGCCGGGCTGACGCGCTCGATGCGGCTGACGTTGCGGCACACCGTCGGCACGAGGATGCAATGGCCGCTGGCGCAATAGACGAGCCCGCGCTCGGTGGTCTGCGCCGTCCAGCGCTGGCGGCCGACGCTGTGGCAGACGTGGCCGGCGCCGAAATGCATGTCGCTGATCGTCGGCGCGTAGCGCGCCTGGCCGTCGATCGAATCGCGGCGGATCGTCGCGATCTCGTCGTAGTCGCGCCGCGCCATGCGCGCCTTCAGCTCGGCACGCACCGGCGCCGGGATGTCCCGGTAGTCGTCGACCGCGGCGGCGACATCGCCGACGAAGGGGTTCCCGCCCGGCCGGTCCCGACGGCCTCAATCGCAATGTAACCATTCGTCGCGCAGGGCCGCTGCGACGGCATCCCCCCGATCCCGGAGGGTCGACGTGTCGCAGTTCACGGGCGCGATCCGCGTCGAAACACATCCCATCCGATGGGTCGCTCGAGGGGCGTCGAGCGCCGCCCCGGCGCGGTCTCAGTTGTGCCGCGCCAGCGGCCCGAGCATCCAATGCTCGAGCGCGTCGAGGGCGCGCGTGAACTCCCTGTCGGCGAGCATCGACGGCTTCAGCAGGCCCGCGTGCACCGCGGCGGCGCGCTGATCACGGGCGGCGTCGAAGGGCAGGGTGCACAGACCGCGCGTCAGCGTGGCAGCGGGGTTCTGGGCGCCGTTCATCATCGTCGACCCCTCAATGCCAGACGCCCGGCTGGGCCGGGTCGCCGCGGCGGCGGTCGAGCTCCTCGATGCGGCGCTCGAGTTCGTAAACGTCGGCCGATTCGGCCAGATAGGCCTCGTCGGGGTCGACGGCAGGGATCAGCGATTTGAGCATTTCGAATAACTTGGACATGGTGTGACCTCGTAGGCCCTGCGTACGGATAGCGACTCAGGGTTTACCCTAGAGTAGTGCTGCAGCGCAGCAAAAGCAACCCGCCGAGGTAGAGCGGCGTCTCGAAATTCACGAATTCCGCCACGATCGGCGCCGCAGGCGCGGTGTTCGTGCCGCGCCGGCATGGCGCGCGGCGCCGCTGTCGCGCGCTTCGACTGGGAGGCGTGAGAGCCCTCGCCAGCCGCTTTGAACTCGTGACAAGCGACACGCGGGCCCCCGCTTAACCATTGCGCATCAGTGGTTACGAGAAGAAAAGAACTGCAAAATGGACCCATACCGAAATACAGGGGTGGCGCAAAGTCAGCTGTAGGTCGGTTCGGACGCGAGGGTGGTCGAAGGCCAGTCGCGGCAGCGGAGAGATCCAACATTTTGCGTGGCCGATGTCCGGCCGCGTCCCTCGCCACCCAGGGGAACTGATATGCACATGGCGACCCGTTTCGTCGTCCTGATCGAACGCCGCAGGCTCGCGGCGGTGGCCCTCACCGCGGCCCTCTGCGCCGCGCTGTTCTCTCCCGGATTCGGCCTGCGCCTGGCGCATGGCCAGTCGCAAGGCCCGCAGCGGCACGGCAAGCTCGCCGCCGACCTGGGTGACGAGATCCGCACGCCCGGCCGCTCCGGCGCGCGCTGGTCGCGTGTCGTCGGCGGCGTGCCGCAGGTGCAGGTCATCGTCGTCTCCAATTCGAGCGATCCGATGATGAAGGACCTGCGCGCTTTCGTCATCGGCCTCGGCGGCTCGGTGCATGCGGTGCACCCGGCGGTGCATGCGATGACGGTCCAGGTCAAGGCCGCCGATGTCGCCGCGCTGACCCAGCGCAGCGACGTCGTCAGCGTCTCGCCCAACCGGCAGACGCAACGCACGGCGAGCACGATCGAGACCGTCACCGGCGCCAACGGGCCGGATGTGCGCACCTATGTGACGAAGTCCAGCTACAGCGGCTACGACGGCAGCGGTGTCGGCATCGCCATCCTCGATTCCGGCGTGATGCGCGCCCACGCGAGCTTCAACAGCCCGGCCGGCGGTTCGCGCGTCAAGCGCAACGTCAACATGCTCAACGCGAGCCTGGCCAACTGGTCCACCGGCGTGGCCGGCAGCAGCTCGCTGCAGCCCGGGTCGACGGCGCTGGCCACCTACGAGGCCGCGATCGCCAACGACAGCGCGGTGACGCAGGACGCCTACGGCCATGGCACCCATGTCGCCTCGATCGCCGCGGGCCGCTATTTCGCGCCCAACGCGTCGAATGCGCAGGACATCAACGGCGTCGCGCCGAACGCCAATATCTACGACGTCAAGGTCCTGAGCTCGACCGGCCTGGGCACCGTCAGCGACGCGCTCGAAGGCATCCAGTGGGTGATCTTCCACGCCAAGGAATACAACATCCGGGTCATGAACCTGAGCCTGGCGGCGCAGTCCACCGAGTCGTGGCAGACCGACCCGCTGTGCGTGGCCGTGCGCAGCGCCACCGCGGCCGGCATCACCGTCGTCGTCGCCGCCGGCAACTTCGGGCTCAACCTGTCGGCGCAGGAGGTCTACGGCCGCATCGGCTCGCCGGGCAACGATCCCTCGGTGATCACCGTGGGCGCCGTCAACATGCACGGCACGTCGGGGCGCGGCGACGACACGGTCGACCTCTTCAGCTCGCGCGGCCCGACGCGCAGCGGCTACGTCGATGCCGCCGGCGTCACGCAGTACGACAACATCATCAAGCCCGACCTCGTCGCGCCGGGCAACAAGGTGGTCGGTGCCGCCGCCACGGCGTCGACGGGGCTGACCTGGAACGTGCTGGCCGGCACCTTCGGCAGCACGCTGGTCACGCCGCTGGGCATCACCGCCTACCTCGACCAGACCCAGATGCTGCTGAGCGGGACCTCGATCGCGGCACCCGCCGTGGCCGGCGCCGCGGCGCTGATGCTGCAGGCCAATCCGGGGCTGACGCCGCCGGTGATCAAGGCCATCCTGCAGGGCACGGCGCAGCCGCTGGCCGGCTACGACCTGCTCGAGCAGGGCGCCGGCGTGCTCAATGTCGATGGCGCGGTGCAGATCGCCAAGATCATCCGTCCCGATCTGGCCACCGCGATCGCGGCCGGCACGATCCTGCCTGGCGACAGCATGCTCATCGCCAACGTGCCGGCCATCGTCGCCGCCTCGACCGTCGCGGCGACGCCTTTCAACTGGTCGCGCATCGTCGTCGTCGGCGGCAACCATGTCGTCGACGGCACCACGCTGATGTACGGCTACCAGCCGATCTTCGATCCGCGCATCACCTGGGCCGGCGGCGTGGCGCGCATGCGCCGGCCGGTGTACTGGTCGGGTACCGGGATCACGCCGAACACCTACGTGCAGTCGTTCACCGACACCGCGATCTCGAACCAGACGCTGGTCACGCCGGGCGTCGTCTCGGGCGACGCGCTGGCGGGCACCAGTTCGCTCGTCGGACACACGGGCGTCTTCATGCCGACGGCGCTGCTGTCGTCCTGGCTGTCCAGCGGCAAGGCGCTGCAACTCGGCTATGCCGTCAGCCAGGGCCTCGTGCTCAGCGAAGGTCTCGTGCTGAGCGAGGGTCTCGTGCTCAGCGAAGGCCTGGTCCTCAGCGAAGGCCTGGTGCTCAGTGAAGGTCTCGTGCTCAGCGAGGGCCTGGTCCTCAGCGAAGGTGCCGTGCGCGGCGAACCCTGAACGCGGGACAGATCGCGCATCGAACCCGGCCGCCCCGACGGCCGACCGGCGCCATCGCGCCGACCGCAATCAAGGAATCCAGGATGAACTTCAACATCAGGTTCAGGGCCGTCGTCGCCCGCTCGCAAAGTCTGGGAAGCGCGGCGCTGCTGATCGCGCTGGCGGCAGCCGGACTCGCGCCAGTCGCTGCGCAGGCCAAGGACAAGATCGCCGACGACCTGGCCACCGCCGTGGCGGCCGGGACCCAGGCGCCGGCCCGCAACTGGGCCCGTCTGATCAACGGCGTGCCGATGGTCAAGGCCGTGGTGGTCAGCAATTCGAGCGATGTCGAGATGACGGCGCTGCGCAGCGCCGTGCTGGCCGCGGGCGGCTCGGTCTACGCGCGCTACTACGCGGTCTCGGCGCTCCTCGTGATGCTGCCGTCGTCGGCGGTGGCGACGATCGCCGCGCGCGCCGATGTCACCAGCGTATCGCCCAATCGCTACACGGCGCGCACCGCCAGCCTCGTCGAGACGAGCACCGGCAGCGTCACCGGCAGCACGCGCAGTCCGCGCACCTACACGAGCAGCGGCTACACGGGGCTCGACGGCAGCGGCGTCGGCGTCGCGGTGCTCGATTCGGGCATCTCGCCGGTCCACGCGTCGATGCTCAGCGCCGACGGCCGCAGCAGCCGCGTCGCGCTCGGCGTCAATATGCAGACCGTCGGCGATGCCGGGCAGCTGGTGCAGAAGGAAGTCACCCGCGTCTGGACACCGGGCGTCGACCTGTCGAGCTCGCTGGCCCCGGGCAGCGCCGCACGGAGGAGCTACGAAGCGACGATCAGCACCGCCAGGAATCCGGCGCCCGACGTCTACGGCCACGGCAGCCATGTCGCCAGCGTGATCGCCGGTCGCGGCGCGTTCCGCAGCCCCGATGCAACCGGCGTCGCACCGAACTCCACGCTCTACGACGTCAAGGTGCTGGACAAGGCGGGCACCGGTGCCCTCGGCGACGCGCTCGCCGGCATCGACTGGGTGCTGTTCCACGCCCGCCAGTACAACATCCGCGTCCTCAACGTCAGCCTGGCGGCGAATTCGACCGAGAGCTACCTGACCGACCCGATCTGTCGCGCCGTTCGCGCCGCCACCGCGGCCGGCATCACGGTCGTCGTCGCGGCCGGCAACTACGGCCTCGATGCGGCCGGCGTCGCGACCTACGGCACGATCGCGGCGCCGGGCAACGACCCGACGGTGATCACCGTCGGCTCGGCCAACCCCAGGGCCACGCCGTCGCGCGCCGACGACACGGTCAATCGCTTCAGCTCGCGCGGACCGACGCTGGGCGGCAACTTCGACGCCGATGGCGCGCACCAGCCCGACAACCTGCTCAAGCCCGACCTCGTCGCGCCGGGCAACAAGGTGCTCGGCGCCGCGGCGACCGTCGCCGGCCAGCTCGATGCGCTGGCGATGGGCTATCCGGCGCTCGTCGCCGGCCTCGGCGGCACGGCGCAGCCGGCCAACCAGGGCCTGAAGTACCTCTCCGGCACCTCGGTCGCCGCGCCCGCGGTGGCCGGCACCGTGGCGCTGCTGCTGCAGGCCAATCCCGGCCTCACGCCGCCGCTGGTCAAGGCCATCCTGCAGTACTCGGCGCAGCCGCTGGCCGGCTACAGCCTCGTCGAACAGGGCGCGGGACTCGTGAATGCCGACGGCGCGGTCGCACTGGCGCGCTCGCTGCGCACCGACCTGGCGACCGCCATCGCCGCCGGCACCCTCGCCCCTGGCGCCTCGATGCTGGCGACCTCGCTCGGCATCCAGTCGACGCTGGCGACCACCAGCAAGACGACGACCGCCAGCAGCGGCTCGTTGCCCAGCGTGCAGGCGTCGACGATCACCGGACTGACCGTGCCCTGGGGCCTGCTGGTGACCGTCGGCGGCAGCCATATCGCCTCCGGGCAGGCGCTGTTGTCGGCGTATCAGCCGATCTACAACCCGGCGCTGTGGTGGGTCCGCGGCCTCGGTCGCGTCGCCACCGTGACTTACTGGCCCGCCGCCAGCGGTGTCGCGGCCAATACCTTCGTCAAGTCCGTCGTCGAAACGCCGATGTACAGCCAGGCGCTGATCACTACGGGCGTGGTGCTTGCGGACTCGCTGGTCGGATCGAGCTCCTGGCTCGGCAAGACCGGGGCGTTCACGCCGTCGTCGTTGCTCTCGGCGTGGTTGATGTCCGGCAGCGGATCGACGCTGGCCCAGGGCGTCGTGATGTCGCAGGGCATCACGATGGCCGAGGGCATCACGATGGCTGAGGGCATCACGATGGCCGAGGGCATCACGATGGCCGAAGGCATCACGATGGCCGAGGGCATGACGATGGCCGAAGGGATCACGATGGCCGAGACGACGGTGCTGGGAGAACCCTAGCGCGCCCCACGCACCCGCGGCGAGGGCGCGGACGCTGGGGTGCAGTTCGAACAACCGGGATGACGATGTCCGCAGACGCAAGGTCCCTGACCGGCAGTGCCCCCCTCGGAGCCCGAGGCTGGCAGCGTCTGCATGCGGCACTGATGCCGGACTACAACCGGCGCGCCACCGTCTACTGGTGGCTCATGGTGGCGCTCGGCGCCGCGTCGCTCGCCGTCGCCCTCGCCCAGCTGTCGAGGCTGCCGCCGGCGGCGCTCGTCCAGATCGGCTTTGGTTCACTGCTGGCGCTGCTCGTCGCGCTGGTGCCGCTGAAGATCCCGCGCACCAACCAGGTGTTCTCGATCGGCGATCTCTTCACCGTGCTGCTGCTGCTGATGCACGGGCCGGCCGCCGGCTGCCTGGCGGCGACCTGCGAGGCGCTGGCCTCGTCGTGCCGCAGCTCGCGGCGCTGGACGACGCGGCTGGGCACGACGGCGATCGCGGCCTTCGCGATGACGCTGTGCGGTCATGGCCTGCATGCGATCACGCGCCGCTTCGGCAACCAGGGCAGCGACGACGCGGCGCTGCTGGTGTTCGCGGCGATGGCCTTCGGTGCCGGCTACAGCGCCTGCACGGCGGTGCTGATGTCGACGGTGGCCCGGCTCAAGCGCAACGAGCGGCTGGTGCTGCTGGACTTCGCCAGCGTCTTCGGCTGGGTCGGCGCGGCCAGCGTCGTGGCCTCGGCGCTGGCCGCGCTGCTCTTCGTCACCCAGCGCGTCGCCGGCCTGGGCGTGATGCTGACGGCGCTGCCGATGCTCGGCCTGCTGCTGACGACGCTGCATTATTTCGCCCGCCAGCAGCAGGCCGAGGAAGGCGCCCGGCGCGCCGCCGCGCTCGCGCTCGAACGCGAGGCGACGCTGGCGCTGCAGCTCGCGCACCACCAGGCCGCCGAGCAGGCCAGCCAGCATCTGCGCGAGCTCGAGACCTCGGAGCACCGCTTCCAGAGCGCCTTCACCTACGCCTCGATCGGCATGGCGCTGGTCTCGCGCGAAGGCCTCGTCCACCAGGCGAACCCGGCGCTGCGCCAGCTGCTGGGCTGCGGACCCACCGACCTCGAGGGTCGGCCGTTCGCCGATTTCGTCGACGCCGGCGACCAGGCGCGGCTGCGCGCGGCGCTGGACGGGGCGGGCACGGCATCGGGGGCCGCGCACACCAACGAGATCGGCTGCCGCCGACCCGACGGCATCGGGATCTGGGTCGGCATCAGCTGCAGCCTGTTCGCCGAATCGCCGGGCAACGGGCCCGGCGTGATCCTGCAGGTGCAGGACCTCACGGCGCGCCACCGCGCCGAGCTCGAACTGCATCACCGCGCCTTCCACGACAAGCTCACCGGACTGGCCAACCGCGAGCGCTTCCACGAGTCGCTGAGCCAGGCGATCGAGCTGGCGCGCGACGATCCGCGCCTGTCGTTCGCCGTGCTCTTCCTCGACTTCGACCGCTTCAAGCTGATCAACGACAGCAAGGGGCACTCGGTCGGCGACGAATTCCTCGTCGCCGCGGCGCGGCGGCTGTCGCGCGCGCTGCGCAAGAGCGACCTGCTGGCACGGCTGGGCGGCGACGAGTTCGCCATCCTCGCGACCTGCCTGGACCGCGACGGCGACGCCGTCGACCTCGCCGAGCGGCTGCTCGCGACGCTGGCCGAACCGCTGCAGCTGGCGTCGATGGAGATCACCGCCAGCGCCAGCATCGGCATCACCTTCAGCTCGATCGGCTACACGCGACCCGAGGACATGCTGCGCGATGCCGACATCGCGATGTACCGCGCCAAGGGCGACGGCAAATCGCGTTTCGCGATCTTCGACGTCGGCCTGCACACCGAGGTCAAGCAGCGCCTGCGGCTCGAGGGCGACCTGCGCCTGGCGCTGGCGCAGCGCTCGACGGCGGTCGCCTACCAGCCGATCTACGACCTCGTCACGCGCGCCCTGGTGGGCTTCGAGGCGCTCTCGCGCTGGACCCACGACGAGCTCGGCCCGATCAGCCCCGGCACCTTCGTGCCGATCGCCGAGGAGTCGGGCCTCATCACCCAGCTCACCGACCACGTCATCGGCGACGCCTGCCGCCATCTGCATCGGTGGCGCGCCGCGCACCCCGGCGCCTCGGAGCTGACGGTGCATGTCAACGTCGCGGCGCGCGACGTCGCCGACCCCGAATTCGTCCCCCGCGTGCGCGCCGCGCTGGCGGCCGCGGCGGTGGCGCCGCGCCAGCTCGTCATCGAACTCACCGAGAACATCCTGATGGCCCAGCTGGAGGCGGCAATGAGCACGCTGAAGGCGCTGCGCCAACTCGGCGTGGGGCTGAGCATCGACGACTTCGGCACCGGCTATTCGTCGCTGAGCCACCTCGCGGTGCTGCCCATCGACAGCCTGAAGATCGACATGTCCTTCGTGCGCAACCTGCGCGCCGGGTCCAACGAGGCGGCGGTGATCAAGGCCATCGTGCTGCTCGCCTCGCTGCTGGGCAAGCAGGTCATCGCCGAGGGCATCGAGACCGAGGCCCAGCTCGAACTCCTGCGCGAACTCGGCTGCGGCTTCGGGCAGGGGTTCTACCTCTCGCGACCGCTGGCGGTCGAGGCCGCGGACCGCCTGCTGCGTGGCGCGGCGCAGGCCGCCGTCCGGTCGCCCGCCGGCGTCGGTCGCGCCGACGCGGCCCAACTGGTCCATTGAAGGTGCCCATCGTGAACCCCCCGGCCGCCGCCCAGGCCAGCCCCCGACGCCCGGTCTGGTGGCGCACCCTGCAGTTCGCCCTGCTGCCCGACTACAACCGCCGCGCCGCCGCCTACTGGTGGCTGGTCGTGCTGCTCGGCGGCGGCGTCATCGTCGGCTCGCTCGTGCGCCTGACGCTGCTGCCGCTGCCGCTGGGCCTGCAGGCCGTGGCCGGCATCGCCATCGCGATGCTGGCCGGCTTCGTGCCGGTGCGCGTGGCGCGTTCGAACAACTCGTTCGCCGCCGGCGAGGTCTTCATCTTCCTGTCGCTGCTCATCCTGGGCACCGAGGCGGCCGTGCTGGCCTCGGCCGGCGAAGCGCTCGTCGGCTCCTGGCGCACGTCCAAGCGCTGGAGCAGCCGCATCGCCAGCCCGGCGATGGCGGCGCTGTCGATGGCCATCGCCGGATCGGCGCTGCACCTGGCATTCGACCGCGGCACGCCGGGCGCCGGCATGCGCATCGTCTCGACGATGGCCGTGGCGTTCGGCTATTTCGTGCTCAACACCCTGCTGATGACGGCGGTGCCGCGGCTCAAGCGCAACGAGCGGCTGCAATGGTCGGACCTGTTCTCGGTGTTCGGCTGGATCGGCCTGGCCTGCACCGGCAGCGCCGCCGTCGCCGCGCTGCTCGACCTGACGTACCGCCAGTCGGGCATCGGCGTGCTGGCGGCGATGGTGCCGCTGCTGGGCATGATGCTGGCGACGCTGCACTACTTCTTCCGCCAGCAGGAGGCGTCCGAGGCTGTGCGCCGCGCCGGCGCCGAGGCCCACGAGCGCGAACGCGAGCTGGCGGCGCGCCACGTGCGCGAGCTCGAGGCCAGCGAGCGGCGCTTCCACAGCGCCTTCACGCACGCCTCGATCGGCATGGCGCTGCTGTCGTTCGAAGGGCGCATCCTGCAGGCCAACCCGGCGCTGCGCACGATCGTCGGCCGCAGCGGCGACGCGCTCGTCGGCATGAGCCTGCGCGAGCTCGTCACCGACGAGGACCGACCCAAGCTCGACGAGCAGCTCGGCCTCGTCGCGGGCCGCGAGTTCGAGGGCTTCGCGCTCGAACTGCGCTGCCGCCACAGCGGCGGCGACCCGCTGTGGGTGATCGCGCATTGCAGCTTCTTCTCCGAGCCCGGTGCCGCGACGCCCTGCCTGATCCTGCAGATGCAGGACATCACCGCGCGCCGCCAGGCCGAGGCCGGCCTCAAGCACATCGCCTTCCACGACGCGCTCACCGGGCTGCCGAACCGGCGCCGCTTCCACGACCTGCTGAGCCAGGCCGTCGAGCGCGCCCAGGCCGACCCGGCCGACGCCTTCGCCGTGCTGTTCCTCGACTTCGACCGCTTCAAGCTCATCAACGACAGCCTCGGCCACAGCGCCGGCGACGAGTTCCTGGTGCAGGTGGCGCGGCGCATCTGCGACAGCCTGCGACCCGAGGACATCGTCGCCCGGCTCGGTGGCGACGAATTCGCCGTGCTCGTCACGCGACTCGACCACGAGAGCACGGCCGTCGGCCTCGCCGATCGGCTGATGGAAGCGGTGCGCACGCCGTTCCTCGTCGCCGGCACCGAGCTGAACACCAGCGCCAGCATCGGCATCACCTTCAGCGCGCTGGGCTACGCCAACCCCGACGACGTGCTGCGCGACGCCGACATCGCGATGTACAAGGCCAAGGGCGCGGGCAAGGCGCGCTACGCGCTGTTCGACGCCGGTCTGCACACCGAGGTCGCCGAGCGGCTGCGGCTCGAGGGCGACCTGCGCCGCGCGATCGACGAGGGCCGTCTCTCGGTCGCCTACCAGCCGATCTGCGACCTCGTCAGCGGCCACGTCAGCGGCTTCGAGGCGCTCGTGCGCTGGCCGCATCCGCGCGACGGGCTGATCAGTCCGGCGGCGTTCCTGCCGATCGCCGAGGATGCCGGCCTGATGCTGCCGCTGACCGATTTCGTCCTCAACTGCGCCTGTCGCCAGCTGCGCGTCTGGCAGGACAGCGCACCGCGCGCGACCGAGCTGACGATGAACGTCAACGTCTCGGGCCACGACATCGCCCACGCGACGCTGGCCGCGCGCGTCGGCCGCGCGATCGTCGAGAGCGGCATCCGGCCGCACCAGCTGTGCATCGAGCTGACCGAGAACATCCTGATGTCGCATGTCGAAGGCTCGCTGCCGGTTCTCGAGGAGCTGCGCCGGGTCGGCGTCACGCTGGCCATCGACGACTTCGGCACCGGCTACTCGAGCCTGTCGCACCTGTCGACGCTGCCGATCGACTGCCTGAAGATCGACCGCAGCTTCGTCAGCCGGCTCGACGCCGGCGCCAACGAGACGGCCGTCGTGCGCTCGATCGTGCTGCTGGGCAGTTCGCTGCGCAAGGTCGTGGTCGCCGAGGGCATCGAGACCGAGGGCCAGCTCGCGCAGCTGCGCGAGCTCGGCTGCCGGCTCGGCCAGGGCTATCTGCTGGCGCGGCCGATGAGCGCCGAGCAGGCGTCCGAGTGGGTTGCCGCGCGACGCGAGTCGCCGCGCAGACCCGCCGCCGGCGCGGCGGTGAAGGAGGTCGCCGCGCCGGCCTCCTGTGCCGCGGATTGACGAACCAGCCTCAGGCGCCGCGCGGCGGACGTGGCGGCCGACGCTGGCTGATTTGCGCGAGTTCCGCCATCACCTCGGCGATCGAGGCGCCGCGTTCGATCGTCGCCGCCAGGCCGGCATGACGCAGCTTGACGAGCGCGCGCCGCGACAGCGAATGGCAGCGCCCCTGGTGCCGGCTCGCGAAGATGAACATCGAACCGTTGTCGCTGCGCCAGCTGAGCCGGGTGTTCATCCAGCGATCGAGCAGGAACAGGCGGCAATAGGCGCCGGGCGCCAGCCCGTCGACCCAGGACTCGGCCTTCGGCGCGGCATCGACATCCGGACGCGTCGGATCGAAGCGATCCAGCAGCACCGTCTCCAGCGCGTCGTGCAGACCGGTCTCGGCGGCGTCGCGTGGCGCGTCGGGTTCCGGGCGCTGCGGCGGGCCGGGCTCGGCAGCGCCCGTGCGCCGGCGCGACCGCGAACGCGGCGCCGCCGGCGCGCTCGCCGCTGCGTCTTCCGGTGACAGCGGCTGCGTCCGCGCCTGCGGCGGTGCCACGGCGACGGCGCTCGGCGCCCGGCGCAAGGCGCGCGCCAGGCGCGACAACTCGACGCCGATCAGCGCCTCGGCGAAGCCGGCCTCGGCGAGCGCCTGGCCGGCGGGATTGATGAGCCGCGCGAGCTCGCCGGCCGCCAGCGGGCTGCGCTCGCTCAGTGCGGCGGCGCTGAGCAGGACTTCGACGAAGGCGCCCTGGGTCCTGAAGGCCTCGCTCTCGATGCCATGCTGCACCGAACTGCGCCCCATCACCGCCGTCCAGGTGTCGAGCAGGAAGTGGCGCACCGCCAGCGGCACGGCGACAGGCTGCATCTGCTCGGCGATCTGCGCGCGCAGGGCGGCTTCGATCTCGCTGCGGTCGACCCGGGCCTGCATCGCATCGACCTGGTGCGCGATCGATGCCGCCTGCGTGTCGTCGAGCTCGGCGACGCGGGAGTCGACCGCCTGCTCGACCGCCAGGCAATCGCCGGCGCGCGGGGCGACGGCCGCTTCGAGGCCGCGCAAGGCCTCCTCGAGCGTCCGGATGTCGTCGGGCAGGTCCGAATCGAGATCGATATGGACGGCGCCCGCGGCCAGCACGCGGTCGAGCAGGCGCCACAGCGGATGGTCCAGCGTCTGCCAGACCTCGGGGTTCTGGTCGGCGACGAGGCAGGCCGGCCGGGCCAGGCGCCGCACCAGGTTCTCGAGATAGCCGCCGGGCGGCACGCGTTGCGCCACCAGGCGCATCATCTGCGCCATCGCGGCGCCCGGTCCGGCGCCCTTGGGGTCGCCGAGCGACTCGCGCAATTGCCGCAGCGACGAGTCGCCGGAGCGCGGCGCCGCGGCCGCATCGCGGGGGCGCCTGCGCTGCTCGCGGGGCCGCTCGACGGCGGGCTGGGGGACCGCCGGCAGGGCGCGCAACCGCAGTTCGACCGGCTCGGCCGCCCGCGCCAACGCGTCGAGCGCCTGGCGCTGGCGCTTGTACGCGGGGGCCAGGACGGCGGCCAAGGCCATGCCCATTTCCTGCAGCAGCAGCAGGCGGTGTTCGCCCGGCAGGCCCAGGCCCGCCACGGCCTTGCGCAGGCCGCGCGCGATGACCTGGGGTCGCAGCGGGTAGCTGCGGGCCGGACCGCCGCCCGGATCGGCGAGGCGCGCGTACAGCATGGCGACATCGTGCAAGGCGCTGCCGGCGCCCGCTTCGGCCGTCTGGATCAGGCGCGAGATCGCGATGTCCTCGTCGACGTCGGCGTCGGCTATCAGCTCGAGCCTGAACGGCATGTGCAGGTTCGCCGCATCGGCATCGGCCCCGCGCTCGTCGATGTCGATGGCCAGATCGAGCGCCGCGGCGAAGCGCTCCTGCCAATCGCTGCGGTGCGCCGCGAGCTCGGCGCCGAGCTCGATGCTGGTGGCGCGAGCGGCGGCGTTGCCGGCCTCGTCCGCGGCGCGCGCGAGCCGCTGCCCGGCGACTTCCATGGCCTCGTTCAGCCAGTCGGGCAGGGCTTGCCGCTGGGCCGCGACGAAGGCCGCGCAGGCCGGCTCGGCGGCGCGGACGGACGTCTCATCGGGGGCGGGCGCTGATGGCGAGGTGACGCCTTTGGACATGGTTCGAAGTGGGTGGACCCACGCATTCTTATCGGTGTTGCCCGCGTGGACTTGAACTTCGAATTTTGCGCCCGGCCGCAAGGCTGGGAACCCAGGCCGCGGTACGGTTTTGATCGTCACCGAACGAGCCGTCGGTTGGCTTGCCGAGGCCGCCGCGCGCAAAGGCGGATGCGGCCCGCGCCCCGGCGCGCGGACCCGGCGGTCTGCGCTGCGCGCAGACGTCCCTCCGATGCTCGGTCTTGCGGCCCGGCGCCGAACTCGCTGCGCTCACTTCGTTCGCTACGCTCAAACAAGCGGCGCCGAGTCAGAAGTCGATGCGCGCTGCGCGCGCGGCCGCAAGCCCTGCGCTTCTCGGCGCCTCTACGCGCGCCGGGGCGCGGGCCGCATCCGCCTTTGCGAAGACCGTCGGTGGTTTGCGTGGAGCTTGCGGGCGCGTTGCACGGATGGGTGCTTCTTCGCGTCTCAACCGGGTTCGATCGTCACGCCAGGCCAGCGCAGGCAATACTGCTTTTGCTCGATACGCCGACGATAGGTCTCGCGACTGACGCGCAGGGGATTTCTGCGAACACGCTGCGCGAAGTGATCTTCCAGCCCATGCGGCGCAATGACGCCCAGGTCCCCCGATGCCGTCATGAAGACGCCGACGCAGGTCGCGTATTCCGGCCATGAAGCGATGGCTTCCTCCAGCGACCGCAGCGGCGGTACGGCGTGCCCGAAATGACCTTCGAACCAGGTGTGGACCTGCGCCTGATTGGTGACTTCCCATGGCAGCTCCGGCATCCGTTCCCGCAGCCGGCTCTCGAGATCGGCATCACGTTCCGTCGAGTCGGTGTCGCCGGGTTCGAAATACGCGACATCGACATCGGCGAGCATCGATGGTTCCAGGTATCCATGCAGTTGGTCCCAGACGAGATTGCGCACGGCGCCGGCGCCGATGCACCACGAGTCCAATTGCAGTGATCGCACGGCTTCGAGTGCCGGCAGGAACTAGCGGGATGCGCGGGCGATGGCCAGGAGATCGTCGTGGCGTCGGGCGTTCGGCATTCAGGCCGGCTGAGCCGTGAACTTGACACCCAGTGCCCGCGCCACCTTCATGACGGTTTCAAAGCGGGGCTTGGCGCCAGGTGCTAGCGCCTTGTAAAGACTCTCACGTCCCAATCCTGCATCCTTGGCCACTTGCGCCATTCCCTTGGCTCGTGCCACATCGCCGAGGGCGAGAAGCAGGAGATCGGGATCATTGGCTTCGAGTACGGCTGTCATGTACTCGGCGATGGCTGCATCGTCATCGAGGTACCGAGCTGCATCGAATGCGACAAGCTTGAGCGCGGATTTGGCCTTGGTCATAGATCGTCTCCGAGTTCGGAAGCCAGCCTCAAGGCCCGGCGGATATCGCGATTCTGGGTCGACTTGTCGCCTGCATTGAACAGGACAACGATGACTCGGCCGCGGCGTACGAATTACAGACGGTAGCCTGGGCCGTAGTGCACCCGCATCTCCGAAATTTCGCCCTCGACGGGCTTCCAGTCGCCGAGACTGCCCGCTTCCGCTTGCCGGAGGCGGGTTGCAATGCGGATCCGAGCTTTCTTGTCCTTCAGAGCGTCGAGCCATGCGACGAACTCTTCGGTCTGGAGGACGGTGAGCATGTCTGGATTGTAGCCAATTGGATACGGAGCGTCAAACCGCGGATAGGGGTGCATACAAGCCTGGAGCCAAACCGCCCGGCGTCGACTCGTGAGTTTCGGAGCCCATCTCGTTAGGCGACCCGTGCGGCAAGGGCTTCGTAGTCAACGTTCCCGAGCCCCGGCCGGGTGCCCCCTGGCGCGAGGCACAGCGCGGACAAAGAAGCAACCAACCGGCCAGCCAGCAGCTCGGGCCAAACGCGCCGCCGAAATCCGACGACTCAGGCCCCTTGCGCCGCCGCCCCCACCACCGCGTCCGGCCGCCGCGGCAGTATCGAGATCACCGCTGCCGCCGCGCACAAGCAAGCCACGCCCGCCGTGTACAGCGCCGGGCTGTACGACGCCAGCACCGTGCGCGACAAGCCGCCGCCGTAGGCCGCGACCGCGCCGCCCAACTGGTGCGCCGCGAACACCCAGCCGAAGATCATCGGCACCCGCGCGCGCTCGAACGACTGGTTCGCCAACCGCATCGTCGGCGGCACCGTCGCGACCCAGTCCAGGCCGTAGAACATCGCGAACAGCGACAGCCCGTAGATCGTGAAATCCGAATGCGGCAGCCACAGCAGCGACAGCCCGCGCAGCCCGTAGTACCAGAACAGCAGCCGGCGCGCGTCGTAGCGGTCGGTGAGCCAGCCCGAGGCGATGGTGCCGACGAAGTCGAAGGCGCCGATCATCGCCAGCACCGACGCCGCCGGCACCGGCGCCAGGCCATAGTCGGCGCACAGCGATATGAAGTGGGTCTGGATCAAGCCGTTGGTCGACAGCCCGCAGACGAAGAACGTGCCCGCGAGCAGCCAGAACATCGGGCTGCGCATCGCCTCCAGCAGCACGGTGACGGGGTCGCTCATGCGCGGCTTGCGTGTCGGCTGCGGCGGTGGCGCCGCTGCGGCCGCGTCGGCGCCATAGGGTCGCAGGCCGATCTCCTCGGGCCGGCTGCGCACCAGCGTCGCGGCCAGCGTGATGACGAGCGCGCACATCGCCAGCGTCGGCAGCACCGCCGCGCGCCAGCCATGGTGTTCGATGAGCCAGGCCGCCAGCGGCAGGAAGACGAGCTGGCCGGTCGCCGTGCTGGCCGTCAGCAGCCCCATCACGAGGCCGCGCCGCTGCTCGAACCATTGGTTGGCGACGGTGGCGCCGAGCACCAGCGCCGTCAGCCCCGAGCCGAAGCCGAGCACCACGCCCCACAGGAGCTGGAATTGCCACAGCGCGTGCATCTGGGTGGCCAGCGCCATGCCGCTGGCGATCAGCAGCATCGCCGCGCCGATGATGCGGCGCAGACCGTAGCGCGCCATCAGCACCGCCGCGAACGGCCCCATGAGGCCGAAGAGCGCGAAGCGCACGCCCAGCGCCGACGACATCTGGCCGATGTCCCAGCCGAACTCCTGGGTCAGCGGTTTCAGGAACGCGCCCGGCAGGCCGATCGTCGCCGCCGCGGTGAGCATCGTCAGGAAGGCGACGGCGGCGACGACCCACGCGTAGTGGACGCCGCGGGCCTGCAACCAGCGGGACAGGGGAAGCGCGAACATGGCTGGGTCTGGGCGGCGCCTGGCGGCGCGCGAACGAGGGGCCGCCGGATGATATCGAGGGCCGCGGCGGCGCGCTCGCGGCGGCGCCGATGCGCTCGCCGCGGGCGTCGTAGACTCGCCCCGCCATGGCCTCGCCCCCATTCGAAATGCTGGCGCAATACCGACTGCAGCAGCAGGTCGGCGCCGGTGCCATGGGCGTCGTCCACCGCGCCTTCGACGTCGACCTCGAGCGACCGGTGGCGATCAAGCTGCTCCACCCCGACGACGCCGGCGACGCCGAACTCGTGCAGCGCTTCCTGCGCGAGGCGCGCAGCGCGGCGCAGGTGCTGCACCCCAATGTCGCCCTCGTCTACCAGGCCGGCCAGCACGACGGGCGCATCTACATCGTGATGGAATGGCTGGGCGGCGGCGACCTCGCGCAGGCACTCAAGCAGCAGGGCCCGCTGCCCTGGCGCGACGCCGCGGCGGCGGCGCGCGATGCCGCCGCCGGGCTCGCGGCGGCGCATGCGGCGGGCCTCGTGCACCGCGACATCAAGCCCTCGAACCTGATGCGCAACGACGCCGGCAAGGTCAAGCTGGTCGACTTCGGCCTCGCGCGGCTGCATGAATCGCCATCGGAGCTGACGCAGACCGGGATGATGCTCGGCACGCCGGCCTATATGTCGCCCGAGCAGTGCCGCGGCGAGCCGGCGACGCCGCTGTCCGATGTCTATGCCCTGGGCTGCACGCTGTTCTGCCTGCTCGCCGGCAAGTCGCCTCACGCCGATGCGAACGCGGCCGCGATGCTCATCGGCCATCTGCAGCGGCCGCTGCCCGACCTGCGCGCGCGCGTGCCCGGCATCCCCGAGGCGCTGTGCCGCATCGTCGAGCGCGCGGCGGCCAAGGAGCCCCTTGCGCGCTACCGCGACGCGGCGGCGCTGCTCGCCGACCTGCAGGCCCTGCTCGACGGCCGCCCGCTGGCCGCCACCGCCGCCGACGCGACGCTGGCGCTGACCGAACTCGACCTGCCCGTCGCCCGCGATGCGAGCGCCGCGATCGATGTCCCGCTGGCGCTCGACGCGCCGGCGGCACCGGTCGCGCCACCCGGCAACCTGCCGCTCGAGACCGGCGCGCTGATCGGCCGCGAGGGGCCGCTGGCCCAGCTCGACGACCTGCTGCGGCAATCGCGGCTGGTGACGCTGACGGGGCCCGGCGGCAGCGGCAAGACGCGGCTGGCGCTGCACCAGGCGCGGCGCCAGGCGGCGCGTCACGCCGACGGCGCCTGGGTCGTCGAACTCGCGGCGCTGCCGGCGCAAGCGGATGTCGCGCTGGCCGTCGCCGCGGCGCTCGGTGTTGCCGAGAGCACCGGCGAGGCGGTCGAGTCGGCGCTGGCGCGGCACCTCGCGGCGCGCGATGGGCTGCTCGTGCTCGACAACTGCGAGCATCTGGTCGCCGCGGCCGCGGCGCTCACGGCGCGGCTGCTGGCGGCGTGCCCGCGGCTGCAGGTGCTGGCAACGAGCCGACAGGCGCTCGGCTGCCCCGGCGAGTACACGCTGGGCGTGCCGCCGCTGGCCGCGCCCGAATCGCTGCGCCTGTTTGCCGAGCGCGCCCGCGCCGTGCGGCCGGGCTTCGAGATCGACGCCGCGACGGCGCCGGTGGTGGCGCAGATCTGCGCGCGACTGGACGGCATCCCGCTGGCCATCGAGCTCGCCGCGGCGCGCGTGCGCTCGCTGGCGCCGGCGCAGATCGCGGCCCGCCTCGACGACGCCTTCAAGCTGCTGACCAGCGGCCACCGCACGCTGCTGCCGCGCCAGCAGACGCTGCGCGCACTGATCGACTGGAGTTGGGATCTGCTCGACGCCGGGGAGCGGCTGGCGTTGGCGCGCTGCAGCGTGTTCGCCGGCGAATTCACGCTCGAAGCGGCCGAGGCCGTGCTGGCCGACGATGGCGCTGCGGCGCCCGCCGGACTCGACCCGCTCGACGCCGTCGCCGCGCTCGTCGACAAATCGCTGCTCGTCGCCACCGAGCGCGCCGGCGCCGTGCGCTACGCGATGCTGCAGACGATCCGCCAGTACGCGGCAGAGAAGCTCGGCGCCGACGACGCGTTCGGCACGCGCCGCCGCCACGCCGCCTATTACACCGGCTTCGTCGTCGCCGCGCGCGGGCGCTTCGACAGCCCCGACCACGCGCAGGTGATGGCCGCCATCGCGCTCGAACACGAGCAGGCGCGCGCCGCGCTCGATGCCGCGACGGCCGAGCGCTGGTTCGACATCGCGCTGCCGCTGGGCGTCGCGCTGGCCAATTACTGGAACCTGCGCGGCATCCTCGCCGACGGCGTCGAGCGCGTCGCGCGGCTCGTCGCCGCCGTGCCGCCCGACGGCGCCGAGACGGCGGCGCTGCTGCGCCACGGCGCCGACCTGGCGACGCGCTGCGGCCGCAACGAGCAGGCGCGGGCCTGGCTCGAACAGGCGCTGCCGATGGCCCGCGTGGCCGGCGAGACGCGCATCGTCGGCCAGTTGCTCAACGGGCTCGGCTCGCTGGCTTATGCCGAAGGCCGCTACAAGCGCGCCGAGCGCCATTTCGCCGAATACCTCGCCGCGGCCAGCGCCGCCGGCGACCGCGACGGCCAGATCCGCGCCGTCAACAACCTCGCCATCGTGCTGCGCCGCCTCGGTCGGCCCGACGAGGCGCGGCGCCATTTCCACGGTGCGCTGGCGTCGGTGCACGAGATGCCGAACCCGCGCCTCGTCGCCTACCTGAAGGTCAACATCGGCGACCTGGAGGAGGAGGACGGACGACCCGCCGTGGCACGACCGTATTACGAGGCCTGCCTCGAGGTGCTGGCGCCGCTGGGCGAGACCTGGGGCATCGCGCTGGCCCGCGCGGGCCTGGGCAAATGCGCGCTGGCGCTGGGCGAGTCGGCGCAGGCACGCGCGCAGCTCGAGGCCGCGCTCGATCTGCTGCAGCAGCTCGGCGAACGCTCGACGATCGCCGAGGCGCAGGACCAGCTCGCGCGCATCGCGCGCATCGAGGGCCAGGCCGACGAGGCCGGCATGCGGGCGCTCGCCGCGCTGCGCCTGCGCATCGAAGCGGCGAACCTGCCCGACCTCGCGGCCTCGTTCGACACCTGGGCGCTGCTCACCGGCGCCGCGCAGCCGGCGGCGGCGGCGCGGCTGCTCGGCTGCGCCGCTGCCGTGCGGCTGGCACAGCGCGCGCCGCTGGAGGCGGCCAAGGCCCGCCAGGACCGGGCCCTGCGGGACGATCTGCGCCGCCGCCTGGGCGAGGCCGCATTCGAAGCCGCGATCGCCGAAGGTGCAGCGAATGACCCGACGGCATTGGCCCGCGCCCTGGCCGGCGATTGAGCGGTGGCGCCGCCACAGTGGCATAAGTCACGCGCGATCCGGCGCCGGCTTCGAGTCCCTGTTGCCGTGGATAGCCCAGGGTTTACTCTGCATCGGATAATGGTTTCTAGTTACACATTGTAACGTCCAGAGGGTCCAGCAGACCGCCATGAAGATTCCGGAAGAGCCGATAGGCCACCTGTTCTATACCGGCCATTCGCGCTTTCTCAAGTCGAACGAGCACATGGCGCGCGCCCTCGTCGCGGCCAGCGAGCATGGCTCGATCCACGCCGCCGAGGACATCTGCGACGCCAACGGCGTCAAGCTCTGGGCGCGCAACAAGCTGCTCGACGAACAGCTGCTCGAGCGGCTGCGCGACCGGCCGCTGCGCAAGCCGGTCGAGCTCTGCGTCGCCCCCGGCGACCCGGTGCGCCTGGCCGCCGTGCGCGAGGAGATCGAGCAGCAGCTGACGGGCTCGGACGAGCTCGGCAAGGCGCTGGCGCCGGGGCTGGCGGCCTCGATCAAGCTCATCGAGAGCCTCGTGCCCAACCCGACCGAGCTGCTGCTGTACACGGTGATGCGGCATTCGGGGCGCCGGCAGATCGAGCATTCGGCGCTCGTCTGCCTGTTGGCGCTGATGATGGGCCAGCTCGCCGGCATCGACACCAGCGCGCGACGCAACCTGGCGCGCGCCGCGCTGCTGCACGACATCGGCGAGCTCTACCTGCCCGAGCGCCTGTTCGCGCCCAGCAGCGGCCGCCGCACGAGCGCCGAGATCCAGGAGATCCGCCGCCACCCGCTGCTCGGCGCCCAGGTCGCGACCGAACTCGCCAGGCTGCCGACCGAGGTCGGCCAGCTCATCGCCGCGTCGCACGAGCGGCTCGACGGTTCGGGCTATCCCTTCGCGCTGACGGTGAAGAAGCTCGAACCGGCGGCGCAGGCGCTGTTCTTCGCCGAGGCGATGGCGCCGCTGCTCGGCGGCGGGGTGAACCGGCTGCGCCGCGCCGCCGTCGCGTCGCGCATCGGGCGCGGCGAATTCGCGCCGGCGATGACGAACTGGCTCAACCGCTGCGCCGCGGTGCAGGCGGCCAGCAGCCTGGCGCCGGCCGCGGCGAGCGAGATCGACAGCGGGCTGCGCCGCGTCGTCGACCGCCTGACGCGCGCGCAGGCGCTGCTGCGCGAGCCGCGGGCGCAGGCGACGCCGGTCGAGCGCGTCGCCGCGGCGCATTGGCTGGCGACGGTCGACGCGATGATCCAGGTGCTGTCGTCGACCGGCGTGCTCGAATCGTTGCAGCTGGGCATCGCGATCGAGCCGAGCGACGCCACCGAGGCGATCGAACTCGCGGTGCTCGGGCGCGAGCTCGACTACCGGATCGGCGACCTGCGGCTGCGCGTCGACCTCGAGCGCATCGCGACGCCGGCTGTCGCCGACGCGGCCTGGATCACCGAACTGCTCGAGATCCTCGATCCGAGCATCGCGCCGACTCAAGTCGCCGCCGCGACGGCCGATACGCCAACGGGGCGGTGAACGCGCCGGCGCGACGCCGGCGGCGCCGCACCGCGAAGGACCGGTCATGAATCCCGTCAGCAGCGCCACCGTCGTCAACGCCAGCAACGCCGACCCGGGCACGGTCCAGGGCAGCGCGGCGATCAGCGTGCTCAAGCGCGCGATGGACAGCCAGGCGCAGGGCGCGGCGCAGCTCATCGCGGCGCTGCCGCAACCGGCGCCGGTGGCCGCCGGATCGCCGGGGGCGCTGCTCAACGTCTACGCCTGAGGCGCGGCGCCGCGCGTCGGCGCGAGCGTTTCAGGCGACCGACTTCAAGCGACCGCGCTCAAGCGACCATCTTCTCGGGATGTTCGCGCACCAGCGAGCGCAGCGCCGGCAGGCAGGAGCCGCACGAGGTGCCGCAATGCAGCCGCTGCTGCAGTGCCAGCAGGCGCTGCTCGGGCGTGCCGCTGCACAGCGGCAGCGCGGCGGTGATGGCCGCGGTGCTGACATCGTGGCAGGCGCAGACCTGGGGTGATCTTGGTGCTACCGGCGCCGGCGCGTCGCGGCTGCCGGCGAGCAGCGCGCGGCCGAACGCCGCCGCGCCCTGGCGCTGCTGCAGCAGCGCCAGCACCCAGTCGAGCGCGGCGGCGCTGCCGGCCAGCACGAAGGCCTGCAGCGTGCCGTCTTCGGCCAGCCGCATCGCGCGGCGCTGGCCGGCGCGCGCGTCGGCATAGCGCAGGATGGGGCCGTCGGCGAGGCCGAGCGCCGCTTCGATCGCGGCGACGACCTCGGGTGCGACCGGCTGCGCCGCGGCGGCGCGCCACAGCAGGCCGATGCGCTCGTCGGGCTCGCGGCCGAAGGCGATGCAGCTGGCGTAGCCGAAATGGTCGAACTGCAGGCGCAGCCGCTCGCGCAGCGCCAGTGCCTCGGCGGCCGGCAGCCAGGCGGCGCCGACGAGCGACCAGGGCAGCGCCGCGGGCTCGATGCGCACCGCCGCATGCTTGAGCTCGGGCTGGCGCGATTGCGGGCAGTTCGCGCCGGTCGTCAGCGCGTTGACGCCCAGGCCCGCCATCGCTTCCGAACCCCAGTGCATCGCGACGAAGGCCTGCGCCGGCGCGACCGCGGCGCTGGAGCGCAGCGGCAGCACGATGGCGCCGCGGCGCGAGCTCACGCGCACGAGTTCGCCTTCGCGCCAGCCGCGGCGCGCGAGTTCCTGCGGGTGCAGGTCCAGCGTCGGCCCCGGCGCATGGGCGTTGAGGCGGCCGAGCGTGCCGGTGCGGCTCATGCCATGCCATTGGTCGCGCAGCCGGCCCGTCGTCAGCGAGAACGGGTAGCGCGCATCGCGCACCTCGGCGGTCGGTTTCCAGGCCGGCGCGGCGAAGCGCGCGCGGCCGTCGGCATGGGCGCAGCGGCCGTCGGTGTACAGGCGCGCCGTGCCTTGCGCGGAGCCGTCGGGGCAGGGCCACTGCTGCGGCGATTCGAGCGCGGCCCAGCTCAGTCCGGTGATGTCGAGGTCGCGGCCGCGCGTCGTTTCGCGGTGCTCGTTCCAGATCGCCTCGGGCGTTTCGTAGTCGAACATCGAGCGGCCCTCGAGCCCGGCCGTGCGCCGCGAAGGCAGCCGCGCTTCGAGCCGGCGCGCGAAGTCGGCCGCGATGCGCCAGTCGTCGCGCGCCAGGCCGGGCGCGGCGACGGCGGCGCGCACGCGGCTGATGCGGCGCTCGCTGTTCGTCACCGTGCCTTCCTTCTCGCCCCAGCTCGTCGCCGGCAGCAGCAGGTCGGCGAATGCCGCGGTGGCGGTCGTCGCATAGGCCTCCTGGACGACGACGAATTCGCAGCGCTCGAGCGCGCGCCGCACGAGGTGCTGATCGGGCATCGACTGCGCCGGGTTCGTGCAGGCGATCCACAGCGCGCGGATGCGGCCCGCGGCCGCCGCCTCGAAGATTTCGACCGCCGTCAGCCCCGGCCGCGCCGAGAGCTCGCGCACGCCCCACAGCGCGGCGATCTCGGCGCGGTGTTGCGGATCGGCGACCTCGCGGTGCCCGCCGAGCAGGTTCGCGAGGCCGCCGACCTCGCGCCCGCCCATCGCATTGGGCTGGCCGGTGAGCGACAGCGGGCCGGCGCCGGGCTTGCCGATCTGGCCGGTGGCCAGGTGCAGGTTGATCAGCGTGCGGTTCTTGTCGGTGCCGCTGCTGCTCTGGTTCAGGCCCTGGCACCACAGCGAGAGCGTCGGCGTGGCCTGCGCGAACCAGCGCGCGGCCTGGATGATGTCGGCCTCGGGCACGCCGCAGATCTTCGCCGCCTGGCCGGGCGAGAACTCGCGCACGCGGTCGCGCAGCGCCTCGAATCCGCTCGTGTGCGCGGCGATGTGCGCGGCGTCGGTGAGGCCTTCCCACAGCATCACGTGCAGCATCGCGTGGTGCAGCATGACGTCGGTGCCCGGCAGGATCTGCAGATGCAGATCGGCGGCCTCGGCGGTCTCGGTGCGGCGCGGGTCGACGACGATCCACTTCTGACCGGGGTTCGCGCGCCGCGCGTCTTCCAGCCGCCGGAACAGCACCGGATGCGCCCAGGCCATGTTCGACCCGGTGATGAAGACGGTGCGCGCGAGCAAGAGGTCGTCGTAGCAGGCCGGCGGCGCGTCGGCGCCCAGCGACCCCTTGTAGCCCGAGACGGCGCTGCTCATGCACAGGCGTGAATTGGTGTCGACGTGGTTCGTGCCGACGAGTCCCTTGGCGAGCTTGTTGAAGACGGCGTAGTCCTCGGTCAGCAACTGGCCGCTGAGGTAGAAGGCGACGGCGTCGGGCCCTTCGGTGGCTATCGCCTGAGCGAAGCGATCGGCGGCGAGGTCGAGCGCCGCGTCCCAGCCGGTGGGCTGCAGCGGCGCGCCGCGCGTCGGCCGCCGCATCGGCCGCAGCGCGCGCACCTGCGGCTGCAGATGCGCCGCCGCGCTCAGGTGCAGCGTGCTGCCCTTCGTGCACAGCCGGCCCTGGTTGGCCGGATGGTCGGGGTCGCCGCGCACGCCGGTGATGCGGCCGGCCTCGCTCTCGATGACGACGCCGCAGCCGACGCCGCAATAAGGGCAGGTCGATCGGGTCTCGGCCATGGCCTTCAGCGGCAGGGGCCGGCGACGGGCGGCGCGAGGTCGGTCGCGCGGTGCGCCAGTTCGTCGGCGTCGAGCATCACGGCGCCGCCCTCGACGCGGCAGGCGAAGGTCGGTGTGCAGCCGCTGTCGGGTTCGCGCGCGCGGCCGTCGGCGAGACCGATCGTCCAGTTGTGCAGCGGGCAGGCCACACCCTCGCCGAAGACGATGCCCTGGCTCAGCGGTCCAGCCTTGTGCGGGCAGCGGTCGAGCAGCGCATGGACGCGGTCGCCGGCGGTGCGGAACAGCGCCACGGCGATGCCGCGCTCGCGCGCGACGCGGCGCGAACCGAGCAGCGGGATGTCATCGACGCGGCAGACGGTGATCCAGTTCTTCATGCGTGTTCCTTGGCTGCTTCGACAGCGATGGCCTCGAACTGCCGCAGGTCGACGCGCGCCGGCGCATGGTCGAACCAGGGATCGGGCTCGCCGTCGAGCGCGAACTGCAGCCTTGCCCACAGCGCCTGGCGCCCCTCGACATCGTCGACGACGCGCTGCTTGACGAAGTCGAGCCCGACGCGGTTCACGTAATGCACGGTGCGCTCGAGGTACCAGCCGTACTCGCGGTACAGCTGCAGGAAGGCGCCGCTGATCTCGAGCACCTCGGCAGCGGTCTTGACCTTGCACAGGAACTGCGCGACCTCGGTCTTGATGCCGCCGTTGCCGGCGACATGGATCTCCCAGCCCGAATCGACGCCGACGACGCCGACATCCTTGATGCCGGCCTCGGCGCAGTTGCGCGGGCAGCCGCTGACGGCGAGCTTGACCTTGTGCGGCGCCACCATGCGCCACAGCGAGCGTTCGAGGTCCTTGCCCATCTGCGTGCTGTCCTGCGTGCCGAAGCGGCACCATTCGCTGCCGACACAGGTCTTCACCGTGCGCAGCGCCTTCGCGTAGGCATGGCCGCTGGGCATGCCGATGTCCTTCCAGACCGCCGGCAGGTCCTCCTTCCTCACGCCCAGCAGGTCGATGCGCTGGCCGCCGGTGACCTTGACGGTCGGGATCTGGTACTTGTCCACCGCGTCGGCGATGCGCCGCAACTCGGCGGCCGTCGTCTCGCCGCCCCACATGCGCGGAATCACGCTGTAGCGGCCGTCCTTCTGGATATTCGCGTGGCTGCGCTCGTTGACGAAGCGGCTCTGCGGGTCGTCGACGGCCTCCTTGGGCCAGGTGCTGAGCAGGTAGTAGTTGATCGCCGGACGGCAGCTGGCGCAGCCGTCGGGCGTGCGCCAGTCGAGTGCGCGGTAGACGTCGGGTATGGTCAGCAGATGGGCCTTGCGGATCGCCTCGCGCACGTCCTCGTGGCTGTGGTCGCTGCAGCCGCAGATCGCCTTCTTGCGCGGTGCGGCGCTGTAGTCGCCGCCGGCGGTGAACATCAGCAACTGCTCGACGAGACCCGTGCATGAGCCGCACGAGGCGCTGGCCTTCGTGTGCTTGCGCACCTCGTCGAGCGTGAACAGGCCGCGCTCCTTGATCGCCTTGCAGATGACGCCCTTGGTGACGCCATTGCAGCCGCAGACCTCGTCGCTGTCGGCCATCTGCGCCGCCCGCGTATGGCCCTCGTGGCCGACGTCGCCGATATGGCTCTCGCCGAACATCAGCTTGTCGCGGATGTCGTGGACCTTGCGGCCGTCGCGCAGCAGCTTGAAATACCAGCTGCCGTCGACGGTGTCGCCGACCATGCAGGCGCCGACGAGCTTGTCGTCCTTGATCACGAGCTTCTTGTAGACGCCGGCATAGGGGTCCGAGAGCACGATCTCCTCGGTGCCTGCGCCGCCCATGAATTCGCCGGCGCTGAACAGGTCGATGCCGGTGACCTTGAGCTTGGTGCTCGTCTGGCTGCCGGCGTAGCGGCCGATGCCGAACTGCGCCAGATGCGTGGCGCAGACCTTGCCCTGCTCGAACAGCGGCGCGACGAGGCCGTAGGCGATGCCGCGATGGCTCGCGCATTCGCCGACGGCGTAGATGCGCGGGTCGGTGACGGTCTGCATCGTGTCGCTGACGACGATGCCGCGCTGGCAATGCAGCCCCGCGGCCTCGGCCAGCGTGGTGTTCGGACGGATGCCGGCGGCCATCACGACGAGGTCGGCCGGGATCTCGCTGCCGTCCTTGAAGCGCACGGCCATCACCCTTCCGTCCTCGCCGCCGATCAGGCTGTCGGTCTGCGCGCCGATGAGGAAGCGGATGCCGCGCTCCTCGAGCGATTTCTGCAGCATCCTGGCCGCCACGTCGTCGAGCTGGCGCTCCATCAGCCAGGGCATGATGTGGACGACGGTGACCTGCATGCCGCGCTTGAGCAGGCCATGCGCGGCCTCGAGGCCGAGCAGGCCGCCGCCGATGACGACCGCGTGGCGGTATTTCTCGGCCGCGGCGATCATCGCCTGCGTGTCGGCGATGTCGCGGTAGCCGATCACGCCTTCCAGGTCACGGCCCGGCACCGGCAGGATGAAGGGGTTCGAACCGGTGGCGATCAGCAGGCGGTCGTAGGCGCACTCGGTGCCGTCGGCGGCAATGACGCGGCGGTGGATGCGGTCGATGCGATCGACCTTCGTGCCCTTGTGCAGCGTGATGCCGTTCTCCGCGTACCAGGACAACGGGTTGAGGATGATCTCGTCGATCCGCTGCTCGCCGGCGAGCACCGGCGACAGCAGGATGCGGTTGTAGTTCGGATGCGGCTCGGCGCCGAACACCGTGATCTCGTACAGATCGGGGGCGATGCGGATCAGCTCCTCGAGCGTGCGCACGCCGGCCATGCCGTTGCCGACGAGGACGAGTTGGGCTTTCTTCATGCGTATCTTCCTTGGTGCAGGGCCGCACTGGCGACAATGCGGCGATGAGTTTCGAAGTCGAGATCGGCTACCAGAGCCAGCGCGGGCCGCGTGAGCTGAACGAAGATTTCGGCGGCGTGGTGGCGTCCGACGAAGGCGGCCGCGGCCTCATCGCGGCGCTCGCGGATGGCGTGTCGGGCGGCGGCCGCGGACTCGAGGCGGCGCAGACGACGGTGATGGGTTTGCTCGCCGACTATTTCGCGGCGCCCGAGACCTGGGAGACGACGGTCGTGCTCGACCGCCTGATCACGGCGCAGAACGCCTGGCTCGCCGACCACAACCGGCGCCGCCATGGTCGCGAAGGCGGCGGCGCGGCGCTGACGACGCTGACGGCGCTGGCGCTGCGCGGCCAGACCTGGACGCTGGCCCACGTCGGCGACACGCGCGCCTGGCTGCTGCGCGGCGACGATGCGTTGCAGCTGAGCCAGGACCATGCCTACGACCATCCCGACCAGCGCAGCCGGCTCACGCGAGCCATCGGTCTCGACGACACCGTGCGCGTCGATTACGGGCAGGGCGAGGTGCGCGTCGGCGACTGCTATCTGCTGACGAGCGACGGCGTGCATGGCGTGCTCAAACCCGCGCGCATCGCCGCGCTGGCGCGCCAGGGCAGCGCCGCGCAGGCGGCCGCGGCGCTCGTCGCGGCGGCGATCGCCGGCGGCGGGCGCGACAACGCGACCGCGCTCGTGATCCGCGTCGCCGGGCTCGACGCGCGCCGGCTCGACGACGAGCGCGCCGAGATGAAGCGGCTGCCCGCGGCGGCGGCACTGAAGGTCGGCGAGCTCATCGACGGCTACCGCATCACGGCGCTCGTCGCCGACAGCGGCGTGCACCGCCTGTACCAGGCACGCGATCCCGGGACCGGTGCGCTCGTCGCGATCAAGACGCTGAGCCCGGGCCGCGCGAGCGACCTCGACGAGCGCGCGATGCTGGCGCACGAGGCCTGGCTCGGCTCGCGCGTCGCCGACCAGGCCGGCGCCGGTTTCGTCCGCGTCCACGAGCGCCGCGCCGACGCGAGCGCGCTCTACGTCGTCTACGACTGGCATGGCGGGCGCACGATCGAGCAGCAGATGGCCGGCGGCCGCAAGGCGACCGTCGCCGAGGCCGTTAGCGCGGCGCTGGCCATCGCCCGCGCGCTCGGTCGGCTGCACCGCCAGGGCGTCGTCCACCGCGACATCAAGCCCGCCAACCTGCACCTGGGCGACGACGGCGCATGGCGCGTGCTCGACCTCGGCAGCGCCGTCAGCGGCCGCGAGACGGCGGCGGCGCGCGAACTGCGCGCCGGCACGCCCAGCTACATGAATCCCGAGCAATGGGAAGGTGCGAGCGCCGATGCCGGATCGGATCTGTACGCGCTGGGCGCGACGATCTACCAATGGCTCACCGGCCGGCTGCCGTATGGCGAGATCGAGCCCTACCAGGTCGGCCGCTTCCGGCGCGATCCGGTGCCGGCGTCGCGGCTGCGACCCGACATCCCCATCTGGCTCGACCACCTGCTGGCCAAGGCCGTCGCGCGCGATGCCGCGCAGCGCTTCGAGACGGCCGAGGAACTGCTGCTCGCGCTCGAGCGCGGTGCCTCGCGCCCGGTCAGCGCGCCGCTGGCCACGCCGCTGCTGCAGCGCGACCCGGCGGCGCTGTGGAAGATCGCGCTGGCCGTCTCGCTGCTGTTCAACGGCCTGCTGATCTACTGGCTCCTCTTCTTGCCGCGCTGAGCGCGCGCCGCCGGCGTTCTTCATTTCAGCTCGCGCTGCGCGGCGCGGCGGCCGAAGGCATGTAGGCCGGGTCGTTCGCCACGCGCGGTGCATCGGCGCGCGCGCGGCCACCCTTCTCGTCCCAGGTGCGCGTCCAGCGGATCTGCACCCAGCGCAGCATGATCAGCATCGCCAGCGCCAGCAGCGTGAAGGCGAGGAAGCCGTAGAGATAGCTGCCGCTGAGCTGCTTGGACTGCCCCATCGCGTTCGGCAGGAAGCCGCCGCCGAGCGCACCGATCTCGCCGATCATCGAACCGGCCACGGCCGTCGTCAGCGGCCAGCGCAGCGGCACGAGCTGGAACAGCGCGCCGTTGCCGGCACCGAGGGCCGCGAAGCAGAGCATGAACAGCAGCGTCGTCAGCGCCAGCGAATGGCCCATGAAGCCGCAACCGGTCAGCGTCAGCGCGACGAGCAGCAGCACGCCCGAGAGCGTGTTGATGCCGCCGATGCGGTCGGCGACATAGCCGCCGACGACGCGCACGGCGCTGCCCATCAGCGTCGCCAGCATCGTCAGCTGGCCGGCCTGGATCTTGGTGACGGCGAACTGGTCGTGGAAATAGGTCGGCAGGAAGCTCGCCAGGCCGATGAAGCCGCCGAAGGTGATGACGTAGATGAGGCTGAAGGCCCAGCCGTCCTTTTCGAACAGGCAGGACAGATGCTCACGCAGCGTCTGCTGTTCGCGGTCGGGCGGCTCCCTGGCGGCGATCGCCATCACGACCATCGGCAGCAGCATCGTCAGCGCGGCCAGGCCGTAGACGGTCTGCCAGCCGTAATGCTGCGCCAGCGGCGGCGCGAACAGCACGGCGAGCACGGTGCCCGAATTGCCGGCGCCGGCGATGCCCATCGCCAGCCCCTTGTACTTCGGCGGGAACCAGCCCGATCCGAGCGAGAGCGCGACGCCGAAGCTGCCGCCGGCGATGCCCAGCAGCACGCCCATCGCGAGCACGCTGTCGTAGCTGTGGACGAAATAGAAACCGAAGGCCAGCGCGGCGACGATGAGCGCCATCTCGACCAGCGCCGCGTTCTTGCGGCCGATGTATTGCGACAGCAGCCCGAGCGGAAAGCGCATCAGCGCGCCGGCGATGATCGGCACCGAGATCATGAATCCCTTCTGCGCCGCATTCAGCCCGTAGGACTCGCTGATGAACGGCCCCATCGCGCCGTTGAGCACCCAGATCGCGAACGTGAAATCGAAATAGAGAAACGAGGCCGCCAGGGTCGGCCAATGACCGGAGCGGATGAATGTCTTGAATTCGGACATGGCGGATCCCTGAGGTGGATGGACGGCCACGGCTGCGCCGCGGCGATCACGGGGGTTGGCGAAATGGCAACCAAGCGCGCGCGGCGCTTGTTTTCAGTGGGACGGGCGCCAGCGGTGGCGCTTCACTGCGGCGGTGCGTCGTTACACCGCAGGCTTCGCGTTGCAAGCGGCGTGCCCGCGTCGCGTCGCCGGCGCCGGCGACGCCACGCGGCTAAGCTCGCGGGCATGGACAAGGACCGTGATGGCCCTCTGCGCGTCGTCGCCTGCGCCGACACGCCGGCCGCTGCGCAAGCGCTGGGCGAGCGGCTCGAGAACGCCGGCGCCGAGGTCGTCGCGGTCGTCGATTGCATCAGCCTGGTGCGCGATGCGGCGTCCGGTGCACCGCATCAGTTCGTCTGCCAGCTGCCGCGCGGCGGCGACATCGCGCCGCTGCTCGCGCTCGTCCCCACGCACGCGCTGTCGGTGATCGCGCCCGGCATCGACGCCGCGCAGGCCGCCGCGCTCGGCCGCGCCGGGGCCGATTGCTGGCTCGAGCTGCCCTCCGCCGCCGTGCTGCCGGCGCTGCTCGCCGCTGCCGCGGCGCGCCATCGGCGCGAGTCCGCGCTGCGCGGAGAGATCGCGGCGCTGCGCGCGCAGATCGACGACCGCATCTGGATCGACCGCGCCAAGGGCCTGCTGATGGCCGCGCGCAGCCTCGACGAGGACGGCGCCTACAGGCTGCTGCGCGGCGCCGCGATGGATGCCAATCTGCGCTTGGCCGATGTCGCGCGCTCGGTCGTCGACGCCGCGCGCCGCGCCGACGCGGTGAACCGCGCCGGGCAGCTGCGCATGCTCTCGCAGCGCCTCGTCGCGCAGGCGGCGCAGCGGCTGGCGCGCATCGACGCCGCCGGCGCGCGTCGGCGCCAGCAGGAGGCCGTGCAACGGCTGCTCGACAACCTCGACCATCTCGGCTGTTCCGGCGGCCATGGCGGCAGCGGGCTCGATGCCGATGCCGCGGCGGCGCTGCGCGATGTCACCGTGGCCTGGGAGTCGTTGCGCTTGGCGCTGGCGCTGCGGCTCGACCTCACGACGCTGGAGGCGATCGATACGCGCGCCGAGGGTCTGCTGCAGGCCGCCGACCGCCTCACCGCCGCGCTCGAAGCCGGCGGCGCTGCGCGCGCGCTGGCCATCGTCAACCTCTGCGGCAGCCAGCGCATGCGCACGCAGCGCCTGGTCAAGCAGGCGCTGCTCGACCGGCTGGCGCCGCGTGCCGATCGCGCCGAGCAGCTGCAGCTCGCGCTCGCCGATTACGAGCGCGTGCAGCAGGCGATCGAGGCCGCGCCGCTGACGTCGCCCGAGATCCGCGCCGCGCAGGCCGAGGCGCGCGAAGGCTGGCTCGCGCTGCTGCGCGCGCAGCGGGCCGGCGATGCCGCGGCGCTGGCCGGCGCCGGTGAACAGCAGCTGCGCACGCTCGAGCGCCTGACCGCGGCGGTCGAGCACAGTCTGCAGGTGCTGATGGCTTAGTCCGGCGCTCGGGTGCTGCCCCGATTTGGGCGGCCTGCACCGCCGTGAGACGATCGATCCCGGTCCGGCAGGGTCCGGCGCATGCGCTGGCACAGGCCTTGCGGCGGAACCTCATCGAACGAGAACCTGAATCCCGAAGCCGTCATGAAGTCCACGAAGATCAAATCGCTGCTCATCGCCAACCGCAGCGAAATCGCCATCCGCGTCATGCGCGCGGCGTCCGAGATGCACATCCGCACCGTCGCGATCCATTCGCGCGAGGACCGGCTGGCGCTGCACCGCTTCAAGGCCGACGAGGCCTACCTCGTCGGCGAGGGCCGCAAGCCCCTGGCCGCGTACTTGGACATAGCCGACATCCTGCGCATCGCGCGCGCCGCCCAGGTCGACGCGATCCACCCCGGCTACGGCTTCCTCTCCGAGAACCCCGATTTCGCCGAGGCCGTGATCGCCGCCGGCATGCATTGGATCGGCCCCACGCCCGAGGTCATGCGCACGTTGGGCAACAAGGTCGCGGCGCGGCACGCGGCGGTCGCCGCCGGCGTGCCGGTGATGCCGGCGACGCCGCCGCTGCCGGCCGACCTCGCGAGCTGCCTGGCGATGGCCGCCGGTGTCGGCTACCCGCTGATGCTCAAGGCGAGCTGGGGCGGCGGCGGCCGCGGCATGCGCGTGATCGAGAACGAGGGCGAGGTCGAGGCCGCGCTCGCCGCGGCGCGGCGCGAGGCGCTCGCCGCCTTCGGCAACGACGAGGTGTATTTCGAGAAGCTCGTGCGGCGTGCACGCCATGTCGAGGTCCAGATCCTCGGCGACCAGCATGGCCACGTCGTCCACCTGTGGGAGCGCGACTGCACGGTGCAGCGGCGCAACCAGAAGGTCGTCGAGCGCGCGCCGGCGCCCTACCTCGACGACGCGACGCGCTCCGCGCTGTGCGACAGCGCGCTGCGGCTGATGCGCGCGGTGCACTACACGCATGCCGGCACCGTCGAGTTCCTGATGGACGTCGACAGCGGCGCCTTCTATTTCATCGAGGTCAACCCGCGCATCCAGGTCGAGCACACGGTGACCGAGATGGTCACCGGCGTCGACATCGTGAAGGCGCAGATCCGCATCAGCGAGGGTGGCCATATCGGCCTGCTCGAGGACGAAGGCGGCCGCCGCGCCGCCGGCGTGCCCCCGCAGGAGCGCATCGCGCTGAACGGCCATGCGCTGCAATGCCGCATCACGACCGAGGACCCGAGCAACGGCTTCCTGCCCGATTACGGCCGCCTCACGGCCTACCGCAGCCCGGCCGGTTTCGGCGTGCGGCTCGATGCCGGCACGGCCTACGGCGGCGCGGTGATCACGCCTTACTACGACTCGCTGCTCGTGAAGATCACGACCTGGGCGCCGAGCGCGGCCGAGACGATCGCGCGCATGGACCGCTCGCTGCGCGAGTTCCGCGTCCGCGGCGTGGCGTCGAACCTGCTGTTCCTCGAGAACCTGATCAACCACCCGGCCTTCGTCACCGGCGAGCTGACGACGCGCTTCATCGACACCACGCCCGAGCTGATGGCCTTCACGCGCCGGCGCGACCGCGCGACGAGGCTGCTCCGCCACCTCGGCGAGGTCGCCGTCAACGGCCATCCCGAGATGAAGGGCCGCAGGCAGCCCGAGCTGCCGCTGCCGCGCCCGGTGCTGCCGAAGGTCGATGCGCAGGCGCCGATCCCGCCCGGCAGCCGCGACCGCCTGCGCGAACTCGGCCCGGCGCGCTTCGCGCAATGGATGCTCGAGAGCAAGCCGGTGCTGCTCACCGACACGACGCTGCGCGACGCGCACCAGTCGCTGCTGGCCACGCGCATGCGCACGGCCGACATGCTGCCGATCGCGCCGTACTACGCGCGCTCGCTGTCGCAGCTGTTCTCGCTCGAATGCTGGGGCGGCGCGACCTTCGACGTCGCGCTGCGCTTCCTCAAGGAGGACCCGTGGCAGCGCCTGGCGCTGCTGCGCGCGCAGATCCCGAACGTCATCTTCCAGATGCTGCTGCGCGGCGCCAACGGCGTCGGCTACACGAGCTACGCCGACAACGTCGTGCGCTTCTTCGTCGAGCAGGCGGCAGCCGGCGGCGTCGACCTGTTCCGCGTCTTCGATTCGCTGAACTGGGTCGAGAACATGCGCGTCGCGATCGACGCCGTGCTCGCCAGCGGCGCGCTGTGCGAGGGCACGATCTGCTACACGGCCGACCTGCACGACAGGACGCGGCCGAAATACGCGCTCGGCTATTACCTCGGCATCGCGCGCGAACTCAAGGCTGCCGGCGTGCATGTGCTGGCGATCAAGGACATGGCCGGCGTCGGCCGGCCGCGCGCCATCGCCGAACTCGTGCGCGCGCTGAAGGCCGAGACCGGGCTGCCGGTGCATTTCCACACCCACGACACGAGCGGCATCGCGGCCGCGTCGGTGCTGGCCGCCGTGGACGCCGGCTGCGACGCCGTCGACGGCGCGCTCGACGCGATGAGCGGGCTGACCTCGCAGCCGAACCTCTCGAGCATCGCCGCGGCGCTGGCCGGCAGCGAACGCGACCCCGGCGTCGACCTCGACGCGCTGCACGGCGCCAGCATGTACTGGGAAGGCGTGCGGCGCTACTACGCGCCTTTCGAGAGCGAGATCCGCTCGGGCACCGCCGATGTCTACCGCCACGAGATGCCGGGCGGCCAGTACACGAACCTGCGCGAACAGGCGCGCTCGCTGGGCCTCGAACATCGCTGGACCGAGGTATCTCGCGCCTATGCCGACGTGAACCAGCTCTTCGGCGACATCGTCAAGGTCACGCCGACGTCGAAGGTCGTCGGCGACATGGCGCTGATGATGGTCGCCAACGACCTCACGCCGGCCGAGGTCGCCGACCCGGCGCGCGAGATGGCGTTCCCCGAATCGGTGGTCTCGCTGTTCAAGGGCGAGCTCGGCTTCCCGCCCGACGGTTTCCCGCTCGAACTCGGCCGCAAGATCCTGAAGGCCGAGCCGCCGGCGCCTTACCGGCCGGGAGCGCAGATCGCGCCGGTCGACCTCGAGGCCGCGCGCGCGCAGGGCGAACATGATTGCGGCGTCAAGCTCGACGACCGCCAGCTCGCCTCGTACCTGATGTACCCGAAGGTGACGCAGCAGTATTTCGAGCATCGCCGCCATTACGGCGACACCTCGGTGCTGCCGACGCCGGCCTTCTTCTACGGCCTGCACCTCGGCGACGAGCTCTCGATCGAGATCGACCCCGGCAAGACGCTGCTCGTCACGCTGCAGGCGCTGCAGCGCGATGCCGAGAGCGGCAGCCACCGGCTGCAGTTCGAACTCAACGGCCAGAGCCGCACCGTCCATGTCGACGAGGCCCGCGACGCCGCGGCAGGCGCCAAGTCGGCCGCCAAGCGCCCCGTCGCCGAGCCCGGCAACCCGCTGCACGTCGCCGCGCCGATGCCCGGCGGCATCGTCTCGGTGCCGGTGAAGGCGGGGCAGAAGGTGCGCGCGGGCAGCCCGCTGGTCGCGCTCGAGGCGATGAAGATGGAGACCCACATCGCGGCCGAGCGCGACTGCGAGATCGAGAAAGTGCTCGTCGGCCCCGGCGACCGCGTCAGCGCCAAGGACCTGCTGATCGTGCTGCGCGCGTCCGCCTGAAAGGCGCCCTCAGACGTCGACCGGATACCCCAGCTCGACATCGCACAGCGCCTGCCCGCCGCGCACGCCGAAGTTCTCGGCCGGCAGTTCGTGGATCTTCACGAGCAGGCATTGCCGCGGGATGCCGAAGGCCTCCAGCCGCTCGGCCAGGCCGTCGTAGAGCCGGCGCTTGGCGGCCGTCGAGCGGCCGGGCAGCAGGAAGATGCTGATGTTCGTCAGGTATTCGGGCGCCGGGCAATCCGTGCGGCCGATGAAGCGGTGCGGCTCGTGGACGACCAGCGCCACGTTGCGATGCACGGGCGAGATCCGGAACGCTTCGACGAGCACCGCCTGCACGGCCTCCATCAGCGCGACCTCGGTCGCGTGGTCGTAACGCCTGCGGACTTCGATGGTGATGCTGGGCATGGCTGACGAGGGCGGAGCGGGATCGGCGCCGGATTGTGCCTGCCCATCCCGGCGGACCGATGCCGTCCGGCCGGCGACCGCCGACGGCCGGGAACTCGATGGTTATGACACTGGAATGGACTTCCGGTGATATCGCATGACGCTACATGATTACCCTTGATATACGCGTCTATTGAATGGGTATCGTTGCCAACTCGCTCAATCAAGACCGTCATCCGATCTTGGTTGGTTCATTCAATACGTTAGAACGGTAGCTCGATCATGAAGCAACGCTTTCCATCGTTCCTCGGTCATCTCGGCATCGCGATCCTGGGCCTGGCGGGCCTGCAGGCCCGCGCCGCAGCGCCGGAGACCGCCGGCCCGCCGATTCCGCACCGCATCAATCCGGGTCACATGACCAGCGAGGCGCCGACGGCCGGATCGACGGGGTCGATGACCCCGGTCATCAAGTGGAACGGCGGACCGGTGCTGACGACGCCGAACGTGCACTTGATCTGGTACGGCAACTGGAACCAGGCCAACGGCAGCGACACGCCGGCCGGGCAGTCCATCGTCGGCGACTTCATCCACGGCGTCAGCGGTTCGCCCTATCTGGCGATCAACTCGCTGTACACGGGCAGCGGCGGCACGGCCGTCACCGGGTCGCTGGGCACGACGTTCCAGGGCAGCGACGCCTATTCGCGCGGCAGCAAGCTGCGCGACAGCGACATCGCGACCATCGTCTCGACCTACATCACCAGGTCGGGCATCAAGGACCCGAACGCCGTCTACTTCGTGCTGACCTCGTCCGACGTCTCCGAGACCTCGGGCTTCTGCACCAAGTACTGCGGCTGGCACACCAGCGGCACGATCCAGGGCGTCAACATCAAGTACTCCTTCGTCGGCAATGCCAACCGCTGCCTCTCGGGCTGCGCCGCGCAATCCGTCGGGCCCAACGGCAACGCCGGCGTCGACGGCATGATCTCGGTCGTGGCGCACGAGCTCGAAGAGACGATGACCGACCCGAATCCGCGCACCGGCTGGGCCGATTCGAACGGCGCCGAGAACGGCGACAAATGCGCGTGGACCTTCGGCCAGTCGCTGTCGGTGGCGCCCAACGGGGCCTACTACAACATGACGTTGCCGGGACTGTCCGTGGCGTCGCGCAACTACCTCGTGCAGCGCAATCTGGACATCTACAGCCTGTGCTACGTCAACTACCTGACGAAGACGCAGTAACGAGGCCGCGGGGCCCTTGCTTGCCGCCGGTCGCCGGCCGCCGCCCACGGGGCTCTCAGCCCGCGCAGGCGCCGGCGGCCCCGAGGTGGCTTCCCTCTATCCCGGCGTTTCGCCGGGCGCCTGCTCGACCCGCGACAGCACTTCCTCGGCGGCGGCGCTGACCTTCTGCGAGCGTCCGCGGGCCCGACCGCGCAGCAGCTCGAAGGCCGCGGTGGTCGAGGTCCCATGGCGTTCGGCGAGGACGCCGACGGCGGCGCTGATGCGACGGCTGTCGTCGAGCGCGGTCTGCATCCGCCGCTCGCGCTCGTGCGCCGCGTCGGCGGCCGCCAGCGCGGTCAGCACGACGGGCAGCAACTGCGTGCCGGTGATCGGCTTGACCATGTACGAATGCGCGCCCAGGCCGATGGCGGCGCGCACGGTGTCGGGGCTGCCGTCGGCGGTCAGGAAGACGATCGGGCCCGCATAGCGCGCCGCGCGCAGCCGCCGCGCGCATTCGATGCCGTCGAAGTCGGGCAGGCCGACATCGAGCACCACGAGTTGCGGATCGAACAAGGCCGCCTCGTCGACGCCGGCGGCGCCGCGCGACGCGACGCGCAGCTCGTGACCGGCCGCGACCAGCATGCGCGAGATGCCATGCCGCACGAGGGCATCGTCTTCGACGAGGAGGATGCGGGCCATGGTCGGGCTAGGCGCGGGCCGTCTCGAGATGGATCGTCATCGTCAGCTCGCCGGGCGGGTTCGGGCCCTGGTCGATGCGGCCGATGCCCAGCAGCAGCGAGGCGAGGAGCTGCAATCCCGTGCCCAGACCGACGCGTCGTTCCCAGTCGAAGTCCGGCGGCGCCGCGACGCGGTTGGTGATGGCGATCGCCGCCAGGCCCTCGCCGCTAGAGATCGCCACCGCGACCTGCGCGCCCACGCCATGCTTGAGGCCGTTGACGATGAGCTCGGTGACCGCCAGCGCCACCGGCACCGCCTGGTCGCTGTCGAGCAGGGCCTGCGTGTCGGCGGCCGCATCGAGCTTCACGGTGGTCGACGGGAAGCTGGCCTCGATCAGCGGCAGCTGGTTGGCCACGAGTTCGCGCAGCGAGATCGCGCCGCCGCCGGCGGGCCCGGACCCGGCCTGCAGGCCATGCACGTTGATCAGCGCCAGCACATGGCCTTCGAGCGTCTGCAGCGGAGCGGCCGCGGCCGGATCGCCGGCGGCGCCGCCTTCGATCAGCGTCAGCAGGCCCTGCAAGTGGTTCTTGATGCGGTGATGAACCTCGCGCACGAGGCCGTCGCGCTGCCGCTGCAGGACCTCGATCTCGCGGTCCTTGCGCGCGACCGATTCCCGGGCGGCGCGAAAGCGGACCCGCAGCTGCTGCAGCACCGCCAGCAGCGCCAGCACGCCGGCCAGCGCGACGAGGCCGCGCGCACGCATCGTCTTGACCAGCGCATCGGCGATGCCCTTGCCCACGTTCCTGGATTCGGCGTCGTAGAGCACCTGCAGGCGGGCGAGGTAGGCGTTCAGGGTCGTATCGAGGGCCTTCGTCTGCGCGTCCTGCAGCGGGGCGCCGGACGGGTCCTGCAGCGTCATGAGCACGCGGCCCCGAGCGGCCAGCAGCGCGTCGTGCGCCTGCAGCACCGATCGGACGCGGGCCTTGTTGGCCTCGGCCCGCGTGGTCGCCTCGATGCGGCTGAGCGCCCGCTGCGCGCGCAGATCGAACTCCGCGTAGCGATCCACCGAGTCCCGGGCCTGGGCCCGGTCCTGTGCCATCACGGCCTGGCCTAGCGCGACGCTGGCGACGAGGTCGGCGTATTTCGCCTCCTGGATCAGTTCGAGCTTGGGCAGTTGCCGGTCCTCGATGTGCGCCACCGTCACGAGGTCGGAGGCGATGGTCACCGCCGCCCAGCCCAACAGCACGAGGACGAGCAGCGTGAACAGGATCGGCGCCTGCGCGGCGATCCATGCCAGGCGCGCCGATGCTTGCGGCGCCAGGCCCGGCCACGGCCCCGTGGCGGCCGGGCGAACGCCAGGCGACTGCCGGTGCCCGGATGTCATCGGGTGCGACCTTCCACTGCGTGGTTCCTGGTTCCCTCTTGGATGGTTTGCCATCCGATTCTTATGGATACCAGTACGAAATGCCAGCTCACGGCCAATAGCTGTGAATTGCTTGGCGAAGTCGGTCGTGATGTCGACCCAGGGCAGACCGACCAAGAGAGCCAAGAGCGCCAGCTTGCCCGGCGCCTCGCGGTACCTGGGCCCGACGACCCCCCTTGCTTCGGGCCGCGTGAAATATTCATTCCCCGGTATTGGGGGGGGTGATGCATCTGTCGATGTGCCGCAATCTCTAGCCTTTAGACTTGGTCGGCAACAAGCGGAGAGTCCGTTGACGGGACTCGTAATGCGACCGAGGAGGGTATCGAATGGAGTTGCGTACAGGCATCGACCGGCCTCGGTTCCGACGCCAGCGAGTGTGGGCCGCGTGGTCCAGGAACTGGTTCACCCGGGGCGTATCGACGCTGGCCGGCATGACGGGCGTTGCCGTAGGCCCCGCCTGGGGCGCAGACGCTGCGCCACCCGCTGCATCGCCGATCGTCATCACGGCGACCCGCACGCCGCAGTCGCTGGCCGACATCCCCCAGGCGGTGTCGCTGGTGGGCGGCGAGCAGATCGCGCACGAGCAGGCCCGTACCCCCAACCTGATGCTGGCCGAGGTTCCCGGCGTCTGGTCGTCGTACAACAACGTCCAGGGCTCGCCGATCATCCGTGGCCAGATCGGCAACCGCGTCGTCTATCTCTGGGACGGCATCCGCATCAACAACGGCGCCGAGTTCAGCGGCCCCAACGGCTTCTTCAACCAGTTCCCGATCGCCAGCGTCGCCCGCATCGAAGTGCTGCGCGGCCCGGGTGCGGTGCAGTTCGGCAGCGATGCCATCGGCGGCGTCGTCAACGTCATCGGCAAGCAGTCGAATCCGTTCTCGGCCCGCCAGGGCCTGTCGGGCGACGCCGGTGCGCGCCTGGCCAGCGTCGACGGTGAAACCACGGGCTGGACCGACCTGACGTTGACCGGCGACACGGCGGCCGGCACGTTCGGCTTGTCGGGTCAGCACCTGGGCAAATACCACGCGCCGGGTGTCGGCACGATTGCCAACGCCGGCTTCGACAACCTCGGCGGCCACGCCGGCGCGGCCTGGCACATCGACCCGCGGCAGACGCTGAGCGCATCGCTCGTCGCCGACTCGCGCACCGACGTCCAGACCTACTCGCAATCGAAGCTGAACCCGAGCGGCGTGCCGCGCATCTTCGGCCCCTACGAGCGGCGCTGGATCGCCAAGCTCGGCTACGAGCGGAGCGACCTGGGCCGCTACAGCGAGCATCTCCAGAGCTACGTCTACGCCCAGCAATACGATGCGTCGCGCCTGACGACCAACGAGGCGGCGACGAGCGTCAGCGTGACGACGGCGCTCACCTCACAGCACATCGCTGGACTGGGGCTGCAGAACACGGCCCGTCTCGGCGCGGCGCTGCTGACCCTGGGCGCCGATGCCCGCTTCGAGAACCTGGCGTCGTCGAAGCTGCTCGCCACGACCAACAAGGCCACGGGCGCCGTCGTCACGGTGACGCCCAACGGCCAGGTGCCCGACGGGACCTACGACGTGCTCGACGCCTTCGCGCTCGCGCAATGGGCGCTGACGCGCGATCTTTCGCTCGATGCCGGCGCGCGCTTCGAGCAGGTGACGCTGAATTCGCATCCGGTGGCCGTCGACGCGCTGGCCCCGTTCACGGTCGCCGACCTGCGCCTGAACCGCAGCTGGCACGCGCCGACCTACAGCCTGGGCCTGCTGTACCGCATCACGCCGGCCTGGTCGTTGGCCGGCAACGTCGCCAGCGGCTTCCGCGCGCCGACCTATTCGGACATGTTGAGCACCAGCGTGCCGGTCTTCGCCACCGGCATCGCCAGCGTGCCCAGCCCGGGTCTGGGCCCCGAGCACAGCCTGAGCTACGAGGTCTCGGCGCGCTGGTCGGCGCCGGCCGGCTGGGCCTCGGCGACGCTGTACCGGATGAACCTGAAGGACCTCATCACCTCGGTCGCCCAGGGCACGATCGACATCCCGGGCGTCGGCGTCGTCACCGCGCAGCGCGGCGTCAACAGCGGCCGCGGCGAAGTCGACGGCGCCGAACTCGACGCCGGCGTGATGCTGGGCGCCGGCCTGCGCGCGTTCGCCAGCGCAACCTACACCCATGGCGTCGATCAGGCGGCGCATGTGCCGCTGCGCTTCATGCCACCGTTCAACGGCCGCGTCGGGCTGCGCGCCCAGGGTGCGGGCGCGTCCTGGTGGGCCGAGGCGGCGCTGCGCTGGGCCGAGCGCCTGCGCCACCACGCGCCGCAGGATCAGGCCGACGTGGGCTTCGCGACCGACCCCGCCCGGGGCTCGCCGAACGCGACGACCAACCCGCCGTACCGTGCGGGCTACCAGATCCCGGGCTTTGCCGTCCTCAACCTGCGCGGCGGCCTGCGCCTGCACGCCGGCAGCACGCCGGTGGACCTGAGCCTGGCGCTGAACAACGTCCTCGACGTCCGCTACCGCGAGGCCTATGCGCAGCAGCAGTTGCTCGCCCCCGGCTTCGGCGCCGTGCTGAGCGCGACGCTGGGCTTCTGATGCTGGCGCGGGTCCTGCGCCTCAGCCTGCCGGCCCTGCTGGCCTGGCTGCTGCTGTGGGCCGCCGCACCGGCCCATGCGGCTGCCGCCGCCGCACCGCATCTGGCCTTCGTCGGCGTCTGGGACCGGGCCATGCCGGCCTTGAGCGAGGCGGCGCGCGCGGCCGGCATGCCGTCGATCTTCATGGACACCGATCGGCTGCCGAGCGTGGAGCAGTTGCGCCAGCAGGACCTGGTGCTGGTGCTCAACATCGCCGCGCCCGATGCCGCGGTGCTGACCGAGCGGCTGCGCGCGGCGCGCGGCGCCACCGGCAAGCCGCGCGTCGTCGCGCTCGACCGCCGCGGCGCGCATGCCTCGCTGCAGCGCGCCGGCATCCTCGAGACCGACGAGCGCATCGCGGCCTACTGGGTGCCCAACGGCAACGTCAACATGCGCCGCCTGTACCAGTACATCGCGGTGCATTACTTCGGCGGCAAGGGCAGCGTCGAGCCGCCGCTGCCGATGCCCGAGAGCGGCTACTACCTGCCGGGTCACGACCAGGCGATCGACACGCTGGCCGAATTCCGCACCCGCGCCGGCTGGCGCGCCGGCGCCCCGGTGGCGGCGCTGCTGATCCAGCAGGCCTTCTGGGTCACGCACGACACCCAGGTCACCGACGCCCTCGTCGCCGCGCTGACGGCCCAGGGCTTCAACGTCGCCACGATCTTCTCGGAGTATTCGACGAGCATGGAGCGGCTGGTGCGCGAGCTGCACCCCGACCTCGTCATCGAGGATCGCCATGGGCGGCTGTGGTCCGACGCCCACGCCGCGATCCTGGCCGAGCTGGGCGTGCCCTATCTGCGCCCGATCTCGATGCTGGGCGCGACCATCGCCGAGTGGCGCGCCAACCCCGAAGGCCTGAACGCGCACGACCGCGGCCTGTTCATGAGCCTGCAGGAGATGCTCGGCACGATCGAGCCGATCGTCGTCGGCGGGCTGCAGTTGAATGCCGCCGGCTTCCGCCTGCACGAGCCGATACCCGAGCGCGTGCAGCATTTCGCCGCGCGCGCGCGCGCCTGGGTCGACCTGCGGCGCACGGCCAATGCCGACAAGCGCGTCGCCATCGTCTACTACAACAACGCGCTCGGCGCCGACGACCTGATGCGCGGCAGCCCCACCGGCGCCTTCCTCGACGGGCCCGAGAGCCTGCTGCGTTTCCTGCCGCGCTTGAAGCAGCGCGGCTATCGGGTCGATCCGCTGCCGCAGACGGCCCACGAACTGATCGACTGGATGAAGGCGCGCGGCCGCAATTACGGCCCCTGGGCGCAGGGCGACCTCGAACGCCTGGCCGACGCGCCGGGCACGGTCCTGATCCCGCTGCCCGAATACCTGGCCTGGTATCGCAGCAAGCTCGACGCGGCGCAACGCGCCGCCGTCGAGGCGCGGTTCGGGCCGCCGCCGGGACGCTACATGGTCGTCAAGCGCCACGGCGTCGAACAGATCGTGCTGCCCTCGGTGCGCCTGGGCAACGTCATCCTGATGCCGCAGCCGCTGCGCGGGCAGGTCGAGGACGAGCAGGTGCTGCACGCCAAGGACATCCCGCCGCCGCACAACTACCTCGCGTTCCACTGGTGGCTGCAGGAGGACTACAAGCCGCAGGCGCTGGTGCTGTGGGGCACGCACGGCTCGCTCGAGATGCTGCCGGGCAAGGGCACCGGCCTGGGTGCGCAGGACTGGACCGACCTGCTGATCGGCCACATGCCGGTGATCTACCCCTGGATCATGGACAACATCGGCGAATCGACGCTCGCCCGCCGCCGCGCCGCCGCCCTGCTCGTCGACCACCTGCCGCCGCTGGGCGAGCGCTCCCCGCTGTCGCCCGAGCTGCGCCATCTGCAGGAGGATGTGCAGAAGTTCGCGACCCTCGAGGCGGGCGTGCTCAAGCAGGAGTTCCGCAAGCGCATCGGCGCGGCCGCGCGTGCCGCGCGCATCCCCGGCACGCCGGCCGGCGACGCGCCGCTGAGCGACGCCGCCGTCGAGGCCGTCGGCGAGTGGCTGGATCGCCAGGCCGAGGAGGCGACGCCGAAGACCCTGCACGTGCTCGGCCAGGTGCCCGACGATGCGCGCCTGCTCGATCCGCTCGTCGCGTCGCTGCGGCAGACCTTCATCGAGCGCCTCGCGCTGGCCGAGCCGCCGCCGGCCGGGCTCGCCGGCGCGGCGCGCGCCGACTGGCTGCACGAGCGCGCGCGCCGCTTCGTGCGCGACAGCGTCATCGGCACGGCGGCACCGCCGCCGGCGCTGCGCGCCGACGCCGACCACGCGCGCGAGCTGCTGGCGCACCTGCGCCAGGCCGACCGCGAGATCGTGGCCCTGCTCGATGCGCTCGAGGGCCGCTACATCGCGGCGGGACCGGGGCCGGACCCGGTGCGCAATCCGTCCAGCGTGCCCGGCGGCCGCAACCTCTACAGCCTCAACCCCGAGGAGATCCCGACACGTCCGTCCTACGAGGTGGCCCGGCAGCTCATCGACGATCTGCTGAAGTCCCGCCATCCGACGAAGGTCGGCATCGACCTCAACGGCATGGACACGATGCGCGACTACGGCGTCAACGAGGGCCAGGTGCTGTACCTGCTGGGCGTGCGCCCGGTGTGGGACGCCAACGGCCTGGCCGTCGACGTCGAGCTGATTCCGCGCGCCGAGCTCAAGCATCCGCGTGTCGACGTCTTCATCGCCATGGGGGGCCAGTACAAGGACAACTTCCCGTCGCGCGTCAGGCTGATCGACAAGGCCGTCAAGCTGGCCGCCGCCGCGCCCGAGGCCGACAACGGCGTGCGCATCGGCAGCCAGCGCCTGGAGGCCGCGCTGCGGCACCGCGGCCTGCCGGCGGCGCAGGCGGCCGAGCTGTCGACGGCCCGCATCTTCGGCACCAAGCCGGGCAATGTCTCGGGCACCAACATCCTGTACCTGGTGCCGCGCAGCGGGGCCTGGGAGTCCAGGCGCGAGATCACCTCGGTCTACGTCGACAACATGAGCTACGTCTACAGCGGCGCCCATTGGGGCGAGGCCGCACCGGCGCTGTACAAGTCGGCGATCCAGGGCACCGACACGCTGGTGCGCGTGTGGGCGTCGAACATGACCAGCCAGTTGTCGAACCACCATGCCTACGAGTACCTCGGCGGACTCAGCATGGCCGTGAGCGAACTCACGGGCAAGGAGCCGGCGGCCTACATCGCCGACGTGCGCAACCCCGACGGCGCGCGCATGCGGCGTTTCGAGGAGGTGCTCGAGAGCAATCTGCGCAGCGAGCTGCTGAACAAGGAATGGCTGCAGGGCATGAAGGCGCACGACTATGCCGGCGCCGGGCAGATGGCGGCGCTGGTCGAGAACACCTTCGGCTGGAACGTGACGCGCCAGCAGGCGGTGGACCCGAAGGTCTGGGACGAGATCCACCGCGTGCTGATCCAGGACAGCAACGGCCTCGGGTTGCGCGCCTGGTTCGAAAAGCAGAACCCGGCGGCGCTGCAGGAAATCGCCGCCACCATGCTCGAGGCCTCGCGCAAGGGCTATTGGAAGCCCGACGCGCGCACGCTGCGCGAACTCGCTTCGCTGTATGCCGAGCTGACGATCGCGCATGGCGCGTCGACCGGCCTGTCGGCCGGCGGCAACCGCAAGCTCGAGCAGCAGGTGGCGCAGCTGGTGCCGGGCGCGGCCGCGGCCTTCATGCAGGCGATGGCCCGCAGCCGCGACGGCGCCGATGCCGGCCAGGCCGTCGTCGGCAAGCGCATCGAGCCGCAGCCCGCGGCCGCCGAACCCCGGCCGCAGGCGCAGGTGCAGGCCCGGCCGACGCCGACCGACAGGAACGTCGACGTCGCGCGCTGGCTGGTGGGCCTGGCGATGCTGTCCCTGGGCCTGCTGGGCATACCTTTGAAAGCCGGGAGCGCACGTTGAGAGATCTGGTCGTTCAAGCCCTGCACGGCATCGCCGGCGCGATGTTGATACCCGACATCGTGCTGCTCATCGGCTTCGCCGCATTCAGCCTGCTGATGCTCGGCGGGCTCATCGGCGAGGGCGTGTCGCGCGCCCGCCATGCGGCGGCCTGGCGCGGCCTGCTGCGCGAGCTCAAGCTCGATCCGCTGCGACGCCTGCGGCCGGACCAGGCGCCGGCACTGCAGGGCCTGCGCGCGCGCGCGTTCCGCCTCGCCGCCGAGGCGCCCGCGGCCCGCGAGCGTCTGCTCGACGAACTGCAGCTCGAGGTCGAGCGCCTGCTCGACCGCCTGATGCTGGGCGTGCGCCTGGGGCCGATCCTCGGCCTCGCGGGCACCCTGATACCGCTCGGGCCGACGCTGCTGGCGCTGACCAAATGGGACCTCTCGGCACTGTCGACGCAACTCGTCGTGGCCTTCAACGCGACCGTCGTCGGATTGTTCATCGGCGGCAGCTGCTTTGCCGTGCATCTCGTTCGGCGCCACTGGTACCGCGGCGATCTGGCCGACATCGAATTCGTCTTTTCCCGCCTGGAGTGATGATGCGCAAATTGCGGCTGAGTTCGATGTCCAGCGACGATCCGCTGGACGGCATGGCCAACCTCTTCGATCTGGGGGTCGTGTTCGCATTGGGTTTCGGCATTGCCGTGATGGCGCAGATCGCGCACAAGTCGCCCGAGGTGGCCGCGCAGGCCCTGCAGCATACGCAGGCCGAAAAGGTGCCCGACAACGCGACGCCGCTGGAACGCTACCGCAGCACCGACGAGAACCTGGGCGGCAAGGGCCGGCGCCTGGGCACGGCCTACCGGCTGGCCAATGGCGACATCGTCTACGTCCCCGAAACGCCGCCGGGCGAGGCCGCGCCGCCCGCGACGACGAAATGATCCCGCCGGCGCCGCGTCGGCGGGGCCGCCGTTCGACTGCCGTTTCGAATTGGTTTGACCCAAGTCGACTCGCTGTGTGCGGCCGGCCTGGCCCGCGCCGAACCCGATGACCTGAGTCCGGCGTTGCACCTGAAGACGCAATTGGCGATCGATGCCGGCATCGCCTTCCTCGAGAGCCGGCAGGCGCCGGACGGATCGGTGGGCCATTCGGTGGGCTTGGCGGCGCAAGCTCAGCCGAGGTCGATGCGAAAGCGCAGCCCCGGCGCGCCGCCGTAGACGGCCGGCTTCGTGAAGCGTTCGACGAGGAAGCCGCCGGCGGCCTCGATGACGCGCTGCGAGGCGAGGTTGTCGACATCGGTCGTGATCTCGACCCAGGGCAGGCCGACCCCGCGCGCCAGCGGCAGCAGCGCGCGCAGCGCCGCGCGCGCATGGCCGCGGCGCTGACGCCAGGGCACGACGGCGTAGCCGACATGGCCCAGGCAATAAGGCGGCAGCGCCGGCGTGCCGCGCTGCCAGCGCAGGCTGATGCTGCCGACGAATTCGCCATCGGCCCACATCCAGCGCCTGAACCCGGGCAGCCGCGCCACGCGCGAGCCGTCGGGCAGCGGGATCGGCGGTCCCAGCGCCTCGGGGTCGTCGAGCGTGGCGAGGAAGGCGTCGGCGTCGTCGGCGATGCGGTCGAGTTCGTCGAGCGCGGCGAGCGCGCCACGCACGTTGTCGGGCGACCAGCCGCGCTCGAGCGCGGCGACATAAGCGGGCAGATGCTCGTGCGCAGGTCGCCGCAATTCCATCACCGGCTCCCGCAGCGACTCAGCGCCGCACGGTCTGCTCGCCATGCGGCGCGGCAGCGAATTCGGGCAGCGATTCGGCCGCCGCGGCGTGCGCCGCCAGCGCCGGGTAGGCTGCCGCGTCGATCGCGCCGGCCAGCGCGCGCTGCGTGAAGGTCCAGGCCACCGCGATGCTGACGCCGGCCTGCGAGATCGTCGTGCTCGTGCCCGCCAGCGGCCGCCGCGCCAGGCGCTGCTCGAGCCCGTCGTGCGCCGCCAGCAGCTGCTCGGTGATGCGGTCGACCCAGGGCTGGTGGCGCCGCTCGGGCGGCCGCAGCATGCGCTCGTAGAAGAGCTGCACGCTTTTCTCGCACAGCGCGAGCGCCAGGCCTATGAGTTCGAGCTCGGCGCGCCGGTCGGCGAGCGCGGCCGGCATCAGGCTGCGCGGTGCCGCCAGCGCCTCGGCGTATTCGAGGATCAAGGTGGAATCCATCAGCACCGTGCCGTCATCGCAGACCAGCGTCGGCGCGCGGGCCACCGGGTTGATGCGCTTGAACTCGTCGTAGGTGCGGAACAGCGACAGCGACTGGTGCTCGAATTCGACGCCGAGCAGTTGCAGCGAAATGGCGACGCGCCGCACGAAGGGCGAATCGAGCATGCCGACGAGCTTCATCGCTGGACCTTTCGAGCGGGGTTGGCGGGCCCCCGTTTTTAACCCAGGCCGGCCCACCGGGATGGCAGGCGGCTCAGACGAGTCCGGGTATGAAGCGGTGCGTGCGCGCCATGTAGTCGCGGTAGGGCTGGCCCAGCGTCTCGACGAGGGCCTGCTCCTCGACCGCGATGCGGCGGCCGTAGAGCGCGACATGGCCCGCGAAGATCAGCGCCAGCGCGGGCCAGCTCGCGAGCGCGACGCCGACGCCGCTGAAGATCAGGATCGCCGCCGTGTACGAGGGATGGCGCACGCGGCGGTAGGGGCCGGTGCAGACGATGGCCTGCCCGGGCAGCACGCGCACGACGCCGGTGAACGAGGCGCCGAGCTCGACGAGGCAGCGCCGCCGCAGCCAGGCGCCGGCCAGCATCAGCACGATGCCGGCGGCCACCGCGAGGTCCGCGTTCGCCATCACGAGCCAGGGCACGAAGGCCAGCGCGACGGCGACCAGCGTCACGAGCGGCGACGCGATCATCAGCATGCGGAACGTGCCGGCGTCCTGCGTCGTCGGACCCGCCTTCATCGCGCTCGAGACGACGCGGCCCTCGCGCATGAAGGTGAACCAGAAGGCGATCCAGAACGGGATCGCCAGCGGCAGGGTGAAGATCGGCGGCAGGTGCATGTCACTCCATCGATCGGCGCTCGGGGATGCGGTTATCGTAGCCGCCGTCATGATGAACCGCAGCGCACTCGTCCTTTTTTCCGGCGGCCAGGACTCGACCACCTGCCTGGCCTGGGCGCTCGAACGCCATGCGCGCGTCGAGACCATCGGCTTCGATTACGGCCAGCGCCACGCCGTCGAGATGGACTGCCGCGCCCGCGTCACCGACGCGCTGCGCGCGACCTTCCCCGACTGGGGCGCGCGGCTCGGTGCCGACCACCGCCTCGACCTCGCCTTGCTGGGCCAGATCAGCGACACCGCGCTGACCCAGGAGCGCGCGATCGAGATGCAGGCCGGCGGCCTGCCCAACACCTTCGTGCCCGGGCGCAACCTGCTGTTCCTGACCTTCGCCGCGACCATCGCCTACCGGCGCGGCATCGAGGTACTGGTCGGCGGCATGTGCGAGACCGACTACTCGGGCTACCCCGATTGCCGCGACAACACGCTGAAGGCGCTGCAGGTCGCGCTCAGCCTCGGTCTGGACCAGCGCCTGGTCGTCGAGACGCCGCTGATGTGGATCGACAAGGCCGCGACGTGGCGCATGGCAAGCACGCTGGGCGGCGCGGCGCTGCTCGAGATCGTGCGCGAGCACACCCACACCTGCTACACCGGTGACCGCTCGCAGCGCCACGATTGGGGCTACGGCTGCGGCACCTGCCCGGCCTGCGAGCTGCGCGCGCGCGGCCATGCCGAGTTCCTGTCCACCGGCGGGTAGGCGCCCGCGTTGACGGGGAACAACCATCGCCGCTGCGCCGCCCCTTCGTCGCCCGTGAGGAACCACACCGTGCCTGCCATCAAGACCCTGCCCCTGCTGCTGCCCCTGGCGGCGCTGCTCGCATCGCTGACCGCTGCGTCGAGCGTCCATGCCGAGCCCGAGCCGCGCAGCGTGCCGCTGGAGCGCGCGCTGATCGAGAAGATCCGCATCGAGGGCCGCTTCCGTGCCTGGGACCTCGACAAGATCTGCATCGACGGCCAGGCCTATCTCGTCATCGTCGGGCCGGGCGGGCAGGGCGCGCCGAACGGCATCGCCCCCGCGTACAAGGACGGCAAGCCCGAGACATGTCAGCTCAAGCCCGCATCCTGAGCGCCGCGCTGCTCGTCGGCGTCCTCGGCACCGGCGTGCCGGCATGTGCCGCCGACGACACGCCGGCGTTCTACCGCCACGCCTCGTCCTGCGTCGCCGTGCTCAAGCGCGACGCGCTCGCGCTGGCGCCGCGCGCCGCGACACCCGACGCCGAGGCGCGCGCGCGCATGGTCGTGCTCACCGAATGGGGCTTCGCCTTCATCGGCGCGGCCTACGAGCAGGGCCTGCGCAACCCGCGCGCCGACGAACTGCTCAAGGAGGCCGAACAGGCGCAATCGGCGCTGGACGCCGATGCGCTGCACCAGCTCTCGGCCGCCTGCCAGGTCGAGGGCGCGAAGCTGCTCGACGAGCGCGGCGGCCTGATGCGCGCGCTGGCACGCAACCGCGCCAATGCGCGCGTCGACAAGCTGCTCGCCGATCAGGCCGCGCGGGCGCCGAAATAGCGCCGGCCGCGCGCGCCTGGCTTCACAGGTGCGACTCCAGCCAGGCGTGGCCCCAGTCGAGTGCCGCCTCGAGATTCGCCATCGCATCGGCGCGCGGCGCCGCGCCGAGATCGAAGCTCGAGGCATGGATCGCCAGCAGCGTGGCGGGCGGCGCGTCGCGGCCCTCGACGCGGCGGTAGACCTGCAGCAGCGCCGCCGGCGTCAGCGCATGGCTGGCGAGGTCGGCATCGGCCCTGGCGACCACCGCGCGACCGACGAAGGGCGCGGTGCCCTCGACGCAGGCATCGACGAAGAGCACGGCGCGCCGGCCGACGAGGTCGAGCGCATGTTCGGGCACGAGCTGGTAATCGTCGAGGAAATCGACATCGCCGCGCTCGCCCCAGCGCTGCGCGAGCTGCTCGACGAAGAGCGGCCCGAGCGCGTCGTCGCCGCGGCTGCGATTGCCCCAGCCGAACACCAGCAGCGCGGCGTTCATCATGGCTGGCGGGTGCGGCGGTCGACGACGGCGCCCTCGGCGTCGACCAGGGTGACCTCGAGCGCCATCTGCCCCAGCGCGTGGGTGGCGCACGACAGGCAGGGGTCGTAGGCGCGGATCGCAACCTCGATGCGGTTCAGCAGCCCTTCGGTGAGCGTCCGGCCGTCGATGTATTGCCGCGCGACGGCGAGCACGGCCTCGTTCATCGCCTGGTTGTTGTGCGTCGTCGAGACGACGAGGTTGCACATCGTCACGAGGTCGTCGTCGCCGACCTCGTAATGGTGGATCAGCGTGCCGCGCGGCGCCTCGATCATGCCGATGCCGCTGCGCCGGCGCGGCCCGCCGGCCATGCGTTCGCCGTCGATGAGGTCGGGGTCGGCGAGCAGCGTCTCGATGACCTCGACGCAATGCAGCAGCTCGATCATGCGCGCGCGGTGGTAGGCCAGCGGCGCGTGGACGACGCCGCCGGCGACGAATGCGCGTCGCTGCGCTTCGGCCAGCGGGCTCGGGATGAAGTCGCAGTTCTGGATGCGTGCCAGCGGGCCGACGCGGTACCAGCCGAGCTCGGGGCCGAGGCTGCGCAGGTAGGGGAACTTCATGTAGGTCCAGGGCCGCACGGCCTCGGCGATGAGGTCGCGCCAGCCCTGGTCGCTGGCGCCGTCGAAGAGGATGGCGCCGGCCGCGTCGCGGGCGCGGATGACGCCGTCGTAGAGGTCGAGCGCGCCGTCGGCACGCACGAGCGAGAGCATGTTCGCCGCCGTCGTGCCGAAACCGTCGTGCAGCGCCGGGTCCTGTGCGTACAGCCGGCGCGCCAGCGCCACCGCATCGACGGCCCAGGCCTTCATCTGCGGCAGCTCGGCGCGCAGCGCGTCGCGGTCGGCCGGCGCGAGATGGCGGTTCACGCCGCCCGGCACCGATCCGGTGCCGTGCACGCGCTTGCCCGCCGTGGCGCGTATCACCTCCTGGCCGAAACGCCGCAGCAGCACGCCCTGGCGCGCGATCTCGGGGTGTGCGGCGGCGACGCCGACGATGTTGCGCCGCGCGACCTCGGAATCGAAGCCGAACAGCAGGTCGGGGCTCGCGAGATGGAAGAAATGCAGCGCATGCGACTGCAGCACCTGGCCGTAATGCATCAGCCGCCTGAGCTTGTCGGCGCTGGCCGTCACCGGCACGGCGCCGACGACGAGGTCGAGCGCCTTCGAGGCCGCGAGGTGGTGCGAGACCGGGCAGATGCCGCACAGCCGCTGCACCATCACCGGCACTTCCCAGTACGGCCGGCCCTCGATGAATTTCTCGAAGCCGCGGAATTCGACGATGTGCAGCCGCGCCTGGCGCACGTGGCCGGCTTCATCGAGCAGCAGCGTGACCTTGCCGTGACCCTCGACGCGGGTCAGCGGATCGATGGCGACGCGGCGCAGGGTGGGGGTGGCTTGCAGCATCAGTCGTAGTGCATCAGGTCATGGCCCAGGCGTGGCGTGCGCCCGGCCATGAGATCGTTCAGGAACTGCCAGAAGGCGTCGGCCGAGGGCGGACAGCCGGGCAGGAAATAGTCGACGTGGACGACCTCGTGGAGCGGGTGCACGTGGTTCAGCGGCAGCGGCAGTTCGGGGTCCGACGGCACGGCCGCGCCGTAGACATCGGTGAGCAGATGGCCGAGGTCGAGGTGGTTGCGCTGCGCCGGCAGGCCGCCGTTGATCGCGCAGGCGCCGACGGCGACCAGCGTCTTGCAATGGGCGCGGAATTCGCGCAGCACGAGCACGTTCTCGGCGTTGCACAGGCCGCCCTCGACGAGGCCGATGTCGCAATGGCCGACGGTCTTGAGGTCGGTCAGCGGGCTGCGGTCGAACTCGATGTGCTCGAGCAGGTCGAGCAGGCGCAGGTCGATGTCGAGCAGCGACATGTGGCAGCCGAAACAGCCGGCCAGCGAGACCGTCGCGACCTTGAGCTTGCGCGGCGCAGCGGTCATGGTGCACCACCTTCGACGGCCGGGCCCTCGATCTCCTCGGCCGCCGATGCGAGGTCGTAGCGGCGCGCGCCGATCGGCACCGCGAAGCCGCGGCGCTTGGGCAGGATCGCGCCGACCGGGCAGATCGATGCGGCGCGGTCGCTCGCGCTCAGGCCCGAATCGCCGAGCCGGCCGCTGGCGCCGGCGATCAGCAGCCGCGTCTTCAGGCCATGGCCGCCGATCGCGAACACGTCCTTGCCTTCGGCGTGGCTGGCGCGCACGCACAGCCCGCAGAGGATGCAGCGGTTGGTGTCGAGCAGCAGCTCGGGGTGGCTCGCGTCGAGCGGGCGGTCGGGATAGAACTCCTCGAAATGCGGCCCCTCCATGCCCATCTCGTAGGCCGTGGCCTGCAGCAGGCAGTTCCCGCTCTTCTCGCAACTCGGGCAGAAATGGTTGCCCTCGACGAACAGCATCTGCAGCAGCGTCTTGCGCCCGGCGTCGAGTTCGTCGGTGTGGCTCTGGACCTCGGCACCCGGCGTCGCGCGCGTCGTGCAGGCCGCGGCGCTGCGGCCGTTCACCTTCACCGTGCACAGCCGGCAGCTGCCATGGGCGCCGAATTCGGGGTGCCAGCACAGGTGCGGGATGTAGCGGTGCGCGCGCGTCGCCGCCTCGAGGATCGTGTCGCCGGGCTCGAAGGCGATCTCGATGCCGTCGAGCATCAGCTTGTTGTCGATGGGCAAAGCGCTCATGTGGCTTCGTCCAGATAGGCGCCGGCATCGCTGCGACCGGTGATGCGGCGCGCGATCGAGAGTTCGGCGTTGAGGTCGAAACCGGGTTCGAAATGCAGCGATTTCAGATGCCGCTCGTAGGCCGGGCGGAATTTGAGGATGGTGTCGCGCAGCGGATTGCAGGCGCTGGCGCCGAGGCCGCAATGCGTGGCGCCGTGCATCAGGTGGTCGAGCTCGAACAGCACGTCGATGTCGTGGCGCGAGCCCTGGCCGGCGGCGAGCTTGTCCAGGCGCTTGACGACGAGCGCCGTGCCGACGCGACAGGGCGTGCAGAAGCCGCAGCTCTCGTGGGCGAAGAAATGCGCGAAGCCGCGCGCGATCTCGAAGAGGTCGCGGCGGCGGTCGAAGACCATGAAGGCGCCGGCCGTCGGCACGTCCTCGAAGGCGATGCGGCGGCCGAATTCGAAGGCCGAGAGGCAGAGCCCCGAAGGCCCGCCGACCTGCACCGCCTGCGTGTCGTGCGCGCCGCAGTCCTCGAGCATGCGCACGATGCGCGTGCCGAACGGGTATTCGTAGATCCCCGGGCGCTCGCAGTCGCCCGAGATCGAATGGATCTTCGTGCCGCTGGATTGCGGCGTGCCGATGGCGGCCCAGGCGGCGCCGCCGTGTTCGGCGATCCAGGCCGTGGCGCAGAAGGTCTCGACGTTGTCGACGACGGTCGGCCGGCCGAGGTAGCCGCTCTCGACCGGAAAAGGCGGGCGGATGCGCGGCGTGCCGCGCCGGCCCTCGAGCGATTCGATGAGCGCCGATTCCTCGCCGCAGACATAGGCGCCGGCGCCGAGGTGGATCTCGATCTCGAAATCGAAACCGGCGCGGCCGAGGATGGCGGTGCCGAGCCGCTTGGCTGCGCGCCGGCGCGCCAGCACGGCCTGCAGTGATTCGAGCAGGAAGCGGTATTCGCCGCGCAGGTAGACGAAGCCGCGGCGCGCGCCGGTGACGAAGGCGGCGATGGTCATGCCGTCGAACACCGCATCGGCGCGCTCGGCGAGCAGCACGCGGTCCTTGAACGTGCCGGGCTCGCCCTCGTCGGCGTTGCACACGACGACCTTGCCGTCGTCGCCGGCGGCATCGCGGCACAGCCGCCATTTGGCGCCGGTCGGAAAGCCGGCGCCGCCGCGGCCGCGCAGCTTGCTCGCGACGACCTCGGCCAGAGTCGCATCGGCGCCGCGCGCCAGCGCCGCGGCCAGCGCGTCGCCCGCCGGCGGCGCGAGCAGCCGGTCGGCGCGGCGTACCGTCGATGCGACCTCGAACCAGGGCGCCGGCCATTGCGCGACGGGCACGCGGCCGCGCACCAGTTCGGCGATGCGCGCGACGCGCGCGGCATCGAGCCGCGTCACGACATGATGGTGGTTGACGAGCAGCGCCGGCCCCTGGTCGCACAGCCCCGTGCACGAGGTCGTGTCGACGCTGACGAGGCCGTCGGCGCCGACGCGGCCGCGCGCCACGCCCAGGCGCCGGCACAGGTCGTCCATCAGCGCCGTGCTGCCGGCCATGCGGTCGGTGACGTTGTCGCTGAACAGGATGCGGTAGGCGCCGAGGGGCTGCAGATGCAGGAAGCGGTAGAAGGTCGCCACGCCCTCGACCTCGGCCGTCGTCAGGGCCAGCGCGGTGGCCAGCGTCGCGAGCGCCGGCCGCGGCAGCCAGCCGATCTCGGCCTGCAGCTCGATCAGCATCTGCAGCAGCGCATGGCGATCGCCGCGGTGGCGCGCGAGCACGGCTTGCGCTGCGGTTACGGGGTGCGGGCTGGCGGGGGTCAAGGCGGCGGGTCGGGCGCTGGGGTAGCCCCAATGTGGGCCGCCGACCGCGGCGTGTGCTTGATGAGCATCAAGCATTGCCGCGCGATGCGCCGCGGCGCGCCTAGAATGCCGGCGCGCTGATTTCCCTTGTTTCAACGACTCCCAACGACCGAAAGCAACCATGGCAACTGCAAAGAAGACCGCTACCGCACCCGCAACCAAGAAGGCCGCCGCGCCGGCCAAGGCGCCGGCCGCTGCGCTCAAGCCGATCAAGACCGCGTTCAACCGCACGGCGCTGAACACGCATGTGGCGCAGACCGCGGGCGTCGAGCCCAAGACCGCGAAGTCGGTACTGGCCGCGCTCGAGGCGACGATCCTCGCCTCGATCCACAAGAAGGGCCTGGGCTCGTTCACGCTGCCCGGCCTGCTGAAGATCACGGCCGTGGCCGTGCCGGCGAAGAAGAAGCGCATGGGCAAGGACCCGTTCACCGGCGTCGAGCGCATGTTCGCCGCCAAGCCGGCGTCGACGAAGATCAAGGCGCGCGCGCTCAAGAAGCTCAAGGACGCCGCGCTGTAAGGCATCGATCGGTGGCTCCGGCCACCGCAGCCAGCGCAAAACGACGAAGGGCGCGACGGCATGCAGCCGTCGCGCCCTTTTCGTTGCCGGCGCCGTTTCGTGCGGCGCCTCAGGCCGGCGTCACTTCGCCGCGCAGGCCTTGCCGTGGTCGCCGTGCATGCCCTTTGCCTTGGCGTCGGCCTCGCTCATGTACTCGCCCTTCTTGGTCTTGCCGTACCACTTGTCGCCGGGGCAGTGGTAGACCTTCGTGCTGTCGTTGGCCCAGACCATGCCGGGGCCGCCGCCGGGCGCCGCGTTGGCGGCCGGCGCGGGCATCGTCTTGGCGGCCTTCGCCGGGGCCGGCGTCGCGGCCGGTGCGGCGGTCGCGGCCGTCGTCGCGGCAGCGGCGGGCGCCGCGGTCTTGGCGGCCGGCGCAGCCGCCTTGGCCGCCGGCGCGGCATCGGCCGCGTACCATTCCTTGACGCCCTTGTGGCCCTTGCACGAGCCCTTCTTGGCGGCCGCGTTCGAATACGTGCCGTCCTTGCACAGGCCGGTCGTGCCGGCGGGCGCATCGGCCGGCGGCGCCGCGTAGACGGCGCCCGTCAGGAACAGGCCCAGTGCGGCCGCGCAAAGCAGATTCGTCTTCATCGATACACCCTCGTGGTTTGGGAAGTCGGATGGTAGCCCGGGATCAGCGGCCGGGAGCCCGTCCGGAGTCGAAGCGGGGCCTGGCGCAGGGGCGAAACATGCTGCCAAGATCGGTTTTGCGTTTGAACAGACTTCCGTATAGGTTTTGATGGCTGCAACCGCCGGTTCGGATGCCCGCGCCCGGCGCGACGCGCAAGAAGGCACGTCCGGCGACGGGCCCGGGCTCTTGTCGGCCTGCGGCGGCGCCGATACTGCGTCGATGAGCAAGTTGGAGCGACCGCGGCGCCACGCCGATGCCGAGATCCTGGCGCGCTGGCAGCAGCTGCGCGACGCCGACGCGGCGCGGCTCGATCGCGACAGCCTCGTCTGGGCCGCCTGGCAGGGCCGGCAGCTCGACCACCGCTGGGCCGCCGGCGTCGCGCGCGCGGTGCTCGACGCGGCGGCCGGCGACGACCCGCAGGACATCGATGCGGCGCGCGCGCGCGGCTACGCGCTGCTCGTGCTCGGCGAGGTCGAGTCGCTGGGCGGGAACCTCGCTGCTGCCGCCGCGCGGGCGGCCGCGGCCGACGCGATCTTCGCCGCCTGCGCCTGCGCCGCCGGCCGCAGCGACTGCGCCTGGCTGCAGACCTGGATCGCGAGCGATCGCGGCGACTACGCCGCGCGTCGCAGCGCCGCGCGCCGCTCGGCCGATCTGGCGGCGCCCGACGACACCGAGCGCCGGCAGGCGGCCGAACTGGCGCAGGTCTGCTTCGACACCTTCGAGGATGCGGCGCAGGCGCGCGCGCTGCACGAGGCCCGGCTCGCGACCTGGCTCGCCGAACCGCAGCCGGCGCTCGCCGCGATGGCCCAGCTCGCGGTGTCGTTCATCGACCTGCGCTACGGCCGCTACGCCGAGGCCATCGAGGGCCTGCACCGCTCGGAACAGCACAACGAGGCCGCCGGCCAGGTGCGCCAGCGCTGGTCGGCGGTGGTGACGCGGGCCTCGGTGTGGCTCGACCTGGGCGATCACGACGCCTGCCTCGCCTGCGCCCAGCCGGCGCTCGACGAGGCGCGCCGGCTCGGCTGGCCGCAGCTCGTCGGGCGCTGCCTGGAGGTCATGGCCGGGTCGATGCGCCTGCTCGGCCGCCACGAGGCGGCGAGCCGGCTCGCCGACGAGGCGGTCGAGGTGCTGGCGTCGCAGCGCGATTCGAAGGGCTACCTGGTCGCCGTCTACACGGCCTCGACGGCGGCGCTGGCCGACGGCCGGCTCGAGGCCGCGCGCGCCGGCTACGCGATGCTGGTCGACCGCGAACTCGCCGCCGATGCGCTCGAGCTCGAGCGCTACGCGCTGCTCGGCATCGCCGAGGTCGACAGCGCCGGCGGCGCCGGCGAGGCCGCGGTGCGCCACGCCGAGCGGGCGCTCGCGCTCGCACGCGCCGAAGGCGACGTGCCGATGCAGGTCGATGCGCTGCGGCTGCTGGCGCGCATGGCACGGCGCGCCGGCGTGCCGGCGCGCTCGCTCGCGCATCTCGGCGATGCCGTCGAACTCGTCTCCGAGCACATGGACATCGAGCACGCGGCCGACCTGCTCGACGACTACGCGGCCGGGCTCTCGGGCGCCGGCCGCCATGCCGAGGCGGTGGCGGCGCTGCGCGCCGCGAACCAGGCGCTGCGCTCGCGCAACGCCCGCGACGCGGCGCAGCGGGCGGTGGCCATCGAGGTGCGCATGAAGACCGAGCGCGCGCTCGCCGAGGCCGAGATCCAGCGCCGCGCCGCCGGCGCCGAGGCCGCGCGCGCGGCCGAGCTCGAAGCCGTCAACGAAAGGCTGCAGGCCGCGCAGTCGCTGCTCATGCAGCGCAACGACCAGCTCAAGCAGGCCTATGCGCGCATCGAGGACCTGAGCCTGACCGACCCGCTCACCGGCCTGCGCAACCGCCGCTTCCTCGACCAGGTGATCGCGGCCGATGTCGCGCAATGCGTGCGCGCGCATCGCAGCAGCGCGCTGATGGGGCTGGACGGCGATGCCGCGCCGGCCGACGCCGACCTGCTGTTCTTCCTCGTCGACATCGACCATTTCAAGCGTGTCAACGACGAGCATGGCCATGCCGCCGGCGATGCCGTGCTCGTCGAATTCGCGCGCCGCCTGCTCGGCGTGACGCGCGACCACGATCACGTCGTGCGCTGGGGCGGCGAGGAATTCCTCGTCGCGATGCGCGAGGCCGACCGGCGCGAGGCCGCGCTGCTGGCCGAGCGCATGCGCGCGGCGGTGGCGGCGCGGCCGTTCGCCGTCGGCGGCCGCGAACTCGCGCTGAGCTGCTCGATCGGCGTCGCCGCATTCCCGGTCGATGCCACCGATCCGCTGGCCTGCGGCTGGACGGTGGCGCTCGACCTCGCCGATGCGCGGCTGTACGAGGCCAAGCGCCGCGGCCGCAACTGCTGCGTCGACGAGGCCGGGCCGGTGTCGCCGGCGCCGCCGCCGCGGCGCGCCGATTACGTCGACAGCCGCTGAAGATCCGCCGCCTCGGCGGCGATCGCATCGGCCAGGCCGTCGACATCGGCCGGCGTGTGCGCGGCCGACAGCGCGATGCGCAGCCGTGCCGTGCCCTCGGCGACGGTCGGCGGGCGGATCGCCGGTACCCAGTAGCCGCGCCGCTGCAGCGCCGCCATCAGCGCCAGCGCCGCGTCGTTGCCGCCGACGATCAGCGGCTGGATCGCGCTCGGCGAATGCGCCAGCCGCCAGCCCATGGCGTCGACCGCGGCACAGGCGCCGGGCGCCAGGCGCTCGCGCAGCCGCGCCTGGTTCGCGTGCAGCGCCGCACGGCGCGTCTCGCCCTCGGCGCCGAGCACGCAGGCCAGCGAGGCGCGCAGCGCCTGCGCCAGCAGCGCCGGCGCGGCCGTCGCGTAGGTGTAGCTGCGCGTCTTCTGCAGCAGCCACTCGATCAGGTTCTCGGGCCCGGCGATGAAGGCGCCGGCGACACCCAGGGCCTTGCCCAGCGTGGCCATGTAGATCACGCGCGGCGAGGCGCGCTCGCCGATGAGGCCGGCGGCGGCCAGCGCGCCGCGGCCCTGCGGCCCGAGCACGCCGAAGCCATGCGCGTCGTCGATCAGCAGCAGTGCGTCGTAGCGCTCGCACAGCGCGACGAGGGCGGCGACGTCGGCGATGTCGCCGTCCATGCTGAACACGGTGTCGCTGATGACGAGCTTGCGCCGCGCCGCGCTCGCCGCGAGATGGGCCTCGAGTTCGTCGAGCCGGCCATGGCCGTAGCGGTGGATGGTGGCGCGCGAGAGCCTTGCGCCATCGATCAGGCAGGCATGGTTGAGGGCGTCGGCGTGGATCTCGTCGCCGGCGCCGACGAGGGCCTGGACGAGGCTCGCATTGGTCGCATAGCCGGCGTAGAAGTAGACGGCGCGCGGCAATTGCACGGCGGCCGCGAGTTCGAGTTCGAGCGCGGCATTCGCCTCGCCATGGCCGCTGACCATCGGCGACGCGCCGGCACCGACGCCGTAGCGGTCGACCGCCTCGTGCACCGCGGCGCGCAGCGCCGAGTGGCCGGCGAGGCCGAGGTAGTCGTTGCTGCAGAAGGCCAGCAGCGGCACGCCGTCGACGGCCATGCGCGCGCCGTCGAGCGGCGCGACGACGCGGCGGCGCCGGCGCAGCGAGCGCGCGTCGAGTTCGGCCAGTCGGACATCGAATTCGGCCAGCCAGCTCATCGCCAGGCCTGCGGCAGTTCGATCGCGATGCGACGCGCATCGGGTGTGTCCGGGGCGGCGCGCCAGGAGCAGCTCGCGAGCAGCGGCGCGGCCAGGCGCCGGCGCAGCGTCTCGATGTTCTCGGGCAGGGCGTTCATTTCGGGATCCATCTGGTTGGCGACCCAGCCGGCCAGCGTCAGGCCGTCGGCGCGGATCGCTTCGGCGCTGAGCACGGCGTGGTTGATGCAGCCCAGCCGCATGCCGACGACGAGCAGCACGGGTGCGGCGATCGCGCGCGCGAGGTCGGCCAGGGTTTCGCTGTCGTTGATCGGCACGCGCCAGCCGCCGGCGCCCTCGACGACGACGAAATCGCAGCGCGCGGCCAGCGCGCGTTGCGCGGCGAGCAGCTCGGCCACCGCGATGCGGCGGCCGGCGCGCGCCGCCGCGAGATGCGGCGACAGCGGGTCGGGCAGGGCGACGGGGTTGTCGAGTTCGGGCGGCACCGCCAGCGTCGACGCCGCGCGCAGCGCGCGCACATCGTCGTTGATCCAGGCCTCGCCGTCGCGCACGAGCCCTGCCGCCACCGGCTTCATGCCGACGACGGCACGGTGGTGGCGCGCCAGCGCGTGCAGCAGCGCGGCGCTGATCAAGGTCTTGCCGACGCCGGTGTCGGTGCCGGTGACGAAGACGCAGCGCACGGCGCCCGCCGGCGCGGTCTCAGGGGGCGACGGCGTCATGCGTGGAGGCGATGCCGGCCGCGCCTTCCTCGGCCAGCGTCGCTTCGAGCGCGGCGAGCGCGCCGCGGGCCAGGATGTCGCCCTCGTCGTCGCCGATCACGTAGGGCGGCATCGCATACAGCGTGTGCCCGATCGGCCGCAGCACGAGGCCCTGGGCCAGCGCGTGGCGCGCGTAGCGGCGCGCGAAATCGGGCAGCGTCGTCTCGACGTCCCAGGCCCAGATCATCCCGAGATGGCGCGCGTGGCGCACGCGCGGGTGGCGCGACAGCGGCTCGAATTGCGCCGTCAGCGCGGCCGCGGTGGCGGCGTTGCCGCGCAGCGCGTCGGTCGAATCGAACAGATCCAGCGTCGCCAGCGCGGCGCGGCAGGCGAGCGGGTTGCCGGTGTAGCTGTGCGAATGCAGGAAGCCGCGCGCGAGCGTGTCGTCGTAGAACGCGGCGTAGACGGCATCGGTCGTCAGCACCGCCGACAGCGGCAGCGTGCCGCCGGTGAGGCCCTTGGACAGGCAGATGAAATCGGGCCGGATGCCGGCCTGCTGGTGCGCGAACATCGCTCCGGTGCGGCCGAAGCCGACTGCGATCTCGTCGAGCACGAGGTGGACGCGGTAGCGGTCGCAGAGCGCGCGTGCGCGGCGCAGATAGGCCGCATCGTGCATCGCCATGCCGGCGGCGCATTGGACCAGCGGCTCGACGATCAGCGCCGCCGTCTCCTCGTGGTGCTGCGCGAGCCAGTCTTCGAGCGCCGCTGCCGCGCGTTCGGCCACCGCCGCCGCGTCCTCGCCCGCCAGCGCGCCGCGCGCGTCGGGGCTCGCCACCGTCGCCGCCAGCCGCAGCATCGGCGCATAGGCCTCGCGGAACAGCGCGATGTCGGTCACCGCCAGCGCGCCGACGGTCTCGCCGTGGTAGCCGCCGGCGACGCCGACGAAGGCGTTCTTGCGCGGCTGCCCGGCGTTGCGCCAATGGTGCAGGCTCATCTTCAGCGCGATCTCGGTCGCCGACGCGCCGTCGCTGCCGTAGAACGCGTGGCCCAGGCCGGTCAGCGCCGCGAGGCGCTCCGAGAGTTCGACGACCGGCGCATGGCTGAAGCCGGCGAGCATCACATGGTCCAGGCGCTGCAACTGGTCGGCGAGCGCGTCGCGGATCGCGGGGTGGTTGTGGCCGAAGAGGTTGACCCACCAGCTGCTGATCGCGTCGAGGTAGCGCCGGCCGTCGTAGTCGTGCAGCCAGACGCCTTCGGCGCGCGCCACCGGAATCAGCGGCTGCGCCGATTCGGCGTGCAGCTTCATCTGCGTGCAGGGATGCCAGACCGCAGCCAGGCTGCGGCGCCGCCAGTCGTCGTTGCCGCTCATCGGCCTCGCACCGGCGGCGGATTCAGGCCGCGCGCGGCCGCAGCCCCAGGCGGGCCAGCAGCGCGCGGTCGCGCTCGACATCGGGGTTGCCGGTGATCAGCAGCTTGTCGCCGTAGAAGATCGAATTCGCGCCGGCGACGAAGCACAACGCCTGCAGCGCCTCGTCCATCTGCGCGCGGCCGGCCGACAGGCGCACACGCGCCTTGGGCATCGTGATGCGCGCCACGGCGACGGTGCGCACGAATTCGAAGGGGTCGATCTTCTCGGCATCGGCCAGCGGCGTGCCCTCGACGCGCACGAGTTCGTTGATCGGCACCGATTCGGGGTAGGGGTCGAGATTGGCGAGCTGGGCGATCAGCCCGGCGCGTTCGAGCCGGCTCTCGCCCATGCCGACGATGCCGCCGCAGCACACCGACAGGCCCGCGTCGCGCACATGCTCGAGCGTGTCGAGGCGGTCCTGGTAGTCGCGCGTCGAGATGATGCGGCCGTAGGCCTCGGGCGCGGTGTCGAGGTTGTGGTTGTAGTAGTCGAGCCCGGCGTCCTTGAGCGCATGGGCCTGCGACTCGCTGAGCATGCCCAGCGTGGCGCAGGACTCGAGGCCCAGCGATTTCACGAGCTTGACCAGCGCCGAGACGTTCTCGATGTCGCGGTCCTTGGGCGCGCGCCATGCGGCGCCCATGCAAAAGCGCGTCGCACCGGCCTGCTTCGCTGCGGTGGCGGCGTCGCGCACGGCGTCGAGGTCCATCAGCTTGCCGGCGTCGACGCCGGTGTCGTAATGCACCGACTGCGGGCAATAGCCGCAGTCCTCGGGGCAGCCGCCGGTCTTGATCGACAGCAGCGTCGCCAACTCGACCTCGTTGGCGTCGAAGTGCGCGCGATGCACCGTCTGCGCCTCGTGCAGCAGGTCCATGAAGGGACGGTCGAAGAGCTCGGCGATGGCCGCGGTGGGCCAGCGCTGCGCCGGCGCGACGGTTCGGGTGCCGGCGCGCGAGGCCGGCATGGCGATGATCTGGGGCTCGGTCATGGAGCGGGTCTCGATGGCAACGACGGTGACGTCGGCTGCCGCGCCGTCGGGCGACGCGGCCGTGGCCGCGTGGGTCGCAGCGCCGAAACGTCGATCGTACCGCCGCGGCCGGCGGCCGTCGGGACCCGCGCCGGATTCAGGCGGCGCGCAAGGCCGCGGCTGCCTCCGCCGGCGTCCAGATCGCCGACGACGAGGCCGCCGCATGCTCGTGTGCGACCTCGGGATGCTGGTTTGCCGCGGCCAGCAGCGCGCGCACGGCGGGCTGCCAGGGCAGGTGGTGCGTGAGCCGGTTCAGGCAGACGGCGGTGACGGCCTCGTCCTCGCCGCCGCAGTCGATGCCGACGAAACGCAGGTTCGACTGGATCGAGTTGGGATCGGTCAGCACGACGACGCCGTGGCGCACTTCGGACCATTCCCAGGCCGCGCCGACGCTCTTGCTGTCGACCACGCCCAACCACACGGTTTCACCCGAGCGCAAGCCCGAAGGGTCCGAATTTTCCCGGATTTGGGTGTTCACATGCCAAAAATTCGGCCAGCGGTCGCTGGATGCGGGCAAGAACCAATCGATAATCGGCCAGGATTTGATCATCCACGATTGAACGCCCATCGCGTCACCCCTAGTGAAAAGGAGCGCTCATCGTCGTGGCCCGGGATTCATGGCACAAGCTAGCAACTTTGACGGTCTTTGAGGATCGATGATGAGGCAGCAGGATTATCTCGAAGTCAGTGCCGCGACGGATCGATCGTCGTTCGAGCATCGCCTCGTCGATTTCGCCCAGAAGATGAATTTCGGCCTCGTCACCGCGGCGTTGGCGATCGAACAGCCGGGTGAGAAATCGCTGTTCGTGCGTATCGGCAATACGCCCGCGGAATACCAGGCGCAGGCCGTCGATATGGAGAACACGCGCCGCGATCCCGTCTTCAAACGCCTCAAGCAATCGCATCTGCCGATCACCTACGACCAGTCGCTCTACGTCGAGGAGGATGCGGGCGATCTCTGGGAGACGTTCGCACCATTCGGCTACCGCACCGGCATCGCGATGGCGCTGCATCTGCCGGCGGGCAAGCATTTCCTGCTCGGCGTCGATCGCAACGAACCGCTGCCCAGCGACGACGGCCAGCTCACCCGTCTGCTGGCCGATCTGCAATTGCTGGCGGTCTATGCGCAGGAGACGGCGATCCGCGTGCTCGGGCCGGAAGCGCAGCCGCAATTCCCGCCTATCCACCTGACGCCGCGCGAACGCGAAGTCCTGCAATGGACGCGCGAGGGCAAATCGGCCTGGGCCGTGGGGCAGATCCTTTCGATGAGCGAACACACGGTCAACTTCCACCTGCGAAACGTGATGCGCAAGCTCGGCGTTTCGGGCAAGCACATGGCGATGTTGAGGGCGATGACGCTGGGGCTGCTTTAGCGTTATCACTTGAGTCGGGCGAGGTCAAGCTACAAAGGCGCGGGACTTCGCTGCCTGTTCGAAGTTTGCTGCAATGCATGCATCCGCCCTGACAACGGCGGCTCAACCAGCAGACAGGAGAGCAGCGATGTTGACGAACCTTTTCGAAAGCTCCTTCCCTATCGGTGGCGGCTGGAATGCCATCATCGACTGGTTCTTCAGCTGATCTGAGCTGAGCTGAAGCCGAGGTCGATCCGACCTCCGCTGGGCCGGCCGCTTGGCCGGCCGCACCCGCGTGGCGGCGACGTCGATCGCCGCCGCTCCCGCGTTCCACCGGCACCGTGCCTGGGTCTCGTATCCGGCGCGGCGTTGGCCTTGGCCGGGACCGAGGCCGGCCGGCGCCGGGCCGCCGCCGATCGGTACCACGGTCCAGCTTGCGTCGTTTTTGGCAAAAACCACGACTGAGACCTGATAACTCTGACAGGTGAACCCTACCTGCAGTTACAAGCGGCGCCCCTCGCGACCGATACTCGCTCAGGGGAGGGGACTGAGGCTTGGCAAGGCGACACGGATCGCGGCCGGCCCGGCAATGGTGGAGGTCGGGCTTGAGATATACCGAAGACAAGGCACACAGCGCCGAACTGCTGCGCCTGGCATTGGCCCCGATGGGTCGGCAGGCGGCAGCCTTGAATCCGTTGACGTACACCGTCTGGTACGAGCATCTGGCAGGCATCAACGGTGGCCTGAGCGCCGAAGTCGCCCGCCTCGAACAAGCGGTGGCGCCGATCGACGATGCCGCCATCCTGCGCCTGTACAAGGACCATGTCGCCGGCCCCGACGAGGAGGCGCTGGTGCGCATCGGTGGCCAGATGCAGAAGCTGATGCACAGCGTCGAGCAGTCGGCCGCGCGCACCGACGAGCAGGCCGGGTCCTACGGCGACCACCTCAGCCGGCTCACCGACGCGCTGGCCGATCCCGGCAGCAACGAGCTCTCGCCGCGGCTGGCCGAGGCGATCGAGCGCACGGCCAAGATGCAGCTCTCGGTGCAGGATCTGCAGACCCAGGTCGCTTCGAGCCAGACCGAGATCCAGCGCCTGCGCAGCGAACTCGAACGCGCGCGCGACGAGGCCCTGGTCGACCCGCTGACCGGCGTGCTCAACCGCAAGGGTCTGGACCGGCGCATCCAGGCGCTGCTGTCCGAGCCGCCGCACCCCGGTCGCTCGCATTGCGTGGCGATGTTCGACATCGACCACTTCAAGCAGGTCAACGATGTCCACGGCCACCTCGTCGGCGACCGCGTGATCCAGGCCGTGGCCGCGATCCTGCGCGGGTCGATCACCGACCCGGTGCAGTCCGCGGCGCGCTACGGCGGCGAGGAATTCGCGCTGCTGATGCCGAACACGACGGCCCAGCAGGCCACCGAGGTCGCCGAAGCGGTGCGCATGCGCACGAAGTCGATGCGGCTGCGCGACCGGCGCACGCAGGACGTCGTGCTGACGGTGACGATCTCGGGCGGCGTCGCCCAGCTCGCTCCCGATGACGACGCCTACTCGCTGATGGCGCGCGCCGACGCCGCGCTCTACCGCTCGAAGGCCGCCGGCCGCGATCGCGTGATGCAGGCCTGAGCGGCGCCGGCGTCCCCGCGCCTGGCGCGGCACAATCGCCGCCGTGATGCGCCCGCCGGGGTTTGTCCGGGTTGTCCTGGGTTCGATCGTCGGAAAACATCACAGCACTGAATATTCGTGTGCTGACGTTATCCGGCGCACCCACCCGCGCCTTCGAAGGACCCGCATGAACCTGAAACAGCATCTCGTCACCCTGGCCCTCGCGGCCCTCGGAACCCTGGTCAGTGCCGTCGCCGGCGCCGCCGAGCCGGTGAAGATCGGCCTCGTGTTGCCGATGTCCGGCCCCTTCGCCGCCTACGGCAAGCAGATCGAGCATGGCGTGCGCCTGTACCTTGCCCAGCATGGCGACACCTACGGCGGGCGCAAGGTCGAGATCGTGCTCAAGGACGACAGCCCGGGCACCGCCGGCGACGTCAGCAAGCGGCTGGCGCAGGAGCTCGTCGTCAAGGACAAGGTCGACATCCTGGCCGGCTTCGGCCTCACGCCCTCGGCCTTCGCCGTCGCGCCGGTCGCGACCGAGGCCAGGAAGCCGATGATCGTGATGAACGCGGCGACCTCGGCGGTGACGACGAAGTCGCCGTACATCGTGCGCGTGTCGATGACGCTGCCGCAGAACACGGCGCCGATCGCCAGCTGGGCGGCGAAGAACAAGATCAAGAACGCCTTCACGCTGGTCGCCGACTACGGCCCCGGCCAGGACGCCGAGGCGCAGTTCAAGAAGACCTTCAGCGCCGCCGGCGGCACCATCGTCGGCGAGGTGCGGGTGCCGGTGAAGAACCCCGATTTCGCGCCCTTCCTGCAGAAGATCAAGGACGTCAAGCCCGACGCCGTCTTCATCTTCATGCCGCCCGGTGCCGAGACGATCGCCTTCATGAAGGGCTTCACCGAGCGCGGCCTGGCCGCCAGCGGCATCCGCCTGATCTCCACCGGCGACCTGCCCGACGAGGACATCCTCGACGCCATCGGCGACGCCGCGATCGGCCTCGTGACCTCGTTCCACTATTCCGAGGCCCACAAGTCGCCCGAGAACAAGGCCTACACCGAGGCCTACTACAAGGCCTACCCGAAGGACCGCCCGAACTTCATGTCGGTGGGCGGTTACGACGGCATGCACCTGATCGCCGCCGTGCTCGACAAGACCCACGGCAACACCGACGCCGAGAAGTTCGTCGATGCCGCCAAGGGCATGAAGTGGACGAGCCCGCGTGGCCCGATCGAGATCGACCCGGCGACGCGCGACATCGTGCAGACGATCTACATCCGCAAGACCGAGCGCGTCGGCGGCAAGCTGCAGAACGTCGAGTTCGACCAGGTCAACGACTTCCGCGATCCGGGCAAGCCGTAACGCCCTGCGCCCGCGCCCGCGCGCCGTCATGACCATCCTCTTCGACGGCATCGCGTCGGGCATGCTGCTCTTCCTGATCAGCGTCGGCTTGTCGGTGACGCTGGGGCTGATGAACTTCGTCAACCTGGCACATGGCGCGTTCGCGATGTTCGGCGGCTATGTCTGCGTGACACTGCTGAATCGACTGGGCGTGCCTTTCCTGGTCGCCTTGCCGCTGGCGGCGCTGGCGACGGCGGCGCTCGGTGTCGTCCTCGAGCGGCTGCTCTACCGGCGCCTCTATGGCGCCAAGCCGCTCGACCAGGTGCTGTTCTCGCTCGGCCTCGTCTTCGTCTCGATGGCGGCGGCGCAGTACCTGTTCGGCGCCCAGCAGCAGCCGCTGCAGCTGCCCGACGCCCTGCGCGGCCAGTTCCATCTCGCCGGCGTCGACATCGGCGTCTACCGGCTGTTCCTCATCGTCGTCGGCGCGGCGCTGGCCTGGGCGCTGCAATGGATGGTCGCTTCGACGCGCTTCGGCGCCCGGCTTCGCGCGGCAGTCGACAACCCGCGCGCCGCGCGCGGTCTGGGCATCGACGTCGACCGCGTCTTCGTCATCAGCTTCGCGCTCGGCTCGGCGCTGGCCGGGCTGGGCGGCGCGCTCGGCGTCGAGATGCTCGGGCTCGACCCGGAATTCCCGGTCAAGTACATCGTCTACTTCCTCATCGTCGTCGCCGTCGGCGGCAGCGGCAACATCAAGGGTTCGCTGCTGGCCTCGCTGCTGCTGGGCATCGCCGACGTCGCCGGCAAGTACTACGTGCCGCAGGCCGGCGCCTTCATGATCTACGCCGTGATGGTCGTGACGCTGATCTTCAGGCCGCAGGGGCTGTTCGGCCGCGGGGCGGCGAAATGACGAACCTCGCCGGCAGCGCCGGGACCGCGGCCTTCGATGCCTCTGCGCTGCGCGACGCGTCGCGCTGGCGCCGGGCCGAAGGGCTGTTCTGGCTGCTGCCGGTGGCGGCCTACTTCGCCTTCCCGGGCGACCTCGCGCTGCTCACGCAGATGGCCATCATGGCGCTGTTTGCGATCTCGCTCGACCTCATCCTCGGCTACGCCGGCATCGTCTCGCTCGGCCATGCCGCGTTCTACGGCATCGGTGCCTACACGGCGGGGCTGCTCGCCGCCCATGGCCACGGCGACCCGCTGCTCGGCCTGGCCGGCGCCGCCGCGGTGGCCGCGGCGCTCGGCTTCGCGACCAGCTTCCTCGTGCTGCGCGGCGCCGACCTGACGCGGCTGATGGTGACGATGGGTGTCGCGGTGATGCTCTACGAGGCCGCGAACAAGCTCACCGACATCACCGGTGGCGTCGACGGGCTGCAGGGCGTCGAAATCGGGCCGCTGCTCGGCCGCTTCGGCTTCGACATGGTCGGCCGCACCGGCTACATCTACAGCGTCGCCGTGCTGTTCGCGCTGTTCTGGGTCGCGCGCCACCTCGTCCACGCGCCTTTCGGACTCTCGCTGCGCGGCATCCACCAGAACGCGGCGCGCATGCCCGCACTCGGCAGCCCGGTCCACGCGCGGCTCGTCACCGTCTACACGATCGCCGCGGCCTACGCCGGCGTCGCCGGCGCGCTGCTGACGCAGACGACGCAGTTCGTCAGCATCGACGTGCTGGCGTTCGGGCGCTCGGCCGAGCTGCTGCTGATGCTCGTGCTCGGCGGTACCGGGTCGCTGTACGGCGCGATGCTCGGCGCCATCGTCTTCATGACCGTGCGCCACCAGCTCGCCGGCATCAATCCGCAGTACTGGCAGTTCTGGCTCGGCCTCGTGTTGATCGCCGTCGTGCTGTTCGCGCGCGGCGGCCTGATGGGTGCGCTGCGACAGGTCGCCGCGCGCTGGCCGGGGGTCGCGCGATGACGGCGGCGCCGGCGCTGCAGACACGCGGCCTCGTCAAGCGCTTCGGCGGCTTCGTCGCGACGCAGGACGTCACGCTCGAGGTCGCCGCCGGCGCGCGCCACGCGCTGATCGGCCCCAACGGCGCCGGCAAGACGACGCTGATCAACCTGCTCACCGGCTTCCTCGAACCGAGCGCCGGGTCGGTGTGGCTCGGCGGCGAGGACGTGACGCGGCTGCCGCAGCACCAGCGCGTGCGCCGCGGCCTTGCGCGCACGTTCCAGATCAACCGCCTGTTCGCCGAGATGACGGTGCTCGAATCGGTGACGCTGGCGGTGTGCGAACGCCGCGGCATCGCCGGCCGTCTCTGGCGCCCGGTCGGCGCCCATGCCGAGGCCGTCGGCGAGGCGGCCGAGCTGCTGCAGCGGCTGCACCTGATCGAGGCCGCCCATGCGCGCACGCGCGACCTCGCCTACGGCCGTCAGCGGCTGATCGAGATCGCGCTCGCGCTGGCCGCGCGGCCCCGCGTGCTGCTGCTCGACGAGCCCGCCGCCGGCGTGCCGACGCGCGAGAGCCGCGAGCTGTTCGAGACGCTGCTGGCGCTGCCGCGCGAGGTTACGATCCTGCTCATCGAGCACGACATGGACCTCGTGTTCCGCTTCGCCGACCGCATCTCGGTGCTCGTCGGCGGCGCCCTGCTCACCGAGGGCAGCCCCGAGGCGATCGCCGCCGATGCGCGCGTGCGCCAGGTCTACCTGGGCGAGGCCGAGCTTGGCTAGGCTGCTCGAAGTCGAAGGCGTCTGGGCCGGCTACGGCGCGGCGACCGTGCTCGAGGAGATCAGCTTCGAACTCGACGCCGGCGCCAGCCTGGCGCTGCTCGGGCGCAACGGCATGGGCAAGACGACGCTGCTGGCGACGCTGATGGGGGCGACGAACCAGACCCGCGGCGCGCTGCGCTGGGACGGCCAGGACCTCGTGCGCGTGGCCAGCCACCGCCGCGCCCACGCCGGCCTGGGCTGGGTGCCGCAGGAGCGCGACATCTTCGCGTCGCTCACCGTCGAGGAGAACCTGACCGTCGTCGCCCGCCGCGGCCCCTGGGACCTGGCGCGCGTCTACGCCACCTTCCCGCGCCTGCAGGAGCGCCGGCGCAATCTCGGCAACCAGCTCTCGGGCGGCGAGCAGCAGATGCTGGCGATGGGCCGCGCGCTGATGCTCAACCCGCGCCTGCTGCTGCTCGACGAGCCGCTCGAGGGGCTGGCGCCGCTGATCGTGCAGGAACTGCTGGCCATCATCGCCCGCATGGTCGCCGAGGGCAGCCTGGCCGTCATCCTCGTCGAGCAGCATGCGCACCAGATCCTGCCGCTGACGCGCGAGGCCATCGTGCTCGAGCGCGGCCGCATCGTGCACCGCGGCGCCAGCGACGAGCTGAGCACCGAGCGGCTCGAGCAATGGCTCGGTGCCGCGTCCCATCCCACCCGAGGAGCCCCCGCATGACCACCGCACAACAGCAGGCGCTGCGCATCGTGCGCGCCGAACACCAGACCCTGGCCGCCGTCGTCGACGCGCTCAGGCATGTCGCCGACGACATCGCGCAGGGCCGGCTGACGCCCGACTACAAGCTGCTGTGGTCGATCATCTACTACATCGAGGCCTTCCCCGAGACGCTGCACCATCCGAAGGAGGACCAGGTGCTGTTCCCGCGCGTGCGCCGCCGCACCCACGACATCGACGCCGCGCTCGACGAGCTGACGAGCCAGCATGCGAACAGCCGCCCGCACCTCGACCGGCTGAAGACGCTGCTCGGACGCATGGAGGCCGACATCCCGGGCGCCGCGGCCGAGTTCGACGCCAAGGTGCGCACCTATGCCGATTTCCACTGGAAGCACATGTCGCTCGAGGAGACGGCGGTGCTGCCCAAGGCCGTCGAAGTGCTGACCGAGGCCGACTGGGAAGGCATCGCCGCCGCCTTCGCCGAGAACCGCGACCCGCTGCACGGCAACAGCGACAACGAATGGTTCCGCCAGTTCTACCGCCGCATCGTCAACCTGGTGCCCGAACCCTGGGGGCTGGGTCCGCGGCGATGAAGCGCGACGGGCTCGCGCCGGCCGCCGCGGCCATCGACCAGCCCGGGCACTACATCCGGCGCCTGCAGCAGATCGCGGTCGCCGTGTTCCTGCAGGAGACCGACGGCCACGGCGTGACGCCGGTGCAGTTCGCGGCGCTGCAGATGGTGGCGGATGCGCCCGGCATCGACCAGCGCTCGCTGGCGCGCGCGATCGGCTTCGACACCTCGACGATCGCCGGCGTCGTCGACCGCCTCGAGGCGCGCGCGCTGCTGCAGCGCCACTGCTCGCCCGACGACCGCCGCGTGCGCCGGCTCGCCTTGACGGCCGCCGGCCGCGCGCTGCTCGATGCCGTGCGCCCGGGCATGGAGCGCGCCCAACGCCGCATGCTCGAGCCGCTGCCCGCCCCCGAGCGCGCCGAATTCATGCGCATGCTGCGTCGGCTGGTGACCGAGAACAACGAACTCAGCCGCGCGCCCAGCCAGGACGGCTGAAAACTGGCCGGTGGATCCGGCGTTAATGCGGCGCTCGCACCGCGCGCCGGCGGTTGAAACTGGGGCCGTTCGATCCGCCTGCCGATGTGCGATTCAGCAGGCGGGTCGCCGGATCCCCTCCAGCCACCGACGGATGAACCTCCAAGCCCAGACCGCGCGACCCGAGCCGATGTACTACCCGGCGGCGCGCGAAGAACGTGACCTCATCGGCCTGCCGCGGCTGATGGAGATGTGCTTTCGCGGCCTCGACCTGACGCCGCTGCGCGACCGCCTCGTCCTGCGCGCCGAGCGCGATCCCGAAGACGCCAATGCCCTGCTCGACCTCTCGACCATCCTGTTCCTGCGCGGCCGCACCGAACTGGCGCTGCGCATGCAGGCCGAAGCGCTGGCGATCCGCCGCGTCTACACGCTGGCCGCCACCGGCCCCGAGCGCCTGCGTGCGGCGATGCTGATGACGCCGGGCGACCTGATGGCGAACATGCCGATCGAGTTCCTGCTGCACGGCTCGGACGTGACGCTGGACCTCGAATACCTCGATCCCGCGCAGCCCTTGCAGGCCGGCACGCGGGCGGCCGTCGACGTCGCCTGCCTCGCCGTCTGCGAGTCGCCGGCGGCGCGGCCGCTGCTTGCCGCCCTGGCCCGCGCGCCGCGGCACGCGGGGGTGCCGCAGCTCAACGATGCGGCGCGCGTGCTCGCGCTGGCGCGCGAATCGCTGTGGCGCGTGCTTGCGGGCGTGCCCGGCTGCCTCGTGCCGCCGTCGGTGCGTGCCGACCGCGCCGCGCTGGCGGCGCTGGCGCGCGGCGAATCCGATCTCGATGCGCTGCTGCCCGGTGGCGCCTTCCCGCTCATCTGCCGGCCGCTGGGCAGCCACGCGGGCCACGGCCTGGCGCGCATCGCCGATCGCGATGCGCTCGCCGTCCATCTCGGCGCCAACGCCGGCGACGACTTCGTGATCTCGAACTTCGTCGACTACGCCGGCGCCGACGGCCAGTACCGCAAGGTGCGGCTGTCGCTGGTCGGCGGCCGCGCCTGGCCGGTGCACCTGGCGATCTCGGCGCGCTGGATGGTCCACTACCTGAACGGCGACATGGCCGACCGCGCCGACAACCGGGCCGAGGAGCAGCGCTTCCTCGACGGTTTCGAGACCGGATTCGCGCGCCGCCATGCGGCGGCGCTGGCGGCGCTCGACGAGCGGCTGGGCCTGGACTACTGCAGCGTCGACTGCGCCGAGACGCGCGACGGCCGGCTGCTGATCTTCGAATGCGACACCGGCGGCGTCGCCCACGCGATGGACCCGCTGCAGGACTACGGCTACAAGCGGCCGCACATGCTGCGGCTGTTCGCCGCCTTCCGCGATCTGCTGGCGCAAGCGGCGCGCGATCCGGCCTGCTTGAAGCCGAAGACGAAGCCCGGGACCGCGGCGCTGTCGTGAACGCGGCCTCGCTGATGACCTCGCCCGCGGCCATCGCCGTCGATGTCGAGCGCGCGCAGGAGGAAGAGGCCCGCGCGCTCGCCGAGCTGGGTCAGGGCGTCGACGAGCGCGGCCGCAATCCCTACGGCCTGCCGGCGCTGGCGGGCGACGGGCTGATCCACTTCGGCAGTTGCACCGCCAACCCGGTGACGCCGGCGCTGCTCGCGCGCCACCAGGTGCTGCGCAGCGCGACCGCGACGATCGCCCCCGAGCGCTATCTGCAGCTGCTCTACGGCGCCGCGCAATGCCGCCTCGCCGCCTCGGGCACCGACGCCGAATACAGCGCGGCGCTGGCGATGGGCGACGAACCGTTCCACAACGTCCTCATCGACCCCAACGAGATCGGCAGCGGCTGCGCGCGCGCGGCGGCCGGCCTGGCCCATGTGCGCGGCGGCCCGGTGACGGCGCCGCTGGCGCTGCGCGTCGAGCTCGCCAGCATCGCGCTGCGCGACGCGCGCGGCCATGCCTTGGCGGGCGATGTCGTCGATGCACGCGTCATCGACCTCGTCCAGGGCCTCGCGCCGCGTCCGGTGCTGCTGCACCATGTGCCGTGCACGAAGACCGGGCTGGCCGCGCCCTCGGAGGCCGCCTGCATCGAACTGCAGCGCGCGCTCGGGCCCCGCCTGCGCGTCGTCGTCGATGCCTCACAGGGCCGCCAGGGCCATGGCGACGTGCGGCGCTGGCTCGACCTCGGCTGGGCCGTCATCGTCACCGGATCGAAATTCCGCGGCGCGCCGCCTTTCTGCGGCGCCACGCTGTTCCCCGAGGACTGGCCGCGCGCGCTCGGCTTTCCGATCGGCGCGGGCGTCGTCGCGCGCTGGCGGCTGGCGATCGATGCGCTGGCGCTCGAGCCGTCGCGGCGCGACTGGGCGCGCGCGCTCGAGGAAGCCCTGCTGCCGCCGCTGCGGCGGCTGCCGCACTTCGAGCTCGACGGCGCGACCGAGCGCCAGGGCATCTGCAGTTTCGACCTCGGCCTCGATGCCGCGCGCACGCTGGCGCTGCACCGGCGGCTGATCGCGCGCGGCGTTTTCATCGGCCAGCCGGTGGCGGCCGGTGCGCGCCGCCTGTTGCGCGTCGCGCTCGGTGCGCGCACGGAGACGGCGGCCGCCGGCGCCGACCTCGAGCGACTGGCCGATGCGATTCGCCGCGAGCTCGCCCATGGCTGAGCTGGCGGCGCGGCTGGCGGGTCGGCTGCGGCTCGACGACGAGACGCCCAGCGCCGTCGTCTACGACCTCGGCGCCGTGCAGCGGCGCGCGCGCGAACTGCGCGACGCGCTGCCCGCCTTCCACCATTGCCTGGCGCTGAAGGCCGCGCCCTACGCGGCGCTGCTGCGGCGCTTTGCCGGCTGGGGTTACGGATTCGAAGCGGCCTCGATGCCCGAGGGCCTCGTCGCGCACCGCGCCTGCCCGGGTGCGACCATCCTCTACGACTCGCCGGCGAAGACGCGGCTCGAGATCGAGCGCGCGCAGGCCCTGGGCTGGGTGCTCAGCGCCAACAGCCTCGACGAGCTGGCGCGCATCAGCGTGCCCTGTTCGCTGCGCGTGAACACGCTGGTCGGCGCGGGGACGATCGCCGCCACCAGCGTCGCCGATGCGCGCAGCCGCTTCGGCGAGCCGCACGACGCGCTGCCCGCGGATCTGGCCTGCGCCGGCTGGCATGCCCATGTCGGATCGCAGGGCTGTTCGATCGATCAGCTCGTGCTCTCGGCGCGGCGCCTCGTCGACCTCGCGCGCAGCCGGCCGGCTACGCGCTGGATCAACCTCGGCGGCGGGCTGCCGGCGCAGGCGCGCTACGCCGACTACGCCGCCGCGCTGGCGCGTGCGGTGCCCGAACTCTTCGAGGGCCGCTGGACCGTCTACACCGAGATGGGGCGCTCGCTGCTCGCCGACGCGGCGCGCGCCTACAGCCGCGTCGAATACGCGCGCCGCGGCGTCGCGACGATCCACCTCGGCGCCGATTTCCTGCTGCGCCGCGTCTACCGGCCGCAGGACTGGTCCTACCCCCTGCGCGCGCTCGGGCCCGACTACGCGCCGCGCCAGGGCCCGGCGCTGGCGCAGACCATCGCCGGCCCGCTGTGCTTCGCCGGCGACCTGCTCGGCAGCGTCGACGCGCCGACCCTCGTCGAGGGCGACATCGTCGAGATCGGCGGCGTCGGCGCCTACACGATGTCGATGTGGAGCCGCCATTGCAGCCGCGCGATGCCGCCGGTCTACGGCATCGACGACGCCGGCGAGATCCTGACGCTGAGCGAGGGCGAAACCGAGCGCGACATCGCCCGGCTCTGGCGCGCCGCGGCTGCGCCGGCGGTGTTCGACGCCAGCAGCCCGCCGACAGGAGCGCTGATCGACTGAGCCGGTTCCCGTCGTCATCGCCGTGAACTAATTCACGCTTCGGGCCCGCGATGGCGCCGTGGGGCTGCCGCGCGCTCAAGCTCGGGTCGTCCGTGCACGATATCCGGCTCGTATAGCCGCCTCCATAGCGAACCGCCCGAAAGCCCGCCATGATCACCGCCGTCAGTTCGAGTCCATCGACGACCGGCACTCTGCAATCCGGCAGCGACGCCACCATCGCCGGACTGAACAAGCAGATCCGGTCGTTGCAGCGCCAGCTCGCCCAGGCGCAGAAGTCGCAGGGCGGGGCCAATGCGGCCGCGGCGCAGGCGGGCGGCACGCCATCGACGCTCGTCTCGTCGTCGCAGACGGCGTCGATCACGAGCGAGATCGTCAGCGTCGAGGCGCAGATCCAGCGCCTCGTGCTCGAATCGCAGCTCGAGAAGATCCAGGCCAGCAGCAATGCCGGCAACGGCACGGGCCACACGGAGTCCCCCAGCCACGCCGTTGCGGCGGGCAAAAGCGCGGCGTCGCCCGGCCAGCACAAATCGGCGTCGCTCGAACCGCAGGCGCCGGCCACTCCGGGCTCGTACGCGCCGCAGCCGCAGCGCGGTCAGATCGTCGACGAACGCGCCTGACGCGGCGCGCGCCTGCCCGGTACAGGCCGGGTATCCGGGGCGTAGCGCAAGGGGCCGCCGCTACACTGCGCCGAAAACTTCGGCCGGTCCATGACGATCCTCCACCTCGACGAGACCCAGATCCGCGACTGGTCGCGGGCGCAGAAGGACCAATGGTGGCTGACGAACGTGTTCCGCGGCGACATGCCGCAGCTCACGCTGCGCAGCGCCGTCACCGGCTTCCTGCTCGGCGGCATCCTCGCCGCGACGGCGCTGTACATCGGCGCCAAGACCGGCATCGGCATCGGCGTCGGGCTGACCTCGGTGATCCTGTCGTTCGCGATCTTCCGCATCCTGCACGGCGCCGGGCTGGCGTCCGACTACACGATCCTCGAGAACAACTGCACGCAGTCGATCGCGACGGCGGCCGGCTACATGACCTCGCCGCTGATCTCGAGCCTGGCGGCCTACATGCTCATCACCGGCGTCATCGTGCCCTGGTGGCAGATGATGGCCTGGCTCGTCGTCATCGCCTGCATCGGCGTGCTCGTCGCGTTCCCGATGAAGCGGCGCTTCATCAACGACGAGCAGCTGCCGTTTCCCGAGGGCCGCGCCAGCGGCGTCGTGCTCGATTCGCTCTACACCGGCTCGGCGGCGGCCGGCATGTTCAAGGCGCGGCTGCTGGCCGTCGTCGCACTGGCCGCCGGCGCCTACCAGGCCGTCGTCAGCGACGGCTGGATGAAGGTGCTGCAGTTCAAGCTGCTGCGCATGGACCGCTGGGCCGGCCTGACCGAGCCCTGGACCTTCCACGACCGCATCGACCAGTACTACTACGACTGGGCGGCGCGCGCCGGCGGCGTGATCCCGCGCATCCTCGGCACCGACGTCCGCCAGCTCGGCCTGCGCCTGAACCTGGACGTCGCGATGCTCGGCATCGGCGGCCTGATGGGCATCGCGGTGGCCACGAGCTGCCTGCTCGGCGCCTTCGTCAACTTCGTGATCCTCGCGCCGCTGATGATCCAGGCCGGCGACATCGTCCAGCGCGTGGCCCCGAACGGTCACCTGGTGCCGATCTCGCGCCCCGAGATCGTCAACCAGTGGTCGCTGTGGTGGGGCGTGACGATGATGGTCGTCGGCTCGCTCGTCAGCCTGGCGGCCAAGCCCGACCTGTTCACGAAGGCGCTGGCCTCGCTGCGTCGCAAGAAGGCCACCGACGAGCCCGACGTGGTCGCCCATATCGAGCTGCCGCTGTGGCTGTCCTGGGTCGGCGTGCCGCTGCTCGGCCTGCTCGGCGGCTACATTACCCATGCCTTCTTCGGCGTGCCCATCGTGCTGGCGCTCGTGAGCCTGCCGCTGATCTTCGTGCTCACCGTGATCAGCGCGAATTCGATGGCGCTGACCTCGTGGACGCCGACCGGCGCGCTGTCCAAGATCACCCAGTTCACGATGGGTGCGATCGACCGCAGCAACCCGGCCAGCAACCTGCTGCCGGCGGGCATGACGGCCGAGATCTCGAACAACGCCGCCAACCTGCTGTCCGACATCAAGCCCGGCTACATGCTCGGCGGCAAGCCGCGCCAGCAGGCCGTCGGCCATGTCATCGGCATCGTCGCCGGTTCGCTGGCCTGCGTGCCGCTGTTCTTCCTGCTCTTCCTGCCGCCGGACGCCCATGGCGTGCGCTCGCCGGCGACGATGGTCTCGGACCAGTTCGCGTTTCCGGCCGCGATCCAGTGGAAGGGCGTGGCCGAACTCATCGCCAAGGGCCTGCACGGGCTGCCGACCTCGGCGCTGATCTCGATGGCGGTGGCCGCGGCGAGCGCCATCGTGATGGAACTGGCACGCATCTTCACCAAGGGCCGCTTCCCGCTCTCGGCGGTGTCGGTCGGCCTGGGCGTCGTGCTGCCGCCGGAGTCGACCTTCGCGATGTGGGTCGGCGCGCTGCTGTTCTGGGTCATGGGCCTGCGCCACAAGGACCCGGCCAGCCGCGGTCACGTGATCTGGGTCGAGGGCTGCGAGCCGATCTGCGCCGGCCTCATCTCGGGCGCGGCGCTGATGGGGATCGGCAACGCCATCATCAACGTGCTGATCTAGTAGCGGTGCCCGTATTCGCCGCGATGGCCGCCTCCGCGGCCGCCACGCTCGTGGTCGTGGTCGAAGGGCCAGAGCAGGCAGCAGCCCGAGAGGCCGACGGCAAAGGCGGTCAGCGCGGCGATGCGCAGGATGCGACCGAAGGGCTTCATGAGGATCTCCTGGGCGGCGAGATGCCGCCGGGATTCAACGCCGGCTGTCGGCGCGCGTTGACCCTCTTCGGGAGGGGTTGCCGTTAAGCCGGCGCAAAGAATGTGACGGCCGATGTCGCATCGGCGACGCCGCATGAAGCCCGCGGGCGGCAGGCGCCGCTTGGGTCAAAATCGGGTCAGCCTGTACGCGCCTGGTGCGTTGTAGAGGAGAACGGTCGGCGATGGTCGCTGCTGCCGGATCTGATAGAGGACATCGAATGAAGCGTCGCGAATTTGCGCTCGGCCTCGTGGCCGCGCCCCTGCTGACCGCCACCGTGCGGGCGGCCGCCGATCCGGTCGAGGGCAAGGACTACACCCGGCTGGGCCAGCCGGTGCCGGTGGCGGTGCCGGGCAAGATCGAGGTGATCGAGTTCTTCGGTTACTGGTGCCCGCATTGCTTCGAGTTCCAGACCGTGCTCGAGCCCTGGGTCAAGAAGCTGCCGGCGGATGTCAATTTCCGTCGCATCCCGGCGGCCTGGCAACCTTTCCACGTCTTCTACCAGAAGCTGTTCTACGCCCTCGAAGCGATGGGCGAGCCCGAGGAGATCCACCAGAAGGTCTTCAACGCGCTGCACCGTCAGGGCATGCACCTCGAGAACGACGCCGGGCTGGCCGCGTTCGCGAGCGCCAACGGCATCAATCTGGCCAAACTGCAGGAGGCACTCAAGGGCTTCACCGTCGCGTCCCGTCTGGGCATCGCGAACCAGGCGTTCAAGAACTACCGCATCGACGGCGTCCCGACCCTCGCCGTGAACGGCCGCTACATCGTATCGATCTCGGTCGGCGAGACGCAGGCGCTGCAGGTCGTCGACGCGCTGATCCGCAAGTCGCGCGCCGGCGCCTGATTCGTCCTGGCGCGGCCGCCGCGCTCACAGCCACTTGAACGCCGCCGCGGCCACCAGCGTTGGCGCGAGCGCGCCGGCGAACAGGCCGAGCGGCTTCACCGTCTTCTCGGCGAAGTGGCCGCGCAGGATCGCGACGCCGGCCGGATTCGGCGCGTTGGCGATGATCGTCAAGCCGCCGCCGGTGACCGCACCGGCGACGAGGGCGTACTTGAACGGCTCGCTCAGGCCGTCGACGAGCGAGCCGAGGTACGTCAGCGCGGCGTTGTCGGTGAACGCCGTCAGCGCCGTGGCGCCGACGAAGACGGCGTCGCTGCTCATGCCCATCAGCAGCGGCTGCAGCCACCAGGACTGCTGGCCGCCGAGCACGACGAGTCCGGCGAGGAAGAAGGCGACGAGCAGGCCCTCGCGCAGGATGAGCCGGTCCTGGTAGCGCGGATAGGCCTGGGTGACGCCGAGAAAGAACAGGAACAGGCCCATGAACAGCGTCGGGTGGTGCGAGAACACGACCACGCCGACGAGGAAGGCGATGTGGATCGCCTTCAGCACCAGCGGTGTCGATGCCGTGCCCGGATCGGGCAGCAGCGGCAGCGACGCCAGTTCACGCCGGAACAGCAGCGCCGCACCGGCCGCGTTGACGGCCACCGCGACCGCGGCCTTCCAGCCGAAGAAGCTCAGCATGTGGACGATGTCCCAGCCCCAGGTGCCGGCGACCATCAGCACCGGCGGCGCGGCGAAGGGCGTCAGCGTGCCGCCGATCGAGACGTTGACGAAGAGCACGCCCAGCGTCGCGTATTTCAGCCGCGTCGAGATCGGCCGGCCCATGCAATGGCGCGCCAGGATCAGCGCCGAGAGCGTCATCGCCGCGGGTTCGGTGATGAACGAGCCGAGCAGCGGCCCGAGCACCAGCACCGACAGGTACAGGCCGAGGCTGCCGCGCAGCCGCAGCCCCCGTGCGACCAGCAGCAGCGCGCGGCTGGCGGTCTCGAGCACCGGCCGCGTGCCGGCGATGACCATGATCGCGAACACGAACATCGGCTCGGTGAAGTTGCGCGATTCGAGATAGTCGATCGCGCTCTTCTCGCCCTCGACGGCGAAGATCGCGACCACCAGCACCATCGCCCAGAAGCCGAACACGACCTCGACCTCGCCCAGCAGGTGCCAGAGCCCGGCATGGCGCGGCCTGCGCCTGGCGAGGCGCTCGAACCACGCGGTCGAAAAGGTGTGGACGATGGCCAGGGCGAAAAGCGCCGTGCCGGTGATCTGGATGGTGCTGGGCGTCATGGGCGGCCTGGGTAACGGGCCAGTCTAAGCGGCGCTCGCGATCGGGCGTCCCAAAGGCGAAACCTGCGAGTGGGTATTGCCTCGATGCGGCCGGTGACAGTTCGCACATCGCGCTGCAAGTGCTCATGAAGCTTTACCGGCCCTTCGAAAGGCGTTGCGTCGACGGCGGGAACATCGATTACATCGGGGCCGGCGGCGGTCCCTTCCTTTTGGAGCGAGGTACCGATCATGAGAATGGCATCCATCGGCGGCAGCGTCGCCGCCTGCGCAATCGTCGCCGTGCTGGCCGCTGCACTGACCGCCTGCGGTGGCGGCGGCGCTTCGACCGCGGCGTCGGTCCCGGTCCAGCCGCAGGCGCTGTCCTCGGGCGCGATCACGGCCTTCGGCAGCGTCTTCGTCGGCGGTGTCGAGTACTCGACCGCGAAAGCCGGCGTCGTCGACGACGACAGCGGCGCGGCGCTGGGCAGCAGCGGGCTCGAGGTGGGCCAGGTCGTCGACGTCGTCCACGCGGCCGGCAGCAACGAGGCCGCCGAGCTCCATGTCGACCCGCTGGCGCGCGGCTATGTCGACGCGATCGGCAGCGCGACGCTGACGGTGATGGGGCAGACCGTGGGGCTGACCTCGGCGACCGCGTTCAGCGATCACCGCGCCTGCGTCACGGCGACGACCAACCCCTGCGCGGCGGTGACCTCGATCGCCGGCCTGAGCGCGACGAGCGGCGCAGGCGCGACCGCCGTGCCGGGCAGCTATGTCACGGTCGACGGCTACCTCTACGCCGCCGCGGCGCCGGCCGGCTCGGCGGCCATCGTCGCGACCCTCGTCTCGGTGCGCGACCTGCCGGGCTCGGGCGCCGTCGCGAGCTTCAAGGTCGAGGGGCTCGTCAGCGCGGTCGGCGCGTCGACCATCACCATCGGTGGGCTCACCGTCGACCTCGCATCGGCGACCTGTCGCGTCGGCGGCGCGGCCAGCGCCTGCGCATCGGCGTTCAGCGTCGGCAACATCGTGTCGGCCTGGGCCGCGACGGCACCGTCGCTGCCGGCGGCGAGCATCAGTGCCAGCGGCGCGCGCCGGCGCAGCTCGCTCGCGCTCGAGACCCCGGGTGCGGCCGTCGATCTCGTCGGCGCCGTCTCGAGCGTCGGCACGGCGTCGTTCGTCGTCCGCGGCGTGAACGTCGACGCGTCGGCGCTGCCCGCCGGCACGGCGCTGCCGGCGATCGGCGACATCGTGAAGGTCGTCGGGACCATCGGCAGCACCGGCGCCAGCGTCGTCGCGACCTCGTTGACCATCGTCCACGCCGCCTCGAGTCGCAACTACACCTTCGAAGGCAATGCCACCGGCGTGGCGGTGGGATCGGCGAGCGGGACCTATGTGCTGACGCTGCTGGGCGAGTCGATCACGGTGAATGCGTCGACCCGGCTTGCCGATCGCTCGTCGAAGGCCTGGGGTCTGCACGACCCGGCGTCGAATCCGTTCAACATCACGACCTTCCAGGCCTACCTGGCCGCGAGCGCCTCGCAGACCTTGGTCGTGCAGACGCAGACCGATGCCGGCGGCCAGCAGCTCGCGCAGGCGGTCACGATCGTCCCGGCACTGGCCTTCGCGGCCGTGCAGGGTCCCGTCGACGCGACGCCGGCGGTCGTCAACAGCGGGGTCACGGGCACGCCGACGACGTTCGCCGTGGCCGGCATCGCCATCAGCGCCGACCCGGCGGCGATCGCGTCGAAGGGTGCGCGCACGTTCGGCAGCGTCGCCGCCGGCGACGAGGTCGTCGTCGTCGGCAGCTACGCAGCCGGGAAGATCACCGTCGGTGCGGCGCGCAGCGTCACGAACGGCGTGCTCGACCTCGGCTCGCCGTCGCAGCACGGCGGCGACATGCCCTGGTCGTTCTGACGCCGCGCCTCGCCGGCGTCGCGGCGCCTACGCCGCGACCGAAGGCAGCCCGGCCAGCGCCATCGCGAGTTCCGACTCGTCGTAGCTCTGGTCGGTGAGCTTGCCGGCGAAGTAGGCGCTGTACGCGCTCATGTCGAAATGGCCATGGCCGCAGAGGTTGAAGAGGATCACCTCGCTGCGGCCCTCGGCCTTGCAGCGCAGCGCCTCGACGATGGCGCCCTTGACGGCGTGGTTCGCCTCGGGCGCCGGCACGATGCCCTCGGCGCGCGCGAACATCACGCCGGCCTCGAAGCAGGCGACCTGGTGGTAGGCCACGGCCTCGAGCAGCTTGAGCTCCTTGAGGTGGCTGACGAGCGGCGCCATGCCGTGGTAGCGCAGTCCGCCGGCGTGGAAGCTCGGCGGCGTGAAGCTGCTGCCCAGCGTGTGCATCTTCGTCAGCGGCGTCATCTTCGCGGTGTCGCCGAAGTCGTAGGCGTATTTGCCGCGCGTCAGCGACGGGCAGGCCGCGGGTTCGACGGCGACGATGCGGCGTTTCTTGCCGCCGCGCAGTTGCTGGCCGATGAAGGGGAAGGCGATGCCGGCGAAGTTGCTGCCGCCGCCGGTGCAGCCGACGATGACGTCGGGGTCGTCGCCGGCCATCTCGAGCTGCAGCATCGCCTCCTGGCCGATGATGGTCTGGTGCAGCAGCACATGGTTGAGCACCGAGCCGAGCGCGTACTTGACGTCGTCGTGGGTCGCCGCGACCTCGACTGCCTCGCTGATCGCCAGTCCCAGCGATCCCGGATGGTCGGGCCGCAGCGCGAGCGCGGCGCGTCCGGCCTGGGTCTCGTTCGACGGGCTGGCGATGCAGCGCGCGCCGTAGGTCTCCATCAGCGCGCGGCGGTACGGCTTCTGGTCGTACGAGACGCGCACCTGGAACACCGTGACGTCGATGCCGAACAGCGCGCCGGCGAAGGCCAGCGAGCTGCCCCATTGGCCGGCGCCGGTCTCGGTCGTCAGCTTCTTCACGCCGGCCTGGGCGTTGTACCAGGCCTGCGGCACGGCGGTGTTGGGCTTGTGGCTGCCGGCAGGCGAGACGCCTTCGTACTTGTAGTAGATGCGTGCCGGCGTGCCCAGCGCCTGCTCGAGCCGGCGCGCGCGGAACAGCGGCGCCGGGCGCCAGAGCTTGAACACCTCGCGCACCGGCTCGGGGATCGGGATCTCGCGCTCGGTCGAGACCTCCTGCTCGATCAGCGCCATCGGGAACAGCGGTGCGAGGTCGGCGGGGCCGATAGGCTGCATCGTGCCCGGGTGCAGCACCGGCGGCAGCGCCTGCGGCAGGTCGGCGGCGATGTTGTACCAATGCTTGGGCATCCGGCTCGCGTCGAGCAGGTACTGGGTGCGGTTGTCGCTCATCGGGGGTCTCCTGTGGTTGGGTGAGCATCGGCCGGGCCGCCGGCGGTCTGACCATAATAGGCCGCGCAAGGAGAGGCACGATGGCAGCTGCGTTGCGTTTGATTTCCTCGATGGCCACGCGCCAGCTTCTGGCCGATCTGTTGGCGCCGCCGCGCGGCGCCGCGGTCGCCGTCGAATCCGTGGGCGGCGTCGACGCCGCCAAGCGCGTGCGCGCGGGCGAGGCCTTCGACGCCGTCGTGCTGTCGGCGCAGGCCATCGACGCGCTCATCGCCTCGGGCCATGCCGTGGCCGGCAGCCGTGTCGACCTCGTCCATTCGGGCGTCGCGCTGGCGGTGCGCGCCGGTGCGCCGCGGCCCGACATCGGCAGCGAGGACGCGGTGCGCCGCGCCGTGCTCGCCGCGCCGCGGCTGAGCTATTCCACCGGCCCCAGCGGCGTCGCGCTGCAGCAGCTGTTCGAGCGCTGGGGCATCGCGGCGCAGATCGCCGAGCGCATCGTCCAGGCGCCGCCCGGCGTGCCGGTCGGCACGCTCGTCGCGCGCGGCGATGCCGACCTCGGCTTCCAGCAGCTGAGCGAGCTGATGCACCTCGACGGCATCACCGTGCTGGGCCCGCTGCCGCCGGCGATCCAGGTCGTGACGACGTTCTCCGGCGCGATCGCCGCGACCTCGCAGCGCCGCGTCGAGGTCGCCGACCTGCTCGCGGCCCTGGCCGCACCGGCTTGCGACGAGATCAAGCGGCGCAACGGCATGGAGCCGGCTTGACGGGTGGCGACGCCGCGGCCGGCGACGCCGTCGCGCCGGCCGCGGGCGTCGCCCCGCCCGACCACCCGCCCGGCGCCGCCGAACGCCGCGCCCTGGTCGCGGTGCTGGTGGCCGTGGCACTGGCGTCGCTCGACACCGCGATCGCCAACACGGCGCTGCCGACGATCGCCGCCGACCTGCATGCGCAGCCCGCCGCCTCGGTGTGGATCGTCAACGCCTACCAGATCGCGGTCGTCGCCGCGCTGCTGCCGCTGGCGGCGCTGGGCGACCTCGTCGGGCCGCGGCGCATCTTCCTCGCCGGCGTCGCCGTCTTCACCGTCGCCTCGCTGGCCTGCGCGTGCGCGACCTCGCTGCCGGCGCTGGCCGCGGCGCGCGCGCTCCAGGGCCTCGGCGCGGCCGGGCCGATGTCGGTCAACATCGCGCTCATCCGGCTGCTCTTCCCGGCGCACCGGCTCGGCCGCGGCGTCGGCATCAACGCCTTCGTCGTCGGCGTCGCCTTCGCCGTCGGGCCGACGGTGGCTTCGCTCGTGCTCGCCGTCGCGCCCTGGCCCTGGTTGTTCGGCATCAACGTGCCGCTGGGCGTGATGGCGCTGGCTTTCGCGCTGCCGGCGTTGCCGCGCAGCACGCCGCGCGACCATGTCTTCGACCCCGCGACGGCAGGTCTCACGGCGCTGGCCTGCGCGACGCTGATCGGCGCGATGACGGCGGCGGCGCAGCGCGCCGGCGCGTCGCGCGTCGCGGCGCTGCTCGTGGTCGGTGGCGTGGCACTCTTCGCGCTGCTGCGTCGTCAGCGCGGCCACCCGGCGCCGATGCTGCCGGTGGACCTGCTGCGGCGGCCGCTGTTCGCGCTCTCGGCACTGACCGCGGTGGCCTCGTTCGCGACCCAGGGGCTGGCCTTCGTCTCGCTGCCGTTCTATTTCGAGACCGTGCTGCACCGCAATCCGGTCGAGACCGGCTTCCTGCTCTCGCCCTGGCCTATCGTCGTCGCGATCGCGGCGCCGATCGCCGGCCGCATGTCCGACCGCTATCCGCCCGCCGTGTTGGGCGCCGTCGGGCTGGCGCTGCTCTCGGCCGGCATGGCCTCGATGGCGCTGCTGCCGCCGTCACCCACGGTCGCCGGCATCGTCGTGCGCATGATGCTGTGCGGCGTCGGCTTCGGGCTCTTCCAGTCGCCCAATCTGCGCGCGCTGATGTCGAGCGCGCCGCCCGAGCGCAGCGGCGGCGCCAGCGGCGTCATCGCGATCGCCCGCCTCACCGGGCAGACCGGCGGCGCGGCGCTGGTGGCGCTGTGCCTCGGACTCGCCGGTGCCCGGGGATCGACCTGGGCGCTGGCGCTGGGCGCGGGCTTTGCCGCCGTGGCGGCGATCGCCAGCGGCGCGCGAATGTGGGCGAAATAGCGCGCTGAACAGGCGGCCGGGCCGCCGGCCGCCACCGCGCCCAGGGCCGCGCGAGCGGGTCGCCGATGAAGCGTCCTTTGCCCCCGTTCAGAAGATCACCACGTCGCGCAGGGCGTCTCCCGAGGCCAGGCGGTCGAAGCCGCGGTTGATCTCGTCGAGCGTCAAGGTGTCGCCCATCAGCCGGTCCACCGGCAGGCGACCGCGGCGGTAGAGGTCGATGTAGCGCGGGATGTCGCGCATCGGCACGGCCGAGCCGATGTAGCTGCCGCGCAGCGTGCGCTCCTCGGCCACCATCTGCACGGGCGGCAGCTGGAAGCGGCGATCGGGGTGCGGCAGCCCGGCCGTCACCGTGCTGCCGCCGCGGCGCGTGATGCGCCAGGCGAGGTCGAGCGCCGGCACGGCGCCCGCCATCTCGAAGGCGTAATCGACGCCGCCGCGCGTCAACGCGCGCACCTGCTCGGCGGCGTCGGCGGCGCCGGCGTCGATGGCCGCGGTGGCGCCGAGTTCGCGCGCCAGCGCCAGCTTGCCGGCATTCAGGTCGAGCGCGACGACCTCGCGCGCGCCGCTGGCCAGCGCGGCGAGCAGGGCGCTGAAGCCGACGCCGCCGAGGCCGACGACGGCCACCGTCGAGCCGGCCTGCACGCGCGCCGTGTTGATCACCGCGCCGGCGCCGGTGAGCACGGCGCAGCCGAAGAGCGAGAGCTCGCGGTCGCTGAGGTCGGTCTCGACCTTGACGCAGGAGCGGCGCGAGACGACCGCATGCTCGGCGAAGCAGGAGACGCCGATATGGTGGTTCAGCGTGACGCCGCCGGCGCGCAGCCGGCGCTGGCCCGACAGCAGCGTGCCGGCGCCGTTGGCTGCCGCGCCCGGCTCGCACAGCGCCGGCCTGCCCTCGGCGCAGGGCGCGCAGCAGCCGCAGCTGGGCATGAAGACGAGCACGACGCGGTCGCCGGGCGCGAGGTCGTCGACGCCGGCGCCGCATGCGACGACCTCGCCCGCCGATTCATGGCCGAGCACCATCGGCACCGGCCGCGCCCGGTCGCCCGAGATCACCGAGAGGTCGGAATGACAAAGCCCGGCGGCGCGGATGCGCACCAGCACCTCGCCCGGCCCCGGCGGATCGAGCTCGACCTCGCGGATGCGCAGCGGCAGGCTGCTCGCGTAGGGTGGGGGTGCCCCGATGGCTTCGAGGACGGCGGCGCGGATCAGCATGGCGACTCTCCTGGTCAGGCGGCAAGGTTCATGTCCGGCTAAGGTCCGGTTCCCGAAATCCGAATTGTCGTCGCGCCCGGCGCAAGGCATGCTCGCGCGTTCGCACCCGCACCGACTGCCATCATGATCGAACGAGAGCCCGACGAATACGCCGAGATCCGCGACGCCGTGCGCGCCCTCTGCGCGGCCTTCCCCGACGCCTACCACCGCCGGATCGACGCCGAGCGCGGCTACCCCGAGGCATTCGTCGATGCGCTGACCAGGGCCGGCTGGCTCGCCGCGATGATCCCGGCCGAATACGGTGGCTCGGGACTCGGCCTGGCCGAGGCCAGCGTCGTGATGGAGGAGATCAACCGCTGCGGCGGCAACTCGGGCGCCTGCCATGGCCAGATGTACAACATGGGCACGCTGCTGCGTCATGGCTCGGCCGAGCAGAAGCGACATTACCTGCCGAAGATCGCCTCGGGGCAGTGGCGGCTGCAGTCGATGGGCGTGACCGAGCCGAGCACCGGCACCGACACGACGAAGATCAAGACCACGGCCGTGCGGCGCGGCGACCGCTACGTCATCAACGGCCAGAAGGTCTGGATCTCGCGCGTCCAGCATTCGGACTGGATGATCTTGCTCGCGCGCACGACGCCGCTGGCCGAGGTGGCGAAGAAGAGCGAGGGCATGTCGATCTTCATGGTCGACCTGCGCGCGGCCGAGAAGACTGGCATGACGGTGCGGCCGATCCCGAACATGGTCAACCACGAGACCAACGAGCTGTTCTTCGAGAACCTCGAGATCCCGGCCGAGAACCTGATCGGCCTCGAGGGTCAGGGTTTCAAGTACATCCTCGACGGCCTCAACGCCGAGCGCACGCTGATCGCCGCCGAATGCATCGGCGACGGCTACTGGTTCATCGACCGCGTGACGAGATACGCCGGCGAGCGCGTCGTCTTCGGCCGCCCGATCGGCAGCAACCAGGGCGTGCAGTTCCCGATCGCCGAGAGTTATATCGAGGTCGAGGCGGCCAACCTGATGCGCTGGCAGGCCTGCCGGCTGTTCGACGCCCACCGGCCCTGCGGCGCGCAGGCGAACATGGCGAAATACCTGGCGGCGAAGGCGAGCTGGGAGGCGGCGAACGCCTGCATCCAGTTCCATGGCGGCTTCGGCTTCGCCGACGAATACGACGTCGAGCGCAAGTTCCGCGAGACGCGGCTGTACCAGGTGGCGCCGATCTCCACCAACCTGATCCTGAGCTACATCGCCGAGCATGTGCTCGGCCTGCCGCGGAGCTTCTGATGCGACCGCTCGAAGGCATCACCGTCGTCACGCTCGAACATGCGATCGCGGCGCCGCTGTGCACGCGCCAGCTCGCCGACCTCGGCGCGCGCGTGATCAAGGTCGAACGCCCCGGCGTCGGCGATTTCGCCCGCGCCTACGACGCCCGCGTGCGGGGCCTCGCCTCGCATTTCGTCTGGACGAACCGCAGCAAGGAAAGCCTGACGCTGGACCTCAAACATGAACGCGCCGGCGAGGTGCTGCAGCGGTTGCTCGCGCAGGCCGACGTGCTGGTGCAGAACCTCGCACCGGGGGCGGCGGCGCGGCTCGGGCTGTCGTTCGAGGCGCTACAGCCGCAGCATCCGAAATTGATCGTCTGCGACATCTCGGGCTATGGCGACGACCCTGAACGCCCCGGACCCTATCGCGACAAGAAGGCCTACGACCTGCTGATCCAGAGCGAGGCTGGCTTCCTCGCCGTCACCGGCACGCCCGAGTCCCCCGCCAAGGCCGGCTGCTCGATCGCCGACATAGCAGCCGGCACCAACGCCTACGGCAGCATCCTCGCGGCGCTGCTGCAGCGCGGCCGCACGGGGCTGGGCTGCCGCATCGATGTCTCGATGCTCGAGGCGATGGTCGAGTGGATGAGCTTCCCGCTGTACTACGCCTGCGACGGCGCGCCGCAACCGCCGCGCGCCGGCGCCGCGCACGCGACGATCTTCCCCTACGGACCGTTCCCGGCCGGCGATGGCTCCACGGTGATGCTGGGTCTGCAGAACGAGCGCGAATGGCAGGTCTTCTGCGAGCGCGTGCTGCAACGGCCCGGGCTCGCCGCCGACGAGCGTTTTTCATCGAACGCGCGCCGCGTCGCCGCGCGCGAGGCGCTGACGGCGATCATCGTCGAGGCTTTCGCGGCGCTCGATGCGGCGCAGATCGAGCAGCGCCTGGACGCGGCGCAGATCGCCAGCGCCCGCGTGCGGCAGATGGCCGATGTCTGGTCGCATCCGCAACTCGCGGCGCGCGAGCGCTGGACCGAGGTCGGCAGCCCGGCCGGCCCGATTCCGGCGCTGAAGCCGCCCGGCCTGCCGGCCGAATTCGACCCGCGCATGGACGCCGTGCCGGCGCTCGGCCAGCACACCGATGCGCTGCTCGCCGAACTCGGCTACGGCGGCGACGCGATCGCCGCGCTGCGCGCCGACGGCGCGATCTGAATTGAAATCGAGGACAAACATGACCCACCCCGGAACGGCACTCGCCGAATTCGCCGCCACGCTGCGCTACGGCGACATCCCGGCGCCGGTGGCGCGCCGCACCGAGGACCTGCTGCTCGACTGGGCCGGCTCGGCGCTGGCCGGCAAGGGCGAGCGGCCGGTCGAAGCCATCGCCCGCTACTGGACCGGCCAGGGGCCGTCGGACGGCCCTTCCGAGATCCTGATACAGCGCCGCGGCAGCAGCCCGCTCGTCGCCGCGGCGATCAACGCCGCGTCGTCGCATGTCGCCGAGCAGGACGATGTCCACAACGGCTCGGTGTTCCACCCGGCGGCCGTCGTGTTCCCGCCCGCGCTCGCCGCGGCGCAGGCGCTCGGCCGCTCGGGGCGCGAGCTGCTGGCCGCGGCGGTCGCCGGCTACGAGGTCGGCATCCGCGTCGGTGAATTCCTCGGCCGCTCGCATTACCGCGTCTTCCACACCACCGGCACGGCGGGCACGCTGGCCGCGGCGGCCGCCGTCGGCCAGCTGCTGCGGCTGACGCCGGCGCAGATGCTGCATGCCTTCGGTTCCGCCGGCACGCAGTCGGCGGGGCTGTGGGAATTCCTGCGCGACGCGGCCGATTCGAAGCCGTTGCACACGGCCCATGCGGCCACGGCCGGCCTCGGCGCCGCGTACCTCGCCGCCGACGGCTTCACCGGTGCCTCGCGCATCTTCGACGGCGAACGCGGGCTGGCCGCCGGCATGTCCAGCGACGCCGACCCGGCGCGGCTGGCCGATCGCCTGGGCGCGCGCTGGGCCACCGCAGAGACGTCGTTCAAGTTCCACGCCTCGTGCCGCCACACGCATCCGGCGGCCGACGCGTTGCTGGCGTTGATGCGCCGCGACTCGCTCGCCGCCGCCGACATCGCCCGCGTCACGGCGCGCGTGCACCAGGGCGCGATCGACGTCCTCGGCCCGGTCGTCGACCCGCGCACGGTGCACCAGTCGAAGTTCTCGATCGGCACCGTGCTGGCGATGGTCGCGCTGCACGGCCGCGCCGGGCTGGCCGAGTTCGACCGCGCATTCGACTCTGCAGCCGTGCGCGACTTCGCCGCCCGCGTCGCGATGGTGCTCGACGCCGAGGTCGACGCCGCCTACCCGGCGCGCTGGATCGGCAAGGTCGAGGTCGAGACCGTCGACGGCCGGCGCCTGGCCGCGCGCGTCGACGAGCCCAAGGGCGACCCCGGCAACACGCTCACGCGTGCCGAGATCGAGGACAAGGCGCTGCGCCTGGCGCAGTATCGCGGCGGTGCGACCGAGCCCGAGATGCGCGACCTCATCGGGCGTGTCTGGGCCATCGCCGAGGCGCCGCGCGTCGGCGCCCTGCTCGTCACACCGGCGGCTTGAACCCGGCCTCCTTGTAGACCGCGAGGATGGTCGCGCGGCCGACGCGCTCTTCCATCTGGCGGTGGACGACGAACATCGCCTTGACCCATTCGGCGTGCTCGGCCGGCGTCAGCGTGTAGACGGTGGTCTTGCCGCTGGCGCGGATGTGGTCCATCGCCAGCGTGTTCTCGGTCTCGGCGATGGCGTTGGCGTAGGTCGTCGCGTCCTTCATCGCGCCTTCGAGCGTCGCGCGGATGTCGGGCGGCAGGCCGTCCCAGAAGGTCTTGTTGACGACCACCGCATACGAGATATGGCCGTGATTGGAGACCGTGATGTCCTTCTGCACCTCGTAGAACTTCTGCGTGTAGACGTTCGACGGCGTGTTCTCGCAGCCGTCGACGACGCCCGACTGCAGCGCCTGGTAGAGCTCGGAGAAGGCCATCACCTGCGGGATCGCCCCGAGCGAGCGCATGTTCGCGTCGAGCACCTTCGAGCTCTGGATGCGCATCTTCAGGCCCTTGAAGTCGGCCACATGGTGCAGCGGGCGGTTCGCGCTCATGACGTCGAAGCCGTTGTCCCAGTAGGCCAGGCCCTTGATGCCCTTGGGTTCGAGCTTGCGGAACAGCTCCGCGCCGACGGCGCCTTCGGTGACGGCGCGGAACGACGGCGTGTCCTTGAAGATGAAGGGCAGGTCGAAGACCTCGAACTCCTTCACGCCCAGCGGACCGAACTTGGCCAGCGAAGGCGCCAGCATCTGCACCGAGCCGAGCTGCAGCGCCTCGAGCTCCTCCTTGTCCTTGTAGAGCTGGCTGTTGGGATAGATCTCGACCTTCACGCGGCCCTTGGTGCGCTCCTCGGCGAGCTGCTTGAAGCGCTCGGCCCCCTTGCCCTTGGGCGTGTCGGGCGCCACGACATGGCTGAACTTGATGACGATCGGGGCCTGGGCCTGCGCGTTCGCGCGCGGCGCCAGCGCGGCGAGGCCGGCGGCGGCCAGGAGGGTGCGCCGCTGGATGCGAGTGTTCATGCGAGTCTCCGGTTCTTGCTGGGGGGAAGGGGCGCGCCAGCATGCCATGCCGGCGGCCCTCGGCGCGCCGGGATTACTACGGGGTCGGGTGCGCGCGCGCGTCGTCCACCAGCAGATCGACCAGGTCGCGGGCGAAGCCGGGCAGCGCGTCGAGCCGGCGCATGCAGATCTGCAGCGCGCGCAGCGACCAGGCGTCGGTCAGCGCGACGATGCCGATCGCCAGCGTCTGCGCGTGGCGGCGCGCCGCCGATTCGGGCATCACGCCGACACCGACCCCGGCGTCGACCATGCGGCAGGCGGCCTCGAAGTTGCCGACCTGGATGCGCAGGCGCAGCGCGCGGTGCAACTCGGCGCTGGCCTGGCGCAGGAAGGCGTGGATCGCGCTGGCCTCGTGCAGCCCGATGTGGTCGAGGTCCAGCGTGTCCGCGAACGCCACCGCGGCCGTGCCGGCCAGCGCATGGCCGGCCGGCACGACGAGCACGAGGCGGTCGCTGCGGTAGGGCACGACCTCGAGCGTTTCGGTGCGCACATGGCCGGCGACGATGCCGATGTCGGTCTGGCCTTCGGTGACGGCGCGCACGATCTCGTCGCTCGGGCGCTCGCGCAGGTCGATGCTGACATCCGGATGGTCGAGCAGGTAGCGGTGCAGCACCGGCGGCAGGAACTCGCCCAGCGCCGTCGTGTTGGCGTAGACGCGCAGATGGCCCTTGACGCCCTTGGCGTACTCCTGCATCTCGCCGGCGAGGTTCTCGATCTGCGCCAGCACCAGCCGCGCCTGGCGCACGAAATCCTGGCCCGGCGTCGTCAGCGTCACGCCCTGGCGGTTGCGGTAGAACAGGCGCAGGCCCAGGCTCGCTTCGAGATGCTTGATGCGCGTGCTCGCCGCCGGCAGCGAGAGGTGCGCGGCGGCAGCGCCGCGCGTCAGGCTGTCGGCCTCGGCGATGTGCACCATCAGCCGCAGGTCGGTGAGGTCGAAGTGCATCGCCGCAGCGGTCGGCTCAGACCGCGGCGCCGAACGCGGCGCCCACCCCCGCCGTCACGGCCATCGCCAGCACGCCCCAGAAGGTGACGCGCGCCGCACCGACGGTCATGCTGGCGCCGCCGGTGCGCGCCGAAAGCATGCCCAGCAGCGCCAGGAAGACGGCGGCGCTGGCGCCGACCCAGAGCGCGACATCGTGCCGCGGCGCCAGCGCCACCACCGCCAGCGGCAGCGCGGCGCCGACGGCGAAGCTCGCGGCCGAGGCCAGCGCCGCCTGCACCGGCCGCGCGCTCGTCTGCTGGCTGATGCCGAGCTCGTCGCGCGCGTGGGCGCCGAGCGCATCGTGCGCGCTGAGCTGGGCCGCGACCTGCTGCGCGAGTTCGGGCGTGAGGCCGCGGCCGATGTAGATCGACTCCAGCTCGCGCTCCTCGGCGGCCGGGTCGAGCTCGATCTCGGCGCGTTCGCGCGCGAGGTCGGCGGCCTCGGTGTCGGCCTGGCTGTGCACCGAGACATATTCGCCCGCGGCCATCGCCATCGCCCCGGCGACGAGGCCGGCGACGCCGGTGACGAGGAGCGTGGCCGCGCTGGCCCGCGCTGCGGCAACGCCGACGACCAGGCTGGCGGTGGAGACGATGCCGTCGTTGGCGCCGAGCACGGCGGCGCGCAGCCAGCCGATGCGGTCGTTGCGATGTCCCTCGGCATGGCGCCCGAACGCGATTCTCATGGCCCGCATTCTCGCCCAGCGCCGCCGTCACGGTGCCGACAACGCCGTGCGCCAGAATCGCGGCCTGGACCCACCGCGGTCCGCTGCCTCGCATTCGATGATCTCCCGACTTCCCCCGGCCCTGCGCGGCACCATCACCGGCACGGTGCTGGCGCTGAATACCTTGCTGCTGACCTTGGCCATGGTGCCGGCGGCGGCGGTCAAGTTCGCCATCCGCGCCACGGCCGTGCGCCGCGTCTGCGACCGCGTGCTGATCGCGCTCGCCTCGACCTGGGTGGCGATCAACAACGCCTGGATCGCCGCCGCCAGCCCGGCGCCCTGGGATGTCCGGGGCATCGAGGGTGCCGAAGGCCTGCGCGAGGACGCCTGGTACCTGGTGTCGAGCAACCACCGCAGCTGGGTCGACATCGTCGTGCTGCAGCGCGTGCTGCATGGCCGCGTGCCGTTCCTGAAGTTCTTCCTCAAGCAGGAGCTGATCTGGGTGCCGGTGATCGGCTGGGCCTGGTGGGCGCTGGATTTCCCGTTCATGAAGCGCGGCAAGGGTGCCGGCGCCCAGCGCAGCGACCTGACGGCGGCGCGCGAGGCCTGCGAGAAGTTCAAGCAGGTGCCGACCTCGGTCATCAACTTCCTCGAGGGCACGCGCTACAGCGATGCCAAGCGCGACGAGCAGGGCAGCCCCTACCGCCACCTGCTCAAGCCCAAGATCGGCGGCCTCGGCATCGCGCTGGCGACGATGGGCGACATGTTCGAGTCGATGATCGACGTCACCATCGTCTACCCGCATGGCACGCCGACTTTCGCCGACTTGCTGTGCGGGCGCGTCGGCACGGTCCATGTGCGGGTGAGCCAGGTGCCGATACCGGCCGAGCTCATCAGCGGCGACCCGATCATGGACCGCGCCTACCGGCGCCGGCTCACGGGCTGGGTCGACGCGCAATGGGTGGCCAAGGACGCGCTGATCGACCGCCTGATGCTCGAGGATCAGAAGGTCCAGGCGAGCGCCGCGTAGGCGACGCGCCGCGTCGGCGTCTGCGGCAGCACGGCCGTCGCCGGACCGGCGGTGCCGCGCCAGCCGGCGTCGATGCGCACGCGGTCGCCCTGCCAGCCCAGCGTCGCGGTGCAGACACGGCCGCCGTCGGAGGGCTCGAAGAGGCAGTCGATGGCCGGCTCCCAATGCTCGTGGGTCCAGCTCAGCCGGGCGTAGAGGTTGTCGCGGCGCAGATTGGTCGAGGCATTGAACGCCTGGCCCTGCCAGGCGAGGTTGCCGGCCACCGCCGCCGCCGGCGCCGGACCAGCGGCCAGTGCACGCAGTTGCGCATTGCGATCGTTCCAGGCCTGCCATTGCGCGCTGGACAGCGCGCTGCCGTCCCACCAGGCCTCGACGAGCAGGCTCAGCTGGTCCGCGCTGGTCCAGGTGCCGCCGACGAGGGCCTGGCCGAAACGGCGCCGGGTCGCGGCGATCCAGGGGTTCGTGCGCGCGAGTCCGCTCGTGCCGATCAGGCCGGTCGCCGGCGCCAGCGTGTCGGCGGCGTTCACGGCGCGCACCGAGGCGTGGAGTTCGAGCGCATCGCCGGCGACCCAGGCCGCGGCCGCACCGATGCTGCCGCCCGTGCGCGCGCCCTGGCGCGCAAAGCCGTAGAGGTCGACGCTGCCGGCACGCCGGTACAGGCGCAGCGCCAGCGCCGGTTCACGCTCGCCGGTCTGCGTGCGCGGCTGTTCGGGATTCACGAGCACCAGCGCGGCGCTGTCGGTGGCGTTGAAGTACTCGGCTGCGAGCAGGCGGCGGCCATCGGCCGTCACCGGCAGCAGGCGGCGGCGCGTTTCCTGTTCGACGACGTCGTTGGGCCGAAAGCCGTAGCCGACATCCCAGGCGACGATGCGCTGGCCGGCGCTGAATTGCCAGCCGCCCGAGCCGCCGGCGGCGTAGAGCTCGTTGAACCAGCCGCTCGAGCTCGTGCCGCGATGCTCGAGGCGTTGCTGGATCAGCGTGGCGACCGCGTGGAGGCCGCTGCCCTGCGCGCGCAACTCGGTCTCGAGCGCGAGGTTCGAAACCGGCAGCACCGTCGTCCCCGGCGCGATCTCGTCGGCCGCCGCCATCGGTCCCAGCGTCGCGGCGTCCTGCACGGTGACGACGGGGCGCACCTGGCCGCTGTATTCCGGTGCCGCCATCGCGGCGACGGTACAGACCAGCGCCGTGGCGCCGCACAGCCGCTTCATTCCAGGCTCGGGTTGTGGGCGAGGAACATCGGGTTCAGCCACGCCGCCGGCACCTCGTGCTCCTTGCGCTCGAGGTAGCGCACCCGGGTCTCCTTCCTGTTCGTCAGCTGGTCGCGCAGCAGCATCTGCGTCACCGCCGTCGGCGCGGCCGGCCGGTCGGTGACGAAGCGCGCCTGCTTGGCCAGCTTGTCCGATTGCACGTAGAGATCGGCCTTCACCGGCTCGTGGTGCGCCTTGCCCAGCCACAGCTCCTGGCGCTGGTAGGTCACGCCCTTGCGCGTCGCCGCCAGGCTCAGGTGGATGCAGGCCTGTTGCGGTTCGCCGCAGGGCTCGTCGCCGACGAGCTTGCCGGTGTAGTCCTCGGACCAGCTCAGCGTCGCGATGTCGCCGGTGCTGGCGTCGCCGAGCAGCTTCTGCATCGGCGTGATGCGCAGTGCTCGCTGGCTGCTGGGCATCAGCAGCCAGAAATCGTCGCCCAGCATCAGCACCTTCTGCCCCTTCTCGGCCGCGCTCTTCATCAGCACCAGCGACTGGTGGCCGGCCTGGGCGTAGACGCGATACAGCCGCTCCTTGTCGAGGCTGCCGTCGACGTTGAAGACGCTGATCTCGGTCTCGACCTGCATGTTCGAGCTCGACATGCGGTACCGGTCCGCCGCCTTGAGCAGGGCGCCGATGTCCTGCGCGCGGGCCGGCAGCGCGATGAGTGCAAGCGCGCCGATGGCGCTGCAGGCGATCGTTGTGTCGAGTCTCTTCATGGCCGGGTCCGTTTCTTTTCAGTTGTGCGCCAGCGCATCGACGATGGGCAGATGCACCGTGCGGCGGCCGATCCAGGCCGAGGCCAGCGTCGCCAGCAGCACCATCGCCGCCACCGTCGCCAGCGTGATCCAGGGGTCGAGCGTGATGTACAGCGGATAGCCGCGCGAGCTGCCCGGTGGCGGCGGCATCTCGACCGGCACGACGTAGAGCAGCAGCGAGACGGCGATCGCGATCGCCGCGCCGACGAGCGCGCCGACGCCGCCCAGCACCATGCCCTCGAGCGCGAGGCTGCGCAGCAACTGCCCCGGCAGCGTGCCGAGCGCGCGCAGCGTGCCGATCTCGCGCGTGCGCTCGATGATCGCCATCATCATCGCGTTGGTGACGACGAAGACGACGATGATCGCGATGATCAGCCCGAGTGCGCCGAAGATGCGGTTGTAGAGGCCGCGCACCGACCGGTAGAAGAAGGCCTGGTCGAGCCAGGTCTGCACCGTCAGCTGCGGGTAGCGGGCGGCGACGCGCTGCTGCGCCGGGGCCGTGGCCTCCATGCGGTTGAGGAACACGCCCAGCGTCGAGACGCGGGGCGTGTTGAGCAGCCGCTGTGCGGTGGCGATGTCGGTGTAGACGACGCGCTTGTCGTAGTCGGGCACGCCGGTCGAGAACACGCCCTTGACGGTGACGTCGAGCGCGTTGAGCGCGCCGTCGGTCGTGCTCGCCAGCAGCGTCAGGCTGCTGCCGGGCCTGGCCTTGAGGCTGCGCGCCAGGCCTTCGCCGAGCATCACCTCGGCGTCCTTCGAGCCCGAGGCGAGCACGGCGCCCGCGGTCAGGTTGAGGAACGGGCCCTTGACGGCGAACTCGCTGTCGGGCTCGACGCCGGTGCCCAGCATCACGGTCGACTTGTCGCCGTTGCTGATGAGGCCGCTGAAGACGACGCGCGGCAGCACCTGGCGCACGTCGGGGTCGGCGAGCAGCTGGCGCGTCAGCGCCGGCGCGTCGGCCAGGCCGTATTGCAGCGGGGTGTCCTCGTCCTTCGTGAACTGCGCCGCCTGGCCGACGATCAGGTGGCCGGTACTGCGCGCCGCCGCCTGTTCGAGGCTCTGGTAGGTGTAGAGCGCGAAGCCGCTGGCGAGCAGGATCGCCGCCGTGCCGAGCGCGGCGATCGCCACCGTGACGAGCGAGCGGCGGCGGTTGCGCAGCGTGTTCTGGATCGCGAACAGCAGCCACTTCATTGCAGGACTCCGTCGAGCAGCGAGAGCACGCGGTCGCAGCGCCCGGTCAGCCGCGCGTCGTGGGTCGCGATGACGAAGGCCGCGCCCTCGGCGTGGCAGCGCTCGCGCATCAGGTCGAGCACCTGGTCGGCGGTGTGCGAATCGAGGCTCGCCGTCGGCTCATCGGCGATCACCAGACGCGGCCGCTTGACGAGAGCGCGCGCGATCGCGACGCGCTGGCGCTGGCCGCCCGAGAGCGCATCGGGCCGGTGCAGCGCATGTTCGGCCAGCCCGACCGCGGCCAGCTGCGCGGCGACGCGCTGGCGCCGTTCGGCCGTCGGCACACCGGCGATGAACAGCGGGTAGTCGACGTTCTCGGCCACCGTCATCACCGGCACCAGGTTGAAGGTCTGGAAGACGAAGCCGAGCGCGTCGCGCCGCAGCAGCGTGCGCGCGGTCTCGTCGAGCCCGGTGACGGGTGCGCCGCCGAACAGGATCTCGCCGGCGTCGGGCGCGTCGATGAGTCCGCAGAGGTTGAGGATGGTGCTCTTGCCGCTGCCCGAGGGGCCCGTCAGCGCCAGCAGTTCGCCGCGCCGCACCGCGAGGTCGACACCCTGCAGCGCCGGGATCACGTGCTGGCCCAGGCGGTAGGTCTTGCGCACGCCGCGCAGCTCGACGACGGCGCCGTCGTCCGCGCTCCCTGGAGTACCTTCGCCCTTGAAGGGCTCCGATGTGAGCGCTTGGGAGCGGCCCGGCGCGCTCACTTGGCGCCGCCCTGGTCGGCCGCCAGCTTGGCTGCGCGCTGCAGCACGCGCTCGCGGAAGCCCCGCGGCGCGCTCGCGAACAGCGGGCTCGAAGTCACCTGGGCGAGCAGCTTGGCGCCGCGTTCGCCGCGGTTCATGAAGCCGGGGACGGCGAGAAAGGTGTTGGCGGCGATGAAGCGCGTCTCCAGCGTTCCCGGCACGCCATGCTGGCGCGGGGCGTCGTCGGCCGGGGTCAGCAGCGCGAGTGCCTTGTCGATCTGCGCCAGGCCGTCCTCGGCGTAGCTCATCTTCTTCCACGGCAGCCAGGTCGTGCGCGCCTTCATCGCCGTCGCCGCACCGGCATAGGCCATCAGCACCGGGCTCGTCGGTTCGGCGGCGAGCAGTGCGCCGAAGGACGCGGCGGCCGCATCGATCGCCGCGCCGTCGCCGCCGGCGGCGCGGTTGAACTGCTGGAATGCGGGCTCGAAGGCGGCGTCGGGCGCGGCATGGGCGGCACTGCCGATCAGGATGGCGGCAAGGAGCAGGGCGGCAGCCTGGGTCAGCGCGGCGGCCAGCAAGGGGGCGGTGGTCGTCTTCATGGGGCAGCTCGAGTGGAGGAATGCCCTGGAGACTAGAGAGGCCCCCGCGACCGCGCAGCCGCCTTGCGACGACCGGCGCCGCGGCGTCGCCAAGCGCCTGCGCCGGCGCGCGAAATGAAGCGCCGGGCGCCTATCGCCTGGCGCTACGCTACTCGTCCCACCAGTACCAGACGGCGCCGCAGAGCGCGGCGCCGACGAGGTAGAGCATCGCCGTGCCGCCGATGACGTAGGGGTAGAACATCAGCGCGACGCCGCTCCACAGCAGGCGCGGCTGGTGCCGGCGCTTGCCGATGGCGAAGGCCCACATGCCGACCAGCCCGAACAGGATGGCGCCGATGATGTAGGCCGGGCTGGGCAGTTCGAAGCCCAGGCTTTGCGCGGTCGATAGCAGGTCCATGGCGGCATCATGCCCGCCCCGTGTTGCGCGTTCGTCAGGCCGCCACGCCCATGATCCAGTTCGGGAATGCGGTCGCGATCTGCGGCAAGACGCACATCAGCACGATGGCGAGGAACATCAGCGCGAGGAATGGCAGCACGCCGCCGATCACCTGACGTAACGAAATATCGGGCGCGATGTTCTTGATGACGAAGATGTTGAGACCCACCGGCGGGTGGATCAGCCCCATCTCCATCACGATCGTCATCACGACACCGAACCAGATGAGGTCGAAGCCGGCGGCCTTCAGCGGCGGCAGGATGATGGGCGCCGTCATCAGGATGATCGAGACCGGCGGCAGGAAGAAGCCGAGCACGATCAGCATCGCGACGATCGCCGCCAGCAGCAGCCAGCGCGAGAGGTGCATCGCGACGATCGCCGCCGCCGCGTCCTGCGAGATGTGCAGCGAGCTCATGACGTACGAATACAGCAGCGACATGCCGACGATGAACATCAGCATCGTGCTTTCCTTGAGCGTGCCCGAGAGGATGGGCGCGAGCTGCGCCGGGCGCCAGATCGCGTAGACGAGCGCAACCAGCGCCAGCGCGAGCAGGCCGCCCAGCCCGGCCGTCTCGCCCGGCGTCGCGTAGCCCCCGTACAGCGCGACCATGACGCCGATCAGCAGCACGACGAAGGGCAGCACGCGCGGCAGCATCTCGACCTTCTCGGCCCGCGTGTAGGCATGGTCGTCGAGCAACGCCGAGCCGCGCCCGCTGCTCGTGTATTCGGCCATCGCCTCGCGGTGTTCGCTGCGGTAGCGTGCCATCGCGTAGAGGGAGAACAGCGCCACCAGCAGCAGCCCGGGCCCGACCCCGGCGAGGAACAGCCGCCCCAGCGACTGCTCCGACGCGACGGCATAGAGGATCATCGTGATCGACGGCGGCAGCAGGATGCCGAGCGTGCCGCCGGCGGCGATGATGCCGGCGGCGAAACCGGGCGAATAGCCCCGCATGCGCATCTCGGGGATGCCGGCGCTGCCGATCGCCGAGCAGGTCGCCGGGCTCGAACCCGACATCGCCGCGAACAGCGCGCAGGCGAAGACGTTGGCGATTCCCAGCCCGCCCGGCACGCGGCCCATCCAGGCGTGCAGCGCCGAATACAGGTCCTTGCCCGCGGGGCTCTTGCCGATCGCCGCGCCCTTGAGGATGAACAGCGGAATCGACAGCAGCGTGATGCTGGCCATCTCCTCGTAGACGTTCTGGGTCACGGTGTCGAGCGCCGACGCCGGCATGAAGAAGGTCATGAAGCCGACGGCGACGGCGCCGAGGCCGAACGCGATCGGCATGCCCGAGAGCATCACGGCCAGCGTCACCGCGCCGTAGGCGACGCCGATGGTGGTGGCGCTCATTTCCGGCCGCTCCGCGTCGTGACGTCGAGCGCCAGCTGCAGGGTCAGCAGCGTCATCCCGAGCGCCATCAGCGCGTACGGGATCCACAGCGGCGGGCCCCAGGTCGAGTTGCTCGTGTAGCCCTCGCGCAGCGCCTCGGCGAACAGGGTCCAGGACTTCCAGGCGAAGAAGGCGCAGAAGGCCGCGCTCAGCGCGTCGACGGCGAGCAGCCGCCAGCGGTTGGCGCGCGCCGACAGCAGCGCGGCGACGGCGTCGACACCGACATGGGCGCGCTGCGACTGCACCCAGGCGCCGGAGCCGAAAGTGGCGCCGATGAGCAGGAAGACCGCGGTCTCGTCCTGCCACTCGGTCGGGATGTGGAAGAAGTAGCGCGCGGCGACGCTGTAGCTGAGGATTGCCGCCGCCACCACCAGCGCCGCCATGCAGGGCACCATCACGACGCGGTTGACGAGCGCCATCGCCCGGGACAGGGCCCCGGCCGAAGCGGCGCTGACGCCGGGCCGCGCCGCGTCGTCCACGCTCAGGCCGTCACCTTCTCGGCCAGCTTGAGCAGTCGGGCGCAGTTCTCGCTGCGCTCGGCGTAGTCCTTCCAGGCCGTCGGCCGCGCCAGTTCGACCCAGCGGGCGAGCGCCGCCGGGGTCAGCTCGTGGACCTGGGCGCCGGCCTTGACGTAGGTCTGCGCGACCAGCACGTCGTCGGCGCGCGCGCCCTCGAGCGCGAACTTCTCCATCTCGGCGCCGACGCTCATGATCAGCGCCTGCTGGTCCTTGGGCAGCTTGTCGAACACGGCCTTGGACATCAGCAGGGGCTCGAGCATGAACCAGTAGGAATGCCCGGTCTTGCTCGAGGTCAGGTGCTTGGAGACCTCCTGCAGCCGGAACGAGATCAGGCTCGTCGACGAGGTCGTGATCGCCTCGGCGGCGCCGGTCTGCATCGCGGCGTAGATCTCGTTGGACGGTATCGACAGCGTCGTCGCGCCTGCGGCCTTGGCCACGAGGTCCATCTCGCGGCTGCCGCCGCGGTATTTCAGGCCCTTGACATCCTCGGGCGCGATCACCGGCACGGTGCGGCTGGCGGTGCCACCGGCCTGCCAGATCCAGGTCACGATGATCACGCCCTTGTCGGCCAGCAGCCCGGTCAGTGCCTGGCCGATCTCGGCCTTCTTCCAGGCGTAGCCCTGCTCGTACGAGGTCACGAGACCCGGCATCAGCGTGATGTTCAACTCGGCGACCTCGCCGCCGGCGTAGGGCAGCGGCACCAGCGTCATGTCCAGCGCACCCTTGCGCACGGCGCTGAACTGCGCGTTGACCTTCATCAGCGACGAACCCGGGTAGACGTTGACCTTGAGCGCGCCGTTGCTGCGCCGGGCCAGTTCGTCGGCGAAGCGCAGGCTCAGGCGGTGGCGGAAATCGCTGTCGGCACCGGCGCCGGCCGGGAACTGGTGCGAGAGCTTGAGCGGCTCGGCGGCGCTGGCATAGCGGCTGGGCAGCAGCAGCGCGGGCGCGGCGGCGAGTCCGGCGACGAGCGCGCGGCGTTGGGTATCCATGGGGGGTCTCCGTTCTTGTCGTGTGGGCGGCTCGAAGCGGCCGGCCCGGGGACGGATGGTAGCGAGGGCCGTCGTCGCCGGGCTGAGGAATTTGCCTAGGGTCGGCCGGCGCGGGGAGCGCTCGTGCGCGGCGGCGCCCCGCGCCCACGGCGCCGGCCACCGATGTGAGGCAACATCGGCGCGCGCGGCCTGCGTGGCCGCGCTCCCCCCCCATACGACAAACAGGATCACACCCCATGCCCAGCGCCAGCCACTTGGCCCTCGAACAGGCCTTCACCCACGCCCGCACCTTCAACAAGTTCAAGCCCGATGCGGTCAGCGACGCGACGCTGCACCAGCTCTACGAGCTGCTCAAGTGGGGGCCGACCTCGCTGAACTCGCAGCCCGGCCGCTATGTCTTCCTGCGCAGCGAGGCCGCCAAGCAGCGCCTGAAGCCGGCACTCTCGCCCGGCAATGCCGACAAGACGATGGCCGCGCCGGTCTGCGCCATCGTCGCGATGGACACGCGCTTCCAGGAGTTCATCGACGCGATGTTCCCCGCCATGCCGACACGGGCGATGTTCGACGGCAACCCGGCGCTGGCCGAGGCCACGGCGTTCCGCAACAGCTCGCTGCAGGGCGCCTACCTGATCGTCGCGGCGCGGCTGCTCGGCCTGGACTGCGGCCCGATGAGCGGCTTCGATGCCGCCAAGGTCAACGCCGAGTTCTTCCCCGATGGGCGCTGGAAGGCGAACTTCCTCGTCAACCTGGGCTACGGCGATGCCGCCGGCAACCACCCGCGCGGACCGCGCCTGGCCGCCGATGTCGCGATGCAGATCCTGTGAGGACGGCCGCGGCGTGAACTCTTGACGCCCGGGGGCGGGTCGCCGCGGGTGACCCGCATGCCAGAATCGAAAACCGTCTGCCCGCGTGCCCAGCACCGCCTCCGCCCCATGAAGATCCTGCTCACCGGCGCCGCCGGATTCATCGGCATGACCACGACGCTGCGCCTGCTTGCACGCGGCGACGAGGTCGTCGGCCTCGACAACCTCAACGATTACTACGACGTGCAGCTCAAGCGCAACCGCCTCGCGCGGCTGACGCCGCATGAGCGCTTCCGCTTCGTCGAACTCGACGTCGCCGACCGGCCCGGCATGGAGGCCTTGTTCGCCGCCGAGCGCTTCGACCGCGTCATCCACCTCGCGGCGCAGGCCGGCGTGCGCTATTCGCTCGTCAACCCGCACGCCTACATCGACAGCAACATCGTCGGCTTCATGAACGTGCTCGAGGGCTGCCGGCACAGCAAGGTCGGGCACCTCGTCTACGCCTCGAGCTCGAGCGTCTACGGCGGCAACACGCGCATGCCCTTCTCCGAGCACGACAGCGTCGACCACCCGGTGAGCATGTACGCGGCGACGAAGAAGGCCAACGAGCTGATGGCTCATACCTACAGCCACCTGTTCGGCCTGCCGACGACGGGCCTGCGCTTCTTCACCGTCTACGGACCCTGGGGCCGGCCCGACATGGCGCTGTTCCTGTTCACCAAAGCCATCCTCGAAGGGCGGCCGATCGACGTCTTCAACCATGGCCGCATGCAGCGCGACTTCACCTTCGTGGACGACATCGTCGAGGGGGTGATCCGCGTCCTCGACCGCGCCGCCGCGCCGAACCCCGACTACCGCTCCGAACAGCCCGACCCGGGGACCAGCAACGTGCCGTTCCGCGTCTTCAACATCGGCAACCACAACCCGGTGCAGCTGCTCGACTACATCGGCTGCATCGAGGGCGCGCTGGGCCTCAAGGCGCAGATGAACCTGCTGCCGCTGCAGGACGGCGATGTCCCCGCCACCTATGCTGACGTCGACGCGCTGCGCGACTGGGTCGGGTTCACGCCGGCCACGGATGTCCGCACGGGCGTGGGTAAATTTGTCGAATGGTATCGGGGCTACTACGGCGTCTGAGGGCGCTGCGACAGTGGCGTGACACGCCCTCATTCACGGGGGTTGGCGTGCCAAACGTCAAATGTGCGCTTGATCGGCCCCCGGCGGCGTGAGACCATATTTGCAATTCGGCCCCCGGCAAGGTTCATGCCCGGGCGGCTGTCGACCGACAGGCAGGCGCGCGCCGCCGGCAAACCAGGTTCTCGAAAATGGAAGATCGCAAGCATCGTCGAAATGTCCCGGCCGCGGCCGGAGGCCTCGCCCAGGGTGATTCGATCGCACGTCGTCGTGCGATCCTCAAGCGCATCGCGGGCGCCTCGGCGGCGGCAGGCGTTGCGGCGACGCCGCTCTCCGCACTTGCCGGCGGCAGCGTCAGGCCCTGGTGCAAGAACAAGACGGCTGGCACGAACGTCAACGCCTCGGTGTCTGCCGTGGCCTCGATCATCCTTTCCGCGAGCCCGGGTTCGCAGAAGTTCGGCCAGGCCGGCACGTACTTCACGATCTCGACGAACTGCTATTTGTCGACGGATACGTTCGCCTCGATCTTCGGCGTGACGTCCGGTTCCGATTCGAAGGGCGTCGCCTTCGGCACCACAGGCTGCCTGCTGAACATGCTGTGCAGCACCCTTCTTACCGCGAACTATTCGTCGACGGCCGAATACCACTGGCTCACCGCCTATTGCAACGCGAAGCTCACGCAGAACAACGTGCCCAACACGTTCCCGTACCTGCCGGGCGCCGTGAAGACCTACTACAGTGCCAAGAACAGCGCCGCGCTGACGTTCTTCACGAACTTCATGGAGTCGGGCGCCTAGCCGAGCGCTGGCCCGCGCTTCGATGCTGCTGCGCCAGAGCACCGAGATCGAACTCCATTGGCGCGACTGGGGCGAGGACTCCGTCGCTTTCGAGGCGCGCTCGGGTGCTCGCTACCAGTTCGATCCGCTCTCGGCGGCCGTGATGGCCTGCTTCGAGGACGGTCCGGCCAGCATCGAATCCGTACAGCGCCTGCTGGCCGAGGATCTCGATGCGGCTGACGATGCGGCGCTGGCGCACGAGATCAGCGAGATCGTCGACAAGTTCCGCGCTCAGGGGTGGCTGGTACCGATAATCGCCTCATGATCCTTGGGCAACTGGCGGCGGACGAGGTTTCGGATCGGTTGCGGAGTACGGGGCTGGGCCTGCGCGCCGGCCCTTTCCATTTGCGCGTGCGCAGCGACGTCGCGGCGGTTCTCGATGGCATGCGGCTGCTCTACGCCGAATATCCGATCGTCGATCCCGACGATTTCTGCGATTACGCCGTCGACATCTCGCGCCCGCGCGGCATCCGGCGCTGGGTGCGACCGCAGGTGCTGTTCCGCTACGACCATCGCCGGGTCTACGAGCCGATGCCGGTCAGCCATGCGATGCCGCTCGTCGAATGGGCGCTCAACTGGTGCATCGGCGCGCACTCGCACCAGTTCCTGTGCCTGCACGCGGCGGCGATCGAGCGTGAGGGCTGTGCCGCGATCCTGCCGGCGCCGCCGGGGTCGGGCAAGAGCACGCTGTGCGCCGGACTCGTCAGCCGTGGCTGGCGGCTGCTCTCCGATGAGCTGGCGCTGGTCGCACTCGACGACCACCGCCTGCATCCGCTGGCGCGGCCGGTGAGCCTGAAGAACCGCTCGATCGAGATCATCCAGGCCTATGTGCCCTCGGCGGTTTTCACCGTCGCCGCCCACGCGACCGCCAAGGGCACGGTGGCGCATATGCGCGCGCCCAGCGACGCGGTGGCCCGTGCCGGCGAGACGGCGCGGCCGCGCTGGGTCGTGTTCCCGCGCTACGTCGCCGACGCCGAGCCGTCTCTGGTGCCGCGGGCCAAGGCCGATGCGATGCAGCAGCTTGCCCGCAACGCCTTCAACTCCGGGATCACCGGCCGCGCCGGCTTCCATGCCCTGGCCGACCTCGTCGACGATTGCGATTGCTACGACTTCAGCTACAGCCGGCTCGACGATGCGGTGGCCGTCTTCGACGACCTCGTGCGCCGCCGATGAAGGGGGACCTGCTCTCGGGCCTGTGGACCGCCGCCGCGCCGCCCGAGCTGAGCCCGGCGCAATGGGAATCGCTGCTGAGCCAGGCGCGCTGCGCGCGGCTGGCGCCTCGCCTGGCCCTGCTGTACGTCGAGCGCGGCTGGATCGAGGGCGTGCCGGCGCGTCCCAGGGTGCATTTGCACAATGCGCTCGAGCAGGGCCGGCGCCAGGTCGACCAGACGCTGTGGGAGGCCGGCTGCATCGGCCAGGCGCTGGCTGCGATGCCGGGGCCGGTGATCCTGCTCAAGGGGGCGGCCTACATGCTCGCCGGCCTGCGGGCGGGGCAGGCGCGCTTGTTCACCGATGTCGATGTCATGGTGCCGGCGGCGCAACTGCGCGCCGCCGAGGCGGCGCTGTTCGCAGCGGGCTGGTACGCGGCGCCGCTGGATCCCTACGACGAGCGCTATTACCGCGACTGGATGCACGAGGTGCCGCCGATGCAGCATGTGGCGCGCGGCACGGCGCTCGACCTGCACCACACGATCACGCCGCCGACGTCGCGTTTCGCGGTCGACGCGGCGCGGCTGTTCGAGCGCGCGCGGCCGCTCGCATCGCCGCGCGGCCTGTGGGTGCTGGCCCCCGAGGACATGGTGCTGCACGGCGTCGTGCATCTGTTGCAGGACGGCGACTACTCGGCGGGGCTGCGCGACCTGCTCGATTTCGACGCCTTGACTCGCGAATTCGGCGCCGACCCCGCCTTCTGGCCCCGCCTGGTCGAGCGCGCGATCGAACTCGGGCTGCAGACGTCGCTGTATCAGGCCACCGAGCAGGCGCGCCGCCTGCTCGCCACGCCCGTGCCGGCCGCTGCCGCCGCGGCGCTGCAGGCGCAGCGGCCGGGCTGGCTGCGCCGCACCTCGATGGCCGCGCTGCTGCGCCTCGCGCTGCGTCCAGACCATCCGGCTTGCGACTCGCCGCTCACCGCGACGGCGCGCTGGTTGCTTTACGTGCGCTCGCATGGGCTGCGCATGCCCTGGTACCAGATCGTGCCGCACCTGGCGCGCAAGGCGTGGATGCGGCGCTTTGCGGCGCCTCATCCGGGCGACCAACAGGCGCCCGTCTAGGACGCAATACACTCCATGTCTTGCCGTCGCCTCACCTCGGCGACGGAAGCGAGGGCGGTTTGTAACAAGTGCTTACAGTACTTGCGACAATCGGGAACACGTATCGCGCATTCGGGGGGGCGGCTTAAGTTTGGATACACCTGCCGGCCATCCCCTTTGGCAGACTACGGCTTCAGTAACCGACACGGTTTCAGAGTTCCCATGCAGCCCACCACCCTGATCGCCGCGCCGCTCGAGCCTCGACACAGCCAGTTCGGTGCGTTCACGGGATACGGTCGCATCGACCCGAGCGAGCGACAGTTCACCATCGAGTCGGCCGATTCGTTCGTCGTCCGTCAGTCGACCAACTCGCTGCTCCAGGACCGCTATGGCTGGCGCGGCTACCAGCGCGTGACCTTGCCGGCCAACCAGACCGCCAACCGCACGACGCTGACCGCGATCGAGGGCGAACACGTCATCGGCACGATCACCGTCGGACTCGACAGCGCCGAAGGGATGAACTGCGAGGACGCGTTTGCATTCGAGATCGCCACGCTGCGCGAAGCGCATGTGCGCGTCTGCGAGTTCACCAAGCTGGCGGTCGACCCCGTGGCCGGCACCAAGCGCGTGCTGGCCGGTCTATTCCACGTCGCCTACCTCGTCGCGCATCGGTTGCGCGGCTATGAAGCCTTGGTGATGGAGGTCAACCCCCGTCACGTGCGCTACTACGAGCGCATGCTGGGTGCCCGCGTCATCGGTACCGAGCGCATGAACCGGTCCGTCAATGCACCGGCCGTCCTGCTGGGGATCGATTTCGACTACATCGCGGCCCAGATCCGCGAACTCGGTGGGCGGCCCGAATTCACCGCCACCGACCGCACCCTCTATCCGCTGGCGTTCACCGCGCAGGAAGAGGAAGGCATCGTCGCACGACTGATGCGCGTCCAGAAGGCCGCTTCCGACGCCGTCAACTGAGGCCGGGCCGAGCCGTCGACCGCCAGCCTGGGAATATGCAGGATGGCGGCGGCCAGATGCCGGCGGGCCTAGCGCTCCTTGATCAGCGTCTGCACGAACGAGATCGGAATCGCGTAGGTGATGCCGGTCGGGTTGGTCAGTGCCGACTCCCGAGTCCCGTGAACCAAAACCATGTTGACGATGCCGATCACATCGCCGGTGCGGGCGTCGACCAACGGGCCACCGCTGTTCCCGGGGTAGGCGGTGGCGTCGAGCTGATAGACGGGAAACGGACCCTCGCGCAGCCGCGCCAGCGCGCGCGCGTCGAGCTGATGCGCATTGAGCGAGGGCAGGGCGATCGAGGTGATCGAGGCGACGATGCCGTGGTGCGTCACCAGCGAATAGCCCAGGACACCACCGATCGGAAAGCCCATCAACGCGATGTCCATCCCCTCGTGCACCGAGCCCGGGGCGGCCAGCCGCAGCGCCGGCAAGGGTGCGCCGTCCAGGCGCAGCAACGCCAGGTCGTGGATGCGGTCGACCGACACCAGAGTCGCCATCCGCGGCTCGAGCGCGCCGCCGGCCTTGCTTGCAAGGACGGCCAACTGCGGCACCGGTGAGGTGTCCGGCTCGGGCAGCACATGGGCGTTCGTGACCAGCAGGGTGCCATCGTCGACGATGAAACCGCTGCCGCGGAAATTGAAGCGTGGGCTTCCCAGGGCGTCGTAGGTGCCGACCGGCAGTACCGAGGGCCGGGTGCCGTCGATCAGCGCGCTGAGGTCGGCGCGTGCGCCCGCGGCCGCCAGCGAGAGCGCGGCGAGGAGGGCGCGGCGCGTCCAGACGCGTTGCCAGGGGTGGGTCGTGGAATGCATGGTTTCAAGCTCCTTCAAGCCAGGCCAGGCAGTTGCGCCAGGATTCGTCGGCCTCGAGTACCTTGCAACCGAACAACTGCTCGCCATCGCGCGTGAGCGTGCGCACCGCCATGGCCGAGACGCTCGTGCAGATGCCGGCCCCGAGTTCGGCGCGCACCGTGAATTGTTGGCCGCGGCGCAGCGGCTCGCCGCTGCGGGCCTGGAATCCCTGGTTCGAGATCTCGACGATCGTCAGTTCGCGCGGGGCGCCGGGTTCATCGATCGGCGTCATCATCCCGCTGCATTTGAACGTGAAGCGGGGATTGCGGCGCAGCCCGCCGCCGAAGTCGGTTTGTTCGCCCAGCGGCGGCAGGATCGCCTGCCACTCGGGACCGGCGTAGATCGAGTGCAGCAGCCGCCGGCGTCGAGGGTCCAGCGCCGCGAAACCCTGCGTGCGCTGGTTGAAGAAATAGTCGACCAGCATCGGCGTGAGGATCGGATCGTTGCTGACTGCCCAGGTGCGATCGGGGAATCGGATCTGCGGCAGCTCGAGGTCGACGAAATAGCGATACAGATTGCGCCGCTGCGACTTGCCGTCATAGGCGCGCTTGAACACCTCGGGTGCCTCGTGGAGATCCAGGGTCGCGCCGACCGCGGGTGCGCCATTGGCAAAGTCGTAGCGGTCGACGACCTGCGTCTGCAGCCGCTGGAAGAACAGCAGCGACTCGTACATCTCGATGCGGTTCGGATTGACGGCGATGACGAGGTGGCGCGTGTCGAAGAAACGCGTGCAGTACTCGTACATGAACTTCATCAGCGGGAAGAGGATCGTGCCGCCGGTCTGGCGGTAGGACGGGTGGATGGCCAGCGCCGAGATCTCGGCGATCCGTCCCTCGCGCGCGCGCACACCCGAGATATCGAAGGCCGACTGCATCGGGAAGCCGAACACCCCGTCGCGCACGATGGACAGCGTGCCGACGACCTGGCCGGCGAATTTCGCGCAAAGCGTCGTCGTCGTCGGCAACGCGTGGTACGGCGTGACGCGCAGGCCCGAAGGATGCGGCTTCATGAAACCGCTGGCGACATACGCGTCGTGCAGCAGCGAGAAGCACGATTCGAGCTCTTCGCGGGTCTGCGCGATCTTGAATTCGTAGGCGTCGTCCAACCGCGTCCGACAATCGATCAGGCTGCGATAAAGACCGAAGCGTGCCGATGCCGGCAGCGCGGCCAGAGCCCGGCGCATGCCCAGGCGCCAGCGATGACCGAGCCAGACCCGCAACTGCTTCGTCATGGCCCGATGCTAACTGTCGGCGCACCGCGTCAGAGCGTCTTCATCAGCTCCGCGACCTCGCCCTGCGCGCCGTAACGGTCGCCCAGCTTGGCCAGCTGATTCAGCTCGGCGCGGGCGCGATCCTTGTCGCCGTTCTTGAGGTAGATCTTGGCCAGCGTGAGGTGCAGGTCCATGTTCTCGGGCGCCTTGTTGATCGCCTTCTTCTGCAGGTCGATGGCGCGCGGCAACTGCTTCTCGACCGCCAGCGCCCAGGCCCAGGTGTCCATCAACGGGGCGCGGTCGGGCAGCAACTCGTTGGCGCGTTCGGCCAGGGCCGCGGCGCCGGGGCGGCCATCGCGCGCCATCAGCCAGGCGACGTTGTTCAGCGCCAGCGCGTTGTCGGGCTGGATCTCGAGCACCTTGCGGTAGTTCGCCTCGGCACCCGCGTAGTCCTTGGCGGCAAGGGCGACATCGCCGGCGTAGTAGAGGAAGCTGGCATCGCGCGCATGGTCCTTGAGCCAGCTCTCGGCCAGCCGCGCCGCCTCATCCTTGCGGCCCGCGGCCAGCAGGGCGCGGTGGTAGCGGACGGCGATCTCGGAGCCACCGCCGAGATCGAGCGCCTTGCGCAGCAGCGGCGGCGCCGCGTCGGCATGGCCGCTCACGCTCTGGATCTCGGCTTCGAGCGCGTACGGCAGCGGGTCCTTGGGCTGGTCATGCTGCATGTCGTGCACGAGGGCCAAGGCCTGCGGGTAGCGCTTGCGGACGACGGCCAGGGCCGCCAGGCCGCGCCGCGCCGGCATGAATCCGGGCTTGACCTTCAGCGCCTGATCGAACGTCGCCTGCGCGCCGTCGTAATCCTTGGCCGCGATCTGCGCTTCGGCCATGTGCATCAGCGGCTCGGCCGCCTCGGGTCGGGCGAGAGCGATCTGGCCGTAGGTGCTCACGGCCTGCTGGTACTGACCGGCGGCGAGCTGCGCGGCGCCGAGGCGGTCGGTGATCTCGGGGTTGTTCGGGATCGCCGCCAACGCGGCCTGCGCCGCCGTCACTGCCGACTTGGCGTCCTGTTGCGAGAGCAGGTAGTTGACGAGCAGGACCCGCGGCGCGACCTCGGACGGTCCGGCCTTGATCGCGTTGTCGAACACCTTGATCACGTCGGCCTTGGGTGCACCGCTGCGGGCCTTCAACTCGGCCAGCGCCGCCATCGCACGCGTGTTGCGCGGCTCGGACTGCAGCAGATCCTCGAATCGCTTCTGCGCCGCCTGCGGATTGCCGCTGGCCATGTCGACCGCGGCCAGGCCCGCCGTGGCCGGAAAGTAATGGGGATCGAGCGTCAGCGCCTTCTGGAAGCTGGCCGTCGCCGCGGCGGTGTCCATGCTGCGCAACTGCAGGGTGCCGCGCAGCGCGGCAGCGATCGGCTTGTTCGGCTCCTTCTTCTCGAGCGCGTCGATCGCCTTGTAGGCGCCGGGCAGATCCTTCGTGCGGATCCGCGCCGCGATCAGTGCCATGTCGGCCCGGATGCCGGCATCGCTCGCCGCCGTCGCTTCGAGATCGGCGAAGCCGCCGTCGACATTGCCCTTGGACAGCTCGCCCAGCGCCAGCGCCGTGCGCGCGGTTGTCGAATGCGGGTCGATCTTGGCGGCGCGCTCGAAGTCGGCCTGGGCCGCGGTCGCGTCGCCGTCCTGCAGATGTGCCTGGCCGGTCAGCGTCAGCGATGCGGCGTCCGGTGCCCGGCTCTCGACGATCGGGCGCAACACGTCGACGGCTTTCTTCGGCTGGCCCGTGCGCAGATAGGTCTGCGCCAGCAACTGGCGCGGCGCGATCAGGTTCGGCGCGACCTTGACCGCCTGGGCCAGGTAGGTTTCGGCCATCGTCATCGAATTCAGCCGGTACTCGGCGGCTCCCGCGAGCTGCAGCACGCGCACGTCGCCTGGGTAGGCCTTGAGCAGCGCCGTGCAGATCTCGCGGACCTTGGCGTAGTCCTTGTCCAGGTAGGCGAGCTTGGCTTCGAGCAGCCGTGTCTCGGGGTGGTTCGGGTGCGCCGCCTTGAGCTTGGCGAAATCGGCCTTCGCGCCGTCGACGTCGTGCCGGTCGAGCAGCATGGTCACGACGACGGCACGGGCGGCCACTGAGCCGGGGTCGGCAGTCTCGGCCGCGCGGTAGGTCGCGAGTGCCGCATCGCCGTCGTTCTTGGCCAGGCGCTGCAGATCGCCCTTGAGCAGCAGGGCGGCGACGTCCTTGGGATTCTTCTGGATCAGCCCGTCGATGAGCCCGATCGCGCCATCGATATTGCCGCCGGCGGCCGTCAGCCGCGCCAGCAGCAGGCTGGCCGGCTCGTGCTGCGGCCATTCCTTGAGCGCGGACTGCACCGCCTCGAGCGCGTTGTCGCGCTGACCCAGCGCGGCATAGGCCGCGGCCAGGGTCGTCTTCAGGTCGGCCGACGCCTGGGCATCGGCCAGCGTCGACGATCCGAACTGCTGCACGACCAGCTTGGCGTCGCCTTGCTCGAGCATCGCCTTGGCCAGCAGGGGCGTGACCTTCAGCGCCGGCACGTTGAACTCCAGTGCCTTGCGCAACTCCACCGCCGCGGCCGCCGGCTGGCCGGCGGCGAGCAGGCTCTGGCCGAGCAGCAGCCGCGCCGCGCCGTTCGTGGGCGTCTTCTGCAGCACGGTCTTGGTGCGGATCACGGCGGCGGCGTAGTCCTGCTTGGCATACGCGGTCTGGGCGGCGGCCAGCGGGTCGACTGCGCTTTCGCGATGGCAACCGGCCAGCGCTGCCGCGGCGGCGATCAGGAAGGGCGCCCAGCGGGCAGGGGTTCGATTCATGCGATCTCCGCTTCTGCGTTCCAGGTCCGGGCCGGCGCTGCGCGCGCATCCCGGCGAGCAGGTCATTTGATGGCCAGGCGGTGCATCAGGTCGTACAGCGTCGGCCGGCTGACACCGAGCAGCTCCGAAGCGCGCAGGATATTCCCGCTCGTGCGTGCCAGCGCGGTGACGATGGCCTGGCGTTCGGCCTGCTCGCGCACCGTGCGCAGGTCGATGTCGCTGCCCGCAGCGGGCGTGCCCTCGACCGCCGGGTTGTGCAGGCCGATATCGCGTGCGGTCACGCGCACGTCGTCGGCCATGATGGCGGCGCGTTTGATCGCGTTGAGCAGCTCGCGCACGTTGCCGGGCCAGCTGTGCGCCTCGATCGCCGCGATCGCCTCGTCGGACAGCGTCAGGTTGCTGCGCCGCTGCTCCTGCGCGAAGCGGCGCAGGAAGGCGTGCGCCATCAGCACCGCGTCGCCGTTGCGCTGGCGCAGCGGCGGGATGTCGACGACGATCTCGGCCAGGCGATAGAAGAGGTCCTCACGGAACCGCCCGGCCTTGATCAGCGCCTGCAGGTCCTGGTGCGTCGCGCCGACGACACGCACGTCCACCGGCAACTCCTGGCGGCCGCCCAGACGCTCGATCGTGCGCTCCTGCAGGAAGCGCAGCAGCTTGGCCTGCAGCGAATGCGGCAGGTCGCCGATCTCGTCGAGCATCAGCGTGCCGCCGTTGGCGGTCTCGATCTTTCCGACGGTGGTCTTGGCGGCACCGGTGAAGGCGCCCTTCTCGTAGCCGAAGAGCTCGCTCTCCAGCAGCGCCTCGGGGATCGCGGCGCAGTTGATCGCGACGAACTTGCCGCTGCGTTTGGAGGCCGCATGCAGCCCCTGCGCCAGCACCTCCTTGCCGGTGCCGCTCTCGCCCAGCAGCAGCACCGACGCGCCGCTGCCCGCGACGCGCTCGATCAGCCGCCCGATGCGCAGCATCTCGGGGTCGCGCGTGAGCAGGCCGCCCAGCGCGTCGCCCATCTGCATCGCCTGGATGCGGCGGTTCTCGGCCTGCAGTTCGGCGAGGCGGAAGGCGCGGTCGATCGTCAGGCCCAGGATCTCGGGTTCGAAGGGCTTGGCCAGGAAGTCGTAGGCGCCCGCGGCGACGGCGCGCAGCGCATGGGCCTGGTCGTTCTGGCCGGTGAGGACGATGACCTTGACGTTGGGGTCGACGTCGAGGATCTGCCCGAGCAGCTTGAAACCCTCGGAGACCGAGTCGGGGTCGGGCGGCAGTCCCAGGTCCATCGTGACGACGCTGGGGTGGTGGCGTCGCAGCTGCACCAGGGCCGATTCGCGGTCGTTGGCGACGACGGTCTCGAAGCGGTCGAGCGACCACTTGATCTGCTTTTGCAGGGCCAGATCGTCCTCGACGATGAGCAGCGGCGAAGCGTTCTGGGAACTCATGTGGCGGTGTGGCGCAAGGCGGCGTACGGGACGTGGACAGTCACGGCGGTCATCGGCAGGCGAAGTGGAGACGCCGGGAGTCCGGACGCGCACCGATGTTGCATAGTGAAATCGATGCCGTCAACGCCGCGTCGGTGTCGACAGTGGCTGCAGCGTGCAAGGCTGCGCGCAAAGTCACCGCGCCGTTGCCGGGCGAGGCCGGCGCCTAATGCGCGCCCTTGCCGGTGAGCACGACGCTGACCGTCTGCCACAGGATCTGCAGGTCGAGCAGCAGCGTGTGGTTCTTGACGTAGTACAGGTCGTATTGCAGCTTTTCCTGCGAATCCTCGATCGAGGCCCCGTACTGGTAGCGCACCTGGGCCCAGCCGGTGACGCCGGGCTTGACGCTGTGGCGCACCGAGTAGAAGGGGATCTCCTGGGTCAGCTGGTCGACGAAGAACGGTCGCTCGGGGCGCGGACCCACCAGGCTCATCTCGCCGCGCAGGACGCTGAAGAGCTGGGGCAGTTCGTCGATGCGGGTCTTGCGGATGATGCGGCCGACGCGCGTGACGCGGTTGTCGCCGGCGGTGGCCCAGCGCGGCTTGCCGTCCTTCTCGGCGTCGGTGCGCATGCTGCGGAACTTGATGACGACGAAGTTCTCGCCCGCCATGCCCACACGCTCCTGGCGGTAGATGACTGAGCCGCGGCTTTCCAGGCGGATCGCGATCGCGGCCAGCAGCATCAGCGGCGAAGCGAGCAAGATGAGTGCCGAAGCACAGACGATGTCGAACAGTCGCTTCACCGCGGTGCGTGCCAACCCCTGGTTGAAGCCGTCGCCGAAGATCAGCCAGCCGGCGTAGACGTAATCGATGCGGATCTGCCCCAGGCGCTTCTCGAAATGCGAATTGATGTCGTAGACCTTGATGCCCTGCAGCTTGCAGTCCAGCAGTTCGCGCAGCGGCATGCTGCCCGAGCGGCGCTCGGTCAGCGCGACGACGATCTCGTCGACCTGACGCTGGCGTGCGGTCTCCAGCAGCGACAGCGTCGACGGCAGCAGCAACTCGCCGGGAACCGCGGATTCCTTTTCGTTCGGGCCGGCGAAGTAGCCGACGATCTCGACATTGGGGTCGGCGCTGCGGATCGTGTTGCCGACCAGCCGCGCGGCCTCGCCCGAGCCGAAGACCAGGACGCGGCTGCGGGAACCCGCCCGGGCGGCCGATGAGGCGGCCTCGTAGCCGCGGTGCACGATCACGGCGGCGACGCCGATCATCGCCGCGATCGAGACCGACACGTGGTGGCCGATACCGCCCGGCATCAGCGACAGGACGAGGTAGGTCAGCGGCAGCGCGACGGCCAGCGCCAGAACCGAGCGCACGAGCATCTGGCGGAAGGTGCGCCGCGGACCGCTCGATTCGTAGAAACCGCTGGCGGTGTTGATGAAGAAGATGCCCGCGGCGAGCGAGAAGCCACGCGTGCCGGCCACCGGTACGAGATCGTCGATGCTGCCCGAGCGCAGCAGCACCGCGCCGATCACCGCGGCCATCACCACCAGCGCGTCGAGCACAGCACTGGCCAGCCCAGGTCGACGCACGCAGTGGCTGACGAATCGAAACATTCTTGCTCCTGGCTGCCTGGCTCCGGGGGCCGGCGGGCACGGCGGATTCCGAGCGTTGGGGTCACGGGTTTGTCAAAAAAATCGACAGTCGCGACGCGATGGGCGAACTGTAAGGAGCCATCGCTCCGCGCAGCAACCCCTGCTTCAGGGGGGCGTGTGACATAGGAACGGCCAGGGGTGAGAAATTTGACTTTCCGGGTGTTTTGTCGAGCGAAACGGGCAGGGGATGCGACGGTCGGCGACGCTTGCGGCAGTACGATCGGCGCCTTCCACATTTCACGAGTGACCCGACCGAATGTATGGTCTGATGTCGGGCGACGCGAGCGGACTGGCCATCGGGCTGGCGCTGGTCGGCTACGGACTCGTGGCCCTGACCCACGCGGCCTACGCGATCTACCTCTGGCGCACCGGGCTGCTGAAGCGGCCGGTAGGGGCGTCGGCCATCATCTACATGGCGGCCGTGCTGGCCACCGTGGCCTGGGGCGTCACGGGGCTGATCGACCAATGGTCGACCAAGGTCCTGCCCTGGCACCTCAGTCTGATGTTCGACCAGCTGCGCTACGCCGCCTGGGTCGTCTTCATGCTCACGCTGCTGCGTCGGCCGCTGACCTGGGGCGTGGGGCTGTGGCGCTGGGACGTCGTTTCGCTGTGCCTGCTCGTCGTCGTCGGTGCCCTGGCCAATCTCTATCTCGGGCTGGTCGCGGACGATTCGCATGCCGCGGCTCGCATACTCGTCGGCTGCCAGCTTGCCTGGGCGGTGCTCGGCCTCGTTCTCGTCGAGCAGCTCTTCCGCAACCAGGCCGAGTCCTCGCGCTGGGGCGCGAAGCCGCTGTGCCTGGGCCTGGGCTGCCTGTTCGCCTACGACGTCTACCTGTATTCGCAGGTCCTGATGTTCGGCTTCTTCGACAGCGACGCCTTGGGCGCGCGCGGTCTCGTCCACGCCGTGACGGTGCTGCTGCTGCTGATGGCCTCGCGCCGGCACACGCGCTGGCTGGCCCGGGTCCAGGTCTCGTCGACGGCGGTCTTCTATTCGGTCTCGCTGCTGCTGATCGGCCTGTACCTGCTGCTCATCGCCGGCGCCGGCTATTACGTGCGCTTCTTCGGCGGCACCTGGGGCGGGGCGCTGCAGGTGGCGCTGCTGTTCATCGCCATGCTCGGCCTGGCGCTGCTGATCTTCTCGGGTTCGCTGCGCGCGCGCGTGCGCGTCTTCCTCAGCAAGCATTTCCTCAGTTATCGCTACGACTACCGGCTCGAATGGCTGCGCTTCACGTCGATGCTGTCGACCAAGGGCGGGGCGCAGGGGGTCGGCGGCCTCGTCGTGCGCGGCCTGGCCGACATGGTCGAATGCCCGGCCGGTTGCCTCTGGTTCAAGGCCCTGGGCGACGACCGCTACATGCCGTCGGCGGCCTGGAACATGCCGCAGCCCCAGGTGGAGGAGCCCGTCGACTCGCCTTTCTGCACCTTCATCCGCGAGCGCCAATGGATCGTCGAGGTCGATGCGGCACGCGAGGGCGCCTTGCCCGCCGACGAGGCCGCCGTCGTCCCGGCATGGCTGGCCGAGCTCGATTCGGCCTGGCTCGCGATCCCGCTGCTGGTCGCCGACGAGATGCTGGGCTTCGTCGTGCTCGCGCAGCCCCGCACGCCGCTCGAACTCGACTGGGAGGTGCGGGACCTGCTGAAGACCGCAGCCCGGCAGGCGGCCGGGTTCCTGGCCCAGATGAATGCGACCGAGGCGCTGCTCGAGGCGCGCAAGTTCGACGCCTTCAACCGCATGTCGGCCTTCGTCGTCCACGATCTGAAGAACATCATCACCCAGCTCTCGCTGATGATGAAGAACGCCGAGCGCCACCGCGACAACCCGGAATTCCAGCAGGACATGCTGGCCACGGTCGAAAGCTCGCTCGACAAGATGCGCCAGATGATGCTGCAGTTGCGTGAGGGCGAACGGCCGGCGGGGGGAGCCTCCGGGGTCGAGCTGGCGCCCATCCTGCTGCGCATCCAGAGCGCGGCCGAGCTGCGCGGACGCAAGATCGATCTCGACCTCGTCGACCGCGTCTCGACCCGCGGCCACGAGCAGCGCCTCGAACGCGTACTCGGACATGTTGTGCAAAATGCACTCGACGCGACGTCGGCTTCGGGTACGGTCGCAGTCGTCCTGCAACAGACCGCAGGATGGGTTCGGGTGGTCGTCAACGATACGGGCGTCGGCATGACGCCGGAATTCGTCCAAACGCGGCTGTTCAGACCCTTCAATTCGACCAAGGCCAATGGCATGGGCATCGGCTCCTACGAGAGTTTCCAGTACGTCAAAGAGCTCGGCGGCAAGGTCGACGTGAAGAGCGAGGTGGGGCGCGGCTCGGCGGTGACGCTGGTGCTCCCGCTCTTCGACATGCGAACGGCGACGGATTTGCGCGAGATCGAACGGACCTGAACCGACCGGCAGTGCCACCCGGGTCAACCATACAAACCGAATGCGAGTGCCGACTAGCGGGCACGGTAGGAGATTCCCTTGAGATCGAAAGGCTATGGATGGTGCCTGGCAGGTGTCGCGATGGCGATGCTCGCGGCGTGCGGCGACCCGTCGGCCGCTGACCTGATTGCCGCCGCCAAGACTTCGGTCGCCAAGAACGACGACAAGGGCGCGCTGGTGCAGCTCAAGACAGCGCTGCAGAAGGATCCGCAATCGGCGCAGGCCCGGTTCCTGCTGGGCGACCTCCTGCTGCGCGTCGGCGACGCGCCCGGCGCGCTGATCGAGCTCAACAAGGCCCGCGATCTCAAGTACGACGACAACCTGGTGCTGCCCAGGCTCGCCTATGCGCAGCTGGCCAATGGCCAGACCGACCAGGTGATCAAGGGCAGCGGCCAGTCCACGCTGTCCGATCCCAAGGCGGCCGCCGAATTGAAATCGGCCCTGGCCAATGCGTATGCGGCCCTGAAGATGCCCGATCGCAGCGCAGCCGAGATCGACGCCGCGCTCAAGCTCGATCCCAAGAACACCGAGGCCCGGCTGCTGCATGCGCGGCTCACCGGGGGCAAGGGCGCGTTCGACGACGCGCTCGCCGAAGTCCAGGCCGTGATCGCCGACGATCCCAAGTCGGACGAGGCCTGGCTGCTCAAGGGGCAGCTCCTGTGGGTGGCGAAATCCGACTTCGAGGGTGCCGACAAGGCGTTGCGGCAGGCGATCGCCATCAAGCCCACCCAGATGGCCGCGTACGACGCGCTGCTCGTGATGGCCGTGCAGCGCAACGATGTCGCCACATTCAAGACCGAAGTGGCCGAGGTCCGCAAGCGGGTGCCCGACAGCTTCCAGGTCCGCTTCTACACGGCCCAGCTCGCGCTGCTGCAGAACGACCTGAAGGCGGCCTCCGAAGGTTCGCAGCAGTTGCTCAAGCTGGCGCCGCAGTTCGCCCCGGTGCTGCAGTTGGCCGGCGTGGTCGAGCTCAAGAGCAACCAGGTCTCGGCCGCGACGGCGCATCTGGCGCAGGCCGTGCAGCTGGCGCCGGACGTGCCCGCGGCGCGCAAGCTGCTGGCCGAGGCCTACCTGCGCTCGGGACAGCCAGCGAAGGTGGCCGCGGCGCTGCAGCCGCTGGTGTCGCAGGACAAGCCCGACGCCTCGGCGCTGTCGCTGCTCGCGGCCGCCTATGCCCAGCAGTCGGACATGGCCGGCGCCGAGACCTACTACGCCCTCGCGGCCAAGGCCCAGCCCGACAGCGCCCGCGCCGCCGTCGCGCTGGCGATGGCGGAAATGGCCAACGGCAAGACCGACGCCGGGTTCTCCCGGCTGCAGGAGTCGGCGAAGACTTCGAAGTCCAGCTTTGCCGACCAGGCGCTGGTGGCGGCGCGCGTGCGCGCCAACGATCTCGCCGGTGCCCTCAGCGCCAGCGAAGCGCTCGTCGCCAAGGCGCCCGAGGATCCGATGTCCTACGTGATGCGCGGGCGGGTCGAATCCCTGCGCAAGGACAACGTCGCCGCGCGCGCGAGCCTGGAAAAGGCCGTCAGCCTCGATCCGGTCAATTTCGCGGCCGTTGCGGCATTGGCCGAGATCGACGTCCACGACAACCAGCTCGACGCGGCGGCCAAGCGCTACGAGGCGCTGTTGAGCCATGACCCGAAGAACATGGCGGCCCAGCTGGCGCTGGCCGACCTGCGCGCCCGTCAGGGCGCCAAGCCCGACGATGTCGAGGCGCTGCTCGCGAAGGCGGCGCGCGACAACCCGTACGAGGTCGCCCCCAGCCTGGCGCTGGTCAATTTCCGGCTCGACCATCAGCATGCCAAGGCGGCGCTGGCGGCCGCGCAGGATGCGGCGGCGGCCCAGCCCGACAGCATCGAACTGCTCGACGCGCTCGGGCGTGCCCAATTGGCGGTCGGCGATACCCAGCAGGCCCAGAGCACGTTCCAGCGCGTGGGCAATTCACATCCGACGTCGCCGGCGCCCTTCATGCGGCTGGCCGAGGACTATGCCGGCGCCAAGGACTACGCGAATGCCGAGAAATTCCTGCGCAAGGCGCTCGAAATCGCCCCGAAGCAGCTGACGGCCCAGCGCGCGCTGGTGCAGCTGCTCACCTCGCGCAAGCGCTTTCCCGAGGCCGTGCAGGCGGCGCGCGAGATCCAGAAGCAGCAGCCGACCGAGGCGATCGGCTACGTCATCGAAAGCGATGTCCAGGTCATCCAGCGTGCCTGGGATCCGGCCATCCAGGCCCTGCGGGCGGGCCTCGAACGGGACAAGTCGAGCGGCTTGGCAATGCAGCTGCACCGGCTGTATCAGCGCGCCGGCCGCAATGCCGATGCCGAGCGGTTCGCTGCCGACTGGCTGCGCGGACATCCCAAGGACGCCGATTTCATCTTCGACCTCGGCACCTCGGCCGAAGACCGCCAGGACTGGGCCGGGGCCGAGGCCCGCTACCGCCAGGTCCTGACCACGCACCCCGGCAACGGACTGGCGCTGAACAACCTCGCCAATGTCCTGCTCACGCAGCACAAGCCGGGCGCACTGGACGTCGCGCAGCAGGCGCAGCATGCGTTGCCGGATTCGGCGTTCGTGATGGACACGCTGGCGACCGCGCTGGCGAGCGAAAAGCAGTACGCACAGGCCCTGGAATGGCAGAAGAAGGCCGTCGCGCGCGAACCCGACACACCCGGCTACCGGCTCGACCTGGCCCGACGGCTGATCGATGCCGGCGACCGCGCGCAAGCCAAGGTCGAGCTCGAGAAACTGGCCACGCTGGGCGGCCGCTACTCGTACCAGTCCCAGGTCACCGATCTGCTCAAGGGTCTGTGACCTCGGCCCGCGGCATGCCCGGGGGCTTGCGCGGCGCTCAGTAGTAGAAGACGCCGACGAGCTGCGCGACCTGGCGGTACGGCTGATTGCCGTACTCGGTGGCGCTGCCGCCGAAGCTGCGCTGCCATTGCAGCGCCGCGTCGAAGCGCTGCCAGTGGTAGCGCAGTTCGGCCCAGGCGAAGTTGCTGTGGTCGACCGCACTCGTGCGCACGAACGCGGTCAGGTCGAGCTGTTTCAGACCCAGGCTCTTCTGGCTCAGATACACCAGCCAGGCGCTGCGCGATCCGAGCTCCTGACTCGGTTGGGTCAACGCGAGATAGCGGCCGTAGCCCGCCGGGCCCTGTGCGAGCAACGTCAGCATGCCGTTGCGGTCGAGGCCTGCGCCGTTGTACTCGGCCTCGACCGTCAGCGCGAGCGTACCCGTCGGCGTATAGGTCAGACCGAGCGCCGCCTGGCTCGTTGCCGAGGGGGCTGCAGGCGTGCCGAGCAGCTGGTCGAACAGGCGCGGGCGCTTGCCGTAGGACCATTCGCCGTAAGCGACGAGCGTATTGCCCGCGAGCGCGGTCGCGTTGAGGCCGATGAGGGCCGACTGGCCGCGGGTCAGCAGGATCGAGCCCTGGCCGCTGAAGCGGTCGGAGGCGCGCGCGTTGACGCTGAGCAGTGCGCGGTCGCTGGCGTTCGTCGCACCGAGGTCGATCGCCGACGGCCGGGGGTCCGGCGTGCTGTCGAGCTTCGGCGCCAGCGCCAGCGTCGCGCCGCCGCCCGTCCAGAACTGCTGCAGGCGCAGCATGCCCGTGCCCATGCGCGTCTCGCGCAGCGCCACCGGGTCGGCCGTGGTGATCGAGCGCAGCGCGCCGTCGCGGAAGAAATCGGTCGGGTTGTAGCCGTAGGCCGGCCCCTGTCGCAGATTGATCCGCCCCAGGTCGACCGTTGTCGACGACGCTGCGTTCTGCCATCCGGCGTAGGCCTCGCGCAGGCTGTTGCTCGTCGTCGTCTGGCCTGGCAGCGAGGGATGGGTGTCGTCGATGCGGTCGGAAAACCCCACGCGCCAGGCGTCGCCGATCCGGCTCGCGTAGCGCAGGTCGAGCGATGCCCGGTGGCCATCCTCGGTTCGAGCCGTCAGGCGGTCGTCGATCCGGCCCCAGGCCAGTTCGACCGCGGCGCGCAAGGGCGAGGCGCCGCCGGCCGCGGGCGCCGCCTCGGGCTGCAAGGAGAGCGCATCGCTGTCGTCGCAGAACGCCGGTGTGGCCGTGACGGCGCAGCCCAGCGCGCAGGCGGTGCTCAGGATCCAGTTCGAGGCGCGAGGCATACGGTCAATCCGCTGTGAATCGTGGCAGGTATTCGCGTTGGAACCACGTGGGCGGCGCGTTGCGAAACGCGTAGTCACTGGTGCGGACGATTGTCACCGATTGGGGGTCGAGCCCGTCGATGATGACCATCTCGGTCGGGCGTTCGGCGCCGAGTTCTTCGCGGAATTTGCGGTAATAGGCGGTCTTGAGCAGGCGCCCCGAGTCGGCGTAGAAGCGCGCCTTGATCGGCGCCTGGCTGGCGGCATCGACCCACAGCTCGATCGAACCGTAGGTCGCGTCGGGCGTGCTCGCCTTGAGATCGAGCCGGTGGCTGGCGCGGTTGTGGCGCTCGCCGTCGGTGATCGACTCGGAGGCGCCGAGCGTGGCCTTGTAGTCGCGCGCGAAGTTGACCGTCACGACGTCACCGTTGGAGGCCTGACCCATCAGTCGCTGCTGGGGCGAGATGCGCACCGCGGACTTGGTCCCGGGGTCGTAGAACCAGAGATCGCTGCCGTTCTTGAGCATGACCTTGCCGGCATCGCGCGCCGGCTCGACGAAGCGCAACAGGCTCGCGAACTGGCCGCCGGCGAGCACGCGCGCGTAGCTCACGAGCGTCGTCGTATTGACCTGCACGCCCTTTTCGAATTCGGTGATCGTGACCGTGACCCGGAACGGCTGGTTCGGGTTGCGGATCGCGTCGCTGGCGACGAGCGCCGCCTGCGCGTCGACCGCGGCGGCGGCGCGGCCGGCGCCGCCGCCGATGAGCGCCGCCGCGGCGACGACGCGCAGGCAGGCGGCGCGGCGCGCCGGACGGTCGATGGCATGCGTTTCTTGCTCAGGCATGGCGCAGGGCCTCCACGACATTCAGGTTCGACGCCCGCCAGGCCGGCCACCAGGCCGACAGCGTGGCGATGACGACCAGGCCGATGGCCGTCATCGAGACATTCCAGACCTCGGCCAACACCCGCAGTTGCAGCGGCAGCCGCTCCGAGCTGCTCGGCGGCAGCCAGGTCAGCCCCGAGCGGTTGACGAGCGCGCCGATGGCGATCGCCGTCAGCAGGCCCAGGATCGTGCCGACGCAGCCGAGCACGAAACCTTCGATCACGAACAGCCGTCGCACGCCGCTCTGGCGCAGGCCGATCGCGCGCAGGGTGCCGATCTCGACGGTGCGCTCGATGACGGCCGTGTTCATCGTGTTGCCGACCGTGAACAGCACGATGGCGCCGATGAGGAAGAAGATGAAGCGGAAGATGACGTCGAACATCTGGTCGCTCTGGACGTAGAACGGATTCAGGTCCTCGAACGTGCGCACGACCAGCGGCTGGGCGCCGCCGCGTTCGGCCAGCAGTGCCTCGAGGCGGGCCGCCGCCTTGGCCTGATCGGCGCTGTGGTTCAGCAGCACCATGATCGAGGTGACCCGGGGCGCGGCGCGTCCGAACACGAGCTTCTGCGCCTGCGCCAACTGGACGATGACGGAGATCTCGTCGAGCTCCTTGAAGCCCTGGTCCTCGGCCGCCACGACGTCGAGCGCCGCGACGTTGGGCGCGCCGCGGGCGCTGCTCGAAAGCAATTCGATCTTCACGCCCGACGGCGCCGTCTTGGCGCTCGTGGCGGCATGCTCGGCCTGTGCCAGACCGGCGATGTCGGAAGGCAAGGCCGCGCCGGCCTTGTCGAGCACGGGTGCTGCGGCCGCGGGGTTGGCGCAGGAGGCGATGTGCAGCGGGGCGCAGAGCTGGAGCACGCGGGCGACGCCGATGCCGACGATGGCGGCCTCCGGCGGCGCGCCTTCGAGCGGAAACTGCGGTCGTGTGATCGGGACCTGGTATTCGTTCCAGGTGCGCATGCGCTGGACATCGGCGGCGACATAGCCGGTGCCGATCACCGTGCGCGAGATGCCGGCATCGAAATTCCCGGCCAGCCCGCCGAAGCGCAGCATCGGCGTCGCGACGGCGAGCAGCGGCGCGAGCACAGGGTCCTTGCGTATCGCTTCGACCAGGCCCTGGTAGTCGCTGATGCCATAGGCGGTCGGATTGCCGCTGCCGTACAGGTAGTAGTCGCGGTGCTGGATCTGCATGTGCCCGCCGGCGCGCACATAGGCCGTCAGCATCGTGTAGCCCAGGTTGGCCTTGAAGCCGCTGAAGAGAAGGATCGCGGCCAGACCGATCGCCAGAGCGGCGACCGTGGACAGCGACCGCCGCCGATTGCGCAGCAGGTTCCTGAACGCCAGCGACCAGTCAGCCGAGTTCATGCGATCGCGAATCGGGCGCCGCATCAGGCGCCGAATCAGGGGCCGAATCAGGGGCCGAATCAGGGGCGGCGGGTTCGGCATCCGGCGCCTTGCGACGGATGGCCTGGATCACGCCGTCGCGCAGCGTGATGAGGTCGTCGGCGGCCCTCATCAGCGCGCGGTCGTGCGACGAGAAGACGAACGAGATCTTGAACTGCTCCTGCATCACCCGCATCAATTCCAGGATCGCCTCGCCGGTCTGGCTGTCGAGGTTGGCGGTCGGCTCGTCGGCGAGCACGAGCCTGGGCTTGTGCGCCAGCGCGCGTGCGATCGCCACCCGCTGGCGTTGGCCACCCGAGAGCTGGCCCGGGCGATTGTCGGCGCGGTCGGCCAGTCCCACCGCGTCGAGCAGGCGGTGAACGCGACGTTTGCGGCGCTCCTTGTCCATGCCGGCCAGCACGAGCGGGTATTCGACGTTCTCGAACGCCGTCAGCACCGGGATCAGGTTGAAGTTCTGGAAGATGAAGCCGATGTGGTTGGCCCTGAAATCGGCCAGCTCATCATCGTTCATGGTTGCCATCGATCGCCCGGCCACCACGACCTCGCCGCTGTCGGCGCGGTCGATGCCGCCGACGAGGTTCAGCAGCGTCGTCTTGCCGCTGCCCGACGGGCCCAGCAGGACCGTGAAATGCCCGGGTCTGATCAGCAGGTCGATGCCCTGCAGCACCGGAACCGTCACGTCGTCCATCCGGTAGGACTTGTGCACCCCCGTCAGAATGGCGACTGGCTCGCTGCTCAACACTGATCTCCCAGAATCGCGGCGCAGTCTATCCCATGGCAGGGGCGCCGAATCCGCAGCAGTCGCGGGCGGGACCCGGACGCGCCGGCACTACCGCCTTGGGGTCGACCCGTCGGGATTTTTTACAACCGGCGCGATGGTGGCGCATCCTCTGCTTCGGTATGGAAGGAAAAATCCTTTGATATCAACATGTTGCGGTGATGGTGTGGGGCCTGGCACGCGGCATGCATATTGTCTGGCGTGGCGCCTGAAACAAGCATCCTCTTGCAGGATTCGGGGCCGAAACTGAAACCATTCAGCAAGGAGCTGGCATGTTCTCTACCAAGTTTGTTTCCGCCGCCATCGCCACGGGCGCTCTGGCTGTTTGCGGTGCCGCCGGCGCCGCTACCGTGACCCTGAACCCGCAAGCCGCCAACGGCGGTCTGGGCGTGGTCGACGCGGGCACCGCCGCGTTCAACACCACCGGCGGCACGCTGTCGCTGGGCACCTCGGCCAACCCCAACGTGCTGACCATCAATGGCACCACGGGCGTTCAGACCTGGACCGAGACGGGCACGATCTACATCCAGCCGACGCTGGCCCAGAACGCGCTGTACGGCTTCACCAACGGTTCGTCGTCGTCGCCGGTTGGCCTCGGCGGCTACTCGATCTACGCGACCTACAGCCTGGCCGGTGGCGGCGCCTGGGGCACGGGCGCCTTCGCGACCTCGTTCGGCGCTGATCCCACGTCGATCGTCATGAACATGACGATGTTTGCCGTGACCGCGTCGGGCCCGACGATCACGCTCGGCACCGCGTTCCTGCGCCAAGACCCGACGAACCTGGCTACCGTTGCCCTCAACACCGGCAATGGTTCTGCGAACAGCGTCCTGAGCGCCGTGCTCGGCTTCACGCCGGCGGCCGGCACGACCGGTGCGGGTGGCTTCTTCCAGGCCCCGTCGCCGTTCAACATCAACATCAACGTCGGTTCGATCGGCGGCAACTCGGGCAACACGACGTACTCGATCGTCGGTGGCAAGGTCGTCGTGACGACCCCGATCGCCGGCCAGAGCCCGAGCACCGGCAACTTCACGTTCACCAGCGTCGTTCCCGAGCCGGGCGCCCTGTCGCTGGCCGGTCTGGCCCTGGTCGGCGCGGCCGTCGCCAGCCGCCGCAAGGCCAAGGCGGCTGCCTGAGCAGTACCTGAGGCCTTCGGGCTGCAGCAGAAACGGGGGCGCAAGCCCCCGTTTTTTTGTTTCCGGCAGCCGCTTTTCAAGCCACACTTCAGGCCTGGAAAGGCGACAGGGTCGAAAGGCCCGCGGGTGGAAGGGCCGGCGCGCGATGTTCGAGATCAGGCGTTTCCAGCTGTTCGAATTCAACGACCAGAGCTGGTTTCCATCGCTGTTGCGCGAGTCGTTCAACGACGCGCTGGCGATGACCCACGCCGTCTATGCGCCCTACGGCCGCGCCGCGCTGGCGATCGCGGACTGGATGTCGCGCACGCCGCCCGAGTCGGAGATCCTCGACTTGGGCTCGGCCGGCGGCCGCCACATCGTCTCGGTGCTGTCGGCGGCGCGCCGCCAGGGCATCGCGATGCACAGGTTCGTCCTCTCGGACCTCTACCCGGCGGTCGATGCCTGGCGCCTCGTGCAGGCCGAGGTCGGTGCCGAGCATTGTCGCTATCTGCCCGAACCGGTGAGCGCGCTGGCCGTGCCGGCCGACGCCCCCCGCTACCGCACGCTGTTCACCGCCTTCCATCATTTCCCGCCCGCGGCCGCGCGCGAATTGCTGGCCGATTTCTGCCGCTCTTCCGGCGACGGCCTGTGCATCGCCGAATACCTCGACCGGGGTTACTACAACCTGCTGATGGTGCTGCTGGCGGCGCCGTTCTACCTGTTGATCCCGTTCTTCGCGAAGAAGAACCGGCTGCTGAAGTTCCTGATCTCGACGCTGATCCCGATCGTGCCCGTCCTGTTCGTCTGGGACGGCTTGGTCTCGACGCTGCGTGCCTACAAGGTCGACGAAGTCCGAGCCATGCTGCCGAGCGACGCCGAAGGGTGTTTCGATGTCGTGGTCCGCAGCGTCTGGTTCGGACTCGCGCCGCTCAAGTCCCGGCTGATATTCATCACCCGCAAGGTCTGAGCTGCCGCTCAGCCGGCGTCAGACGATGGGCAGATCGGCGCCGGCGGGACCGCGGTCGGCGCGTTCGTAGGCCGACTTGAGCAGCGCCGCGTGGCGCTGCTCGATCACGGCGCGCCGCAGCTTCAGGTTGGACGTAAGCTCGCCCTCGTCGATGCTGAAGGGCCGGTGGAGCAGCGCCACCGCGATCGGTCGCTCATGCTCGCCGAGCGTGGCGATGCGTTGTCGCAGCGCGAGCTCGCGCCGCGCGCGTGCCGGCGCATCGTCGCCGCCGACGCAGGTGCACAGCGCGACCAGCCCCTTGCGCCCGTTGCCGACGACCATCACCTGGTCGATGCCCGGCAGGCCGCTCAAGCGCGCCTCGATGCCGGCCGGTGCGATGCGCCGACCGGTCGAGGTCTTGATCATGTCGCCGCTGCGCCCGCTCAAGTACAGGTAACCGTCGTCATCGAAGCGCCCGAGGTCGCCGGTGCGGTAGTAGCCATCGGCGTCGAATGGCGGCGGGGCCGGCTCGCCGAGGTAGCCGCCGAACAGGCCGGCGCCGCGCACCTTCACGGCGCCATCGCCGTCGATCACGATCTCGTTGCCCGGCATTGGACGGCCGACGGAGCCATGGCGGTAGTCGTCGACGCGGTTCATCGCCATCGGCACGACGTTCTCGCTCAGGCCATAGGCCTCGAGCACGAGCCAGCCCAGGGCGCCGAATTCATCGAGCAGCAGGCGCGGCATCGGCGCCGATCCCGACACCATGCAGCGCAGCCGCGTGCCCATCACGGCGCGCACGCGCGCGAGCACGGCGCGCTCGGCCAGTCGCTGCGCCAGCGTCGCCGGCGCGGACCGCCGCGGGCGCTCGGCCGCGGCTCGGCGGCCGACGTCCCAGGCCCAGTTCGCGATGCGGCGCCGCCAGGCCGGCTGCGCGGCGATCTGGGTGCGGATGCCGTCGTAGAGCTTTTCGTAGAAGCGGGGCACGCCGATGAAGATCTCGGGCTCGACCTTCGCCACCACCTCCATCACGCGACGGGGGTCGGCCAGCAGGCTCGTGGCCGAGCCCTGGCGCACCGCCGAGAGGTTGACGATGCGCTGGAACAGGTTCGACAGCGGCAGCCAGCACAACAGGCGGCTTTCGGGTCCCGCGAACGAGAAGGCCTCACCGATGCGAGCCACCGCCAGGCAGATCTGGCCATGGCTGTAGGCGATGCCCTTGGGTGCGCCGGTGGTCCCCGAGGTGAAGATCACCGTCGCCTCGTCGCCGGGTTCCGGATCGCGGTCGGGCGCACCGGCGTCGGCCGCGGCATCGGCCGCGGCGAACAAGTCGTCCCAGCCGGTCGCCGGCGGCAGGCCCTCGACGGCAGCACCTTCCAGCGGCGCGAGGGCGATCAGCAGCCGCGCGCGGCCGCGCCGCGCCGCCGAGAGCCGCGCCAGCGGCTTGGCGCTGGCCACCGCCCAGGCGCTGACGTCGGCCAGATCGGCCATCACGGCAATGCGTTCGGGCAGGTCGTGCCCATCCATGCCGATGACCACGGCGCCGAGGGCGAGCGCCGCGTGGTGCAGCGTCTCCCATTCGAAGGACACGGGAGCGATGACGGCCAGGCGGTCGCCGCGGCGCAGCCCGGCCGCGCGCAGCGCCCTCCGCAGACGCGCGACGCGGGTGCCGAATTCGCCCCAGCTCAGTTCGTCCCAGCTGCCCGCGGCGTTCTCGATCCGGTAGGCGACGGCGCCGGGCGTCTGCGCGACGCGCTGCGCCAGTAGCCGCACGACGGTGTCGGCGCCGGTCGCGTTCACGAGGACTTGCCCCGCACATCGAGGTAATAGCCGAGCACCGCGTCCAGGTAGCTGTCGATCGGCGGCACCGGCAGGCCCGCGGCCGCGAAGGTGAGCGCCGACTCCTGATTAGAAAAGCCCTGATCCTCGGCCAGATAGGCCAGCACCGGGGGCAGGGCGCGCAGAGCGCGGCGCGATTTCTCGCCCACGACGCGGCCGAGCAGCGGCACCAGCCGCTCGAGCCAGCGCCGATCGACGCGATGCAGGCGCGGCAGTCGCCGACCCCGGGCAGCCCACAGTGCGCGCACGCGCATTTGCAGCGCCGGCAGCGCGATCGCCTGGTCCGGGCCCGAACACAGATGGAAGATCCGCCCCGTGGTCCGCGGCTCGCCGCTGGACCAGGCGATGGCCTGCGCCACCCAGTCGACCGGTACCGTGTCCAGCCGCGTGTGGCCGAGGTCGGGCATGACGCCGAAGGTGCGCGCGCCCGACAGGAACTCGCACAGGTGATAGAAGACCTGGAAATGGACGACGCGGCCGCTGCCGCGCTCACCGACGACCATGCTGGGCCGGTGCACCGTGATCGGCAGGCCCTCGCCCTCGGCCCAGACGACGCGTTCGGCCTCGGCCTTGGCCGCCTCGTAGGTGTTGTGGAACGCGGCCACCTCGGGCAGCCGCCGCTCGGGCATCACCCCCGGCTCGCGGCCCCAGACGCCGACGGTGCTGACGAGGTCGACCTTGCGCAGCGCGCCGGCCGCGCTGCCGGCGCGCGCCAGACGCAACAGCGTGCGCACCGGCAGCACGGCACTGGCGCGCGCCTCGTCCGGCGTCATCGTCAGCTTGACGCTGGCGGCGCAATGGACGATGTGGGTGGTCTCGACCTCGAGTCGGCGCCAGGCCGCGGCGTCGAGGCCGAAATCGGCCTCGGTGATGTCGCCGCGCAGCGGCCGCACGCGCGCCGCGTCGGCGCCGGCGATGCCGGCGTAGTGCAGCAATTCAGCCAGCCGGGCCCGCAGGCCGGGCTCGTCGCGGGCCCTGATCAGCACGTCGACCCGGGCCTGCGGGTCGTCCAGCAGGCGCGGCAGCAAGGCGCTGCCGATCGTGCCGGTGGCCCCGGTGAGGAGGATCTGGCTCACGGCCCGGATCAGCGTTGCGGCGTGCCGTAGCGGCCGGGCGCGATCAGGTTGTTCGGGTCGACGGCATGCTTCAGCGCCGCGAGCAGCGCCTTCGACGGCGGGTTGGCATCCAACGCGTGCGGCTGGCTCATCGTCGTCGCGCGGTAGGGCGGGTAACCGGCCTCGATGAAGGCCAGTCGCGCCTCCTCGTACCAGGCCTTGGCCCGTGCGGCGTCGGCCGCGTCGTTGCGCTCGAAGAAGACGCCTACCAGCACGATCACCGAGCGCGGGCTCTCGACGATGACCTCGACGAAGAAATCGAACTCGTGGCGGTCGAAGATCGCCTTCGTCAGCGCCAGCGCCTTCATGACATGTGCCGACGTGAACGGCACCACGGGGCCGATCCAGACGAAGCCGCAGCCGTCGCGCGCCGGATCGATGTCGACCTTGGGTTTTTCCTTGAACGACTTGAAATAGGCCTGGCGCGCGAAATCGTCGGTCGGGATGCCGCGGAACAGGTTGATCGCCGGCAGCATCACGTCGGTGAATTCGGGCGATTTGCCCAGCATCCGGTTGACGATCGGCGCCGCCCAGCGCACGAAACGACCCAGCAGATCGTCGCGCACCGCGGCGCCGATGAACTGGACCATGCCGTAGCGGCCGAGGACCTTGCGGATCATGCGCTTCTGGTAGCGGACCTCCTCGCGGCTGCCGTAGAGCCCGCAGCCGAAGGTCCAGCGCGCCACGCCATGCTCGCGCCGCCACCGTGCCGCCGCGTCCTCGCTGAGATGGCGCCGCCCGCCCAGCAGTTCGTGCGGGTACTGGGCCAGGATGCACATCATCGCGAAATCGTTCGCCAGATGCGGGTGGGCGCGCACGGCGCGCGACATCACGAGCGACTGCAGGTCGTCGATGAAGGCGCCCAGGCGCTCGGGTCCGGCCTTGTACTCGAAGGCGGCGAAGTCGAAGCGCTCGGGCGCCGGCATCAGCCAGACTCCGGACTTCACGACGATGCCCAGGTTGGACTGCACGAACAGCCCGTCCTGGTACGGCCCGACGCCCCATTTGTAGGTGTGGCGGACGTGGTTGTTGCCGGCCGGCCCGCCGCCGGTCTCGAGCAGGCTGCCATCGGCCAGCACCACATCCATGCCGCAAAGGCAGCCGAAATGGTCGGCCATCGGTGTCAGCCCGCGGCCCTTGTCCAGCGCATTGCCGATCACGCTCGCGTGCTGGGTGCTGCCCGAGCAGTCGGCCCACAGACGCGACCCGGTCTGCTTGAGGTGGTCGTTGAGCTGCTGGTAGGTGACGCCGGGCTCGATGACGGCGTAGCCGAGCTGCTCGTCGACATGCTCGATGCGCTTCATGCGCTCCAGCATCATCGTGATGCCGGCCTCGTAGACGGCGGCCTTCTCGCCGTAGCCCCAGTTCTTGCCGGTGCTCACGGGCCACACCGGGATGTCCGCGCGCGCGGCCGCGAGCATGATCGCCTGCACCTGGCCGACGTCGCGCGGAAACACGACGGCCGACGGCAGCGTGCGGAAGGGCAGGCAGGTCCGGGTCAACGCCTCGACGCTGCTGTCATCGGCGACGACGCCGTCGGCGCCGACGATCGCGCGCAGTTCATCGATCAGGGCGGGGGGCAGGTCGCGGTTCACGGGGGTGTCCATGCTCGTTTCCGGTGGTCAAGGGGCGGCCGCGGCGATCAGGTCGGCCCCGGGCGCGGTCCGGGCCCAGTCGTCGACGACGAAATCGGGCCATTCGGGCCGGCTCGGCCGGGTGATGCGCAAGTCCTCGTCGCGCAATCCCAGCCAGTGCATGTGGTGCTTGACATGCGAGCCCAGGTAGATCTTCTTCAGGGTGATGAAGTCGACCACCCGGCCCATCAATTTCCAGTAGCGCCGGTCGGCCTTGCCATCGCGGATCAGGTCCGAGAATTCCGGCGCATAGGGGTTGTAGCCGAAATTGCGCAGGTCCGAATACATCAACAGCCAATTGATCGGCAGGTTCGAGAAGACCGGGCTGGCGTATTTGGCCGAACCGATCAACCCCAGTTCGACCACCTTCTTCATCGTTGCGTCCTGATCGTAGCGCCAGGCATGGTAGGGGGCCAGGTAGCGCGGGAACTGCGCATCGGCGCCGTAGCGCGCCGGGTTCCAGAAGCGCTGCAGGTCGTCGGCGCTGAATTCGCCCGAGGCCAGCAATTCGGGCGGCGTCCAATCGACCTTCGAAATCGCCAGGCGCGGGAACTCGTATTCCATGCGCTGGGCTATCGGCTGGCCGGGCGAATAACCGGCGAGGACGAGCGGGACGTCCTTTTCCATCGCCAGTGCCAGCGCGTTGCCCTCGAACAACGGCGCATAGACATAGGAGATGGTGTGCACGGCGCCGCGCGCCTCCTGGTTCATCAACAGCCAGCGGAACAGGCGGCGGTAGAAGTCCATCGGCGGCCGGTAGACGACATGCTCGATGTCGAGCTTGGCCACGGTGCGCCGGATGTTGGCCCAGGCGATCTCGCCCATGTCGATGTCGGTCGTATAGGCCAGCACGCGCAGGCCGTATTCGACCTTCAGCTTGTACAGCATGTACACGCTGTCCTTGCCGCCCGACAGCGGGGCGATGCAGTCGTAGCTTCCCTGGCCCCGGCAGGCGGACAGTGCGCGTTCGAGGTCGGCCTCGCGCACCTGGCGCAGGGCCTCGGCCCGCTCGCGCGTGTCCGGCTTCGGATGTCGGCACAGCGCGCACAGCCCGCCCGCGTCAAGGTCGGCTCCGGGCGCGGCTTCCGGTAACAAGCAGTTGCGGCAAGATCTCATGACCCCTCCGGACCTCCAATCCCCGTGACGGGGTATGGGGCACTGTATACCGGCGGCGCCGGCGCGGCGGTCGCGATCCCCGCGTGACAAATGGCCGCCGAGGGCCGCAAGGGGTGTCGCAGCGCAGTGAGGGTGTCGAAATCCTGTGCCATCATCGACCCGGTCCAGAATCCGAGGTCGCCGTGCCTGCCCAGCCTGGCCTGCCGTCGTGGCCCGCTCCTGCGCTGCCGGCCCCGCCTGCCCAGTCTTCATACCCTAACGGAACACGTCGATGATGTTCAACATGTTGCCCCGCAAGCTTCGCCTGGCTGTCGCTGCGCTGCTGGTCGCCGTCCTGGCCGCCGGCTGCGCGACCCACGCCTATCCGCCGGCGCCGACGACCGTCGATACCTCGGCCTACAGCTACGTCATCGGCCCGGGCGACACGGTCAACATCATCGTCTGGCGCAATCCGGAGCTGTCGATGGTCGTGCCGGTACGACCCGACGGCAAGGTCGCCGCACCGCTGGTCGACGAACTCGTGGCCCAGGGCAAGACCTCGGTGCAACTGGCGCGCGACCTCGAACAGGTGCTCGGCAAATACGTGCGCGACCCCGTCGTCACCGTGCTGGTGACGAGTTTCGTCGGCCCGTACAGCGAGCAGATCCGTGTCGTCGGCGCCGCCGCCAAGCCGCAGGCCCTGCCGTACAAGAACCGCATGACGCTGCTCGACGTGATGATCGCCGTCGGCGGGCTGACCGACTTCGCGGCCGGCAACAGCGCCACGATCCTGCGCACCTCGGACCAGAACAAGCAGTACTCGGTGCGCCTGCGCGACCTCATCCGCGGCGGTGACATGTCGGCCAACGTCGACATGAAGCCGGGCGACATCCTGGTCATCCCCCAGAGCTATTTCTGACGCGGCGCCGGTCGACGCCCAGCCACTGTATCGGGATCGAGCATGGAAGACATCGTTCGCCAAGCCCTCACCGTCATGCGCGGGATGTGGCGGTTTCGCTGGACCGGCGTCATCGCCGCCTGGGTCGTTGCCGTCATCGGCGTCATCATCGTCTCGCGCATCCCGGACCAGTACGAGGCCTCGGCCCGCATCTACGTCGACACGCAGTCCATCCTCAAGCCGCTGATGGCCGGCTTGACGGTGCAGCCCAACGTCGAGCAGCAGATCGGCATGCTCAGCCGCACGCTGATCAGCCGACCCAATCTCGAGAAGCTGGTGCGCATGTCCGACCTGGACCTGAAGGCGAGCACGCGCGCCGATCAGGACGCGTTGATCGATATGCTGATGAAGCAGATCGCGATCAAGAACACCGGCCGCGACAACCTCTATTCGCTCGAGTACCGCGACTCGGACCGCGAGAAGGCGAAGAAGGTCGTGCAGTCGCTGGTCTCCATCTTCATCGAGTCGGGCCTGGGCGCGAGCCGCAAGGACAACGATTCCGCGAAGACCTTCCTCAGCGAGCAGATCAAGCAGTACGAAGCCAAGCTGCAGGAAGCCGAATCGCGGATGAAGGAGTTCAGGCTCCGCAATATCGACATGCAGGCCAGCGATGGCAAGGATGCCGCCTCCCGCGTAGGCGAGATAGCGGCGCAGCTTCAGCAGGCGCAGCTTGAACTGCGGGAAGCTGAAAACGAGAGCGCTGCGGCCAAGGCCCAGCTCGCCGCCGGCAAGAACCCGTCCGGCAGCAGTGCCGTCACGGACAGCCTGCTGCAGGAGTCCGAGATTTCGGTGGCCACTCCCGAGATCGACGCCCGCATCGAGGCCCAGAAGCGCAATCTCGATTCGCTTCAGCAGCGCTACACCGACCAGCATCCCGACATCATCGCCGCCAAGCGGCTGATCAAGGAACTGGAGGAGCAGAAGCGCAAGGAAGTCGTGCAGCTGCGCAAGACCGCGTTGGCGACGCCGCAGGTCGGCGGCACCGGCAGCAACGCCAGCCTGGCGACGCAGGAACTCAGCCGCCTGCAAGCCACGGCCGAGGTCAAGGTCGCGGCGCTGAAGGCGCGCGTGGCCGAGTACAGCGGCCGCCTGGCCCAGGCGCGCAGTTCGCTGAAGACCGCGCCGCAGATCGAAGCCGAGGCCGCGCAGCTCAACCGCGACTACGAAGTCACGAAGAAGAACTACCAGGACCTCGTCGCCCGCCAGCAATCGGCGGTGATGTCAGGCGAACTCGAGGTCGCAGCCGGCGTGGCCGACTTCCGCCTAATCGATCCGCCGCGCGTGACGCCGCAGCCGGTGGCGCCGAACCGGCTGCTGCTGCTGCCGATCGCACTCGTCGCGGCACTGGCCGCGGGGCTGGGCATCGCATTCGCCGCCTGTCAGCTCATGCCGGTATTCAGCGACGGCGACGAATTGCGCACGGTCACCGGGCTGCCGCTGCTGGGCGTGGTGTCGATGGTCATCAACGATGTCGAGCGCCGCCGTGAACGGCTGGGCACGCTGTGGTTCGCCGGCGCGTCGGGCGGGCTGGTCGGCCTGTTTGCATTGGGCATGGTGGCGCTGGCCCTGATCGCGCGCCGGGCAGGGTGAGGCAAGGACTATGAGCAGCTTGATCGAACAGGCGGCACAACGGCTGGAGCAACTGCGCCAGGCCGGTGTCGCGATACCCGAACCCGAGGTCGACGGCGGGCCCGTGGCCGCGCCTGCCGTCGCTGCCGCGCCCCGGCCGTTGCCGGTGCCGCCGGCGGCGGACGCGCCGAGCCAGTCGCGGCGCGTCGAACTCGATCTCGACGCACTGCTGGCCGCGGGCATCGTGACCCCGAATGCGCCGCGCAGCGCGATCGCCGACCAATACCGGGTCATCAAGCGGCCGCTGATCGCCAACGCGCTCGGGCGCGGCGCGGCCACGGTCACCCATGGCAACTTGATCATGATCACCAGCGCGATGGCCGGCGAGGGCAAGACCTTCACCTCGGTCAACCTGGCGATGAGCATCGCGTCCGAACTCGACCACACGGTGATGCTGGTCGACGCCGACGTCGCGCGGCCCTCGGTGCTGCGCACGCTCGGCCTGCCGGCGGGCCCGGGCCTGCTCGAAGTGCTCGAAGGCAAGGCCGATCTCTCCGAGGTCATGCTGCGCACGAACGTCGAGAAGCTGACGCTGCTGCCGGCGGGCACGCCACACCCCAAGGCGACCGAACTGCTGGCCAGCGACGCGATGCGCGCCTTGCTCGACAACATGGCCACGCGCTACCCCGACCGCATCATCATCTTCGATTCGCCGCCGCTGCTGCTGACGACCGAATCGCGTGTGCTGGCGACGAACATGGGACAGATCGTCGTCGTCGTCGCCGCCGGCAAGACGCCGCAGTCGGCGACGCGTCAGGCGCTGGACACGATCGAGTCCTGCCCGGTGCGCATGCTGGTGCTGAACAAGGCCCGCCTCGACGGCAAGGCCTACGGCTACGGCTATGGCTATGGCTACGGATACGGCTATGGATACGGCTACGGTGGCGATGCCGCCGCGACACCCGAAGGCGGCACGCCGGCCGGCGCCGCCGAAGAGCGGCGCTGATTGGTGCCGCCACGATTCATGAGGATCGGTGCCCGTCCGATCGCCGTCGCGCGTGCGACGGCCTGGCTCGGTGCGGCCCTGGTCGCCGCGCCGGCGGCACGGGCGCAGGACGCAGTCGCGAAGCCCGGCTTCTCGATCGCGCCCTCCCTGACGATTCAGGAAACGCTGACCAACAACCGTGACCTGACGCGGGTGCCGGCGCAGGCCGACCTCGTGACCCAGCTCTCGCCCGGGCTGCGCATCAACAGTCACACGGCCAGGCTCGACGGCACGCTGTACTACGCGCTGGCCGCGCTCAGCTACGCCCGCGCGCCGCGGCTCAACACGGTCCAGCACTACCTCGACACCTCGTTCGTCGCGCGCGGATTCGACGATCACTTCTCGATGAAGACGGTCGGCTCGATCGCCCAGCAATCGATATCGGCCTATGGCGTGCAGTCGGGATCCAACGATGTCGTCAACACCAACCGCACCCAGGTCTCGAACCTGAGCGTGGCGCCGACGCTCAACGGCAACATCGCCGGCTATGCCAACGTGAGCCTGGGGCTCAACGGCTCGACGACGCGGGCCAAGGCGACGCCGCTGGGCAGTTACGACAGCTATGGTGGCAACCTCGCCTTCGGCGGCCGCAGCGGCAATCTCGGCTGGGGCCTGCAACTCAGTCAGCAGACCACTACTTACAAGTTGGGCGGCAAGACGCACGACCAGCCCTTGGTGCTGTCGGGCGACTATTTCGTCGATTACGACCTGAAGCTGTCGCTGCAGGCCGGCCGCGACCGCACCGACGCGCTCACCGGCACGACGCAGTCGTTCGACACCTGGGGCTGGGGCGTCGAGTGGCACCCGACCGATCGCACTGACGTCCTGCTCCAGGACAACAAGACCTTCTATGGCCGTTCGCACACGATCACGCTGCGCCATCGGATGCAGCGCTCGGTGTGGAGCTACGTCGACACCTCGGGCATCAACGGCAACCCGGCGACGCTGGGGGCGAACGCGAAACCGCTGACGTTCTACGACCTCCTCTACAACATCTGCCTCGCGCAAGGCCTCGACGCACTGACCTGCCAGCAGCAGGCCCAGGCGTATTTCGCCGCCAATCCGGCGCTCGACCCGAACCAGCAGCTCGGCGGGTTCCTGGCCTCCGGAACAACGATCCAGCGCTCGCAGAACCTCTCGGTGGCCGTGAGCGGATTGCGCACGACGGTGACGCTGAGCCTCTTCCGTAATGGCACCCACCTCGTCAATGCGGGGGCGCCGACGGCTGGTGATCTGGCCAATAACAAGCAGGTGCGCCAGGACGGTGAAACCCTCGCCATCTCACAGCGCCTCAGTGAAACGGCCTCGCTCACGCTGTCGCTGAGCCAGTTGCGCACGCTGGCGACGGTGGTCCAACCCTCGAGCCGGCAGCGCAATGCCAACCTCGTGTGGACCGGCAGCCTGAACCGCTTCCTCGGCTATTCGCTGGGCCTGCGGCACACGAACTACGCCAGCGCGATCACCCCTTATGAAGAGTCGGCCGTCATCGGCTCGCTCAGCCTGCGGTACTGAACCATGTACGAAGCTTTCTACGGGCTGACCAGCAAGCCTTTCCAGCTCAATCCCGATCCGGCCTTCTTCTTCGGCAGCAAGCAGCACCGGCGCGCCAAGGCCTATCTCGAATACGGCGTCTCGCGCAACGAGGGCTTCATCGTCATCACCGGCGACATCGGCGCCGGCAAGACGACCGTGCTGCGCTCGCTCATCGACGGCCTGCACGGCAGCAACGTCGTCACCGGCCATCTCGTGACCACCCAGCTTGGCGCCGAGGACACGCTGCGCATGGTCGGTGCGGCCTTCGGCTTCCGCGTCAAGGACGTGCCGAAGTCCGAGCTGCTGATCACGCTCGAAGCCTTCCTGATCAGCCAGACGAGCAAGGGCAAGCGTTGCCTGCTCATCGTCGACGAGGCGCAGAACCTCACGCCCAAGGCGGTCGAGGAACTGCGCATGCTCTCGAATTTCCAGTTCGGCAACCAGGCCCTGCTGCAGAGCTTCCTCGTCGGCCAGCCCGAGTTCCGCGAGATCCTGCAGCGCCCGGAGATGGAGCAGTTCCGCCAGCGCGTCTCGGCCACCTGCCACATCGGGCCGCTGGCCGAGGACGAGACGCGCGCCTACATCGAGCACCGGCTCAAATGCGCCGGCGCCAAGGACAAGCCGACCTTCGAGCCCGAGGCCTACGCGGCGATCCACGCCGCCAGCGGCGGCATCCCGCGCCGCATCAACTCGGTCTGCGACCGGCTGCTGCTGCTCGGTTTCCTCGGCGGCCGCACGCACCTGACGACGGCCGACGTGGCCGAGGTGGTGCAGGAGTTCGCGCAGGAATCGGCCGTGCCGAGCAACGCCAACGCCGCCAAGCGCCTGGCCAACGGCGCCAGCGCGAGCCGCGTCGGCGGCAGCGAAGTCATCGACGCGCTCGACGTCGACCTCTCCTCGGCCCAGCTCGACGCGGCCGATGCCAGCGCCATGTCGGCCCAGCTCGCGGCGCTGACGGCGGACCAGCGCGGCGACCAGTTGCAGCGGCTCGAGCGCAGCCTGCTGCGGCTGGAACGCAGCAACCTCGAAACGCTGGCGCTGCTGCAGAAGCTGGTCGGCGCGTTGAGGAAGCCCGAAGAGCCGCAGCCGTGACGGCGCCGATCCTCCGCGCCGTCGGTGCCCACCCCAATTTCATGAAGTTGGCGCCCATCCTGCGCGCCCTCGAGGTGCGCTCGATGCCGGCGCTGGGCCCGCACCGCCCTGCCTGCGTGGTCGTCGGCGGCGACGTCAATTCGACCCTCGCCTGTACCGCTGGTGGCGGTGAAGAAGCCGGTGCCGGTGGCCCATGTCGAGGCCGGACTGCGCAGCGGCGACCGGCGCATGCCCGAGGAGCTCAACCGCGCCCTCACCGACGGGTCGCCTACCGTCTCCACACGACCGAGCGCAGCGCCGGGACCCATCTGCTGCGCGAGGGCGTCGATGTGGCGCGCATCCGCTTCACCGGCAACGTGATGATCGATTCGCTGCTCGCCGCCCGTGGCAAGGCGCGCAGCGCGGCCGAGATGCTGCGCGCGCGTGGCGCCGACCCGGCGCTGATCGGCGGTGCCGCCGGCTACGGCGTCGTCACGATGCACCGACCGTCGAACATCGACGACCGCGACACGCTCGCATCGCTGCTCGGCGTTCCCGGCGAGGTCGCCTCGCGCCTGCTGCGGATCTTCGCGCTGCATCCGCGCACGCGCTCGAACATCGAGCGCTTCGGCCCCATGGAGCGGATCGACCCGCGGCGTATCGTCCTGCTGCCGCCGCGCGAGAACACCGAACGCCCGATCACCGTCGAGCAGGGGACCAACCTCGTGGTCGGTCGCGAGCGTCGCGCCATCCTCGACGCCGGCGAAGCCATCCTCGCCGGCCGCGGCAAGCGCGGCCGCGTGCCGGACCTCTGGGACGGCCATGCCGCCGACCGCATCGCCGACGACCTTGGGCAGTGGCTCGGCGCCAAGACCGATTGACCCGACCATGCTCGCCCCCGCGATCACCAACGCCTTGACGATCGATGTCGAGGACTATTTCCAGGTCTCGGCCTTCGCCCCCTACATCCGGCGCGACGACTGGGAGCGGCGCGAATGCCGCGTCGAGCGCAATGTCCAGCGCATCCTCGGCCTGCTCGCCGCCGCCGACACCCGCGCCACCTTCTTCACGCTGGGCTGGATCGCCGAGCGCTATCCGCAGCTCGTGCGCGCCATCGTCGACGGCGGCCACGAACTCGCCAGCCACGGCTATGGCCACGAGCGCGCCAGCGATCTCGACGAGGCGGCCTTCCTCGCCGACGTCGAGCGCGCGAAGAAGCTGCTCGAGGACATCGCCGGCCGTCCCGTGCTCGGCTACCGCGCGCCGAGCTTCTCGATCGGCACCGGCAACCTCTGGGCCTTCGACGTGCTGGCCCGCGCCGGCTACCGCTACAGCAGCAGCATCTACCCGATCCGCCACGACCATTACGGCATGCCCGACGCGCCGCGCTTTGCGCACGAGGTCGCCACCGGCCTGCTCGAAGTGCCGGTGACGACGCTGCGCCTGGCCGGCCGCAACCTGCCCTCGAGCGGCGGCGGCTATTTCAGGCTGCTGCCGTACCCGGTCTCGCGCTGGATGATCCGCCAGGTGAACCGGCAGGACCGGCAAAGCGCGATCTTCTATTTCCATCCCTGGGAGATCGATCCGGGCCAACCGCGCATCCCCGGCATCGACGCGCGCACCAGGTTCCGGCACTACGTGAACATCGAACGCATGGACGGCCGCCTGCAACAACTGCTCGCGGACTTCCGTTGGGGCCGAATGGATGACATTTTTCTCGGCTTGAATCGAGCGGGGACGTCGCGCCCCGCCGAAACTGCGGTCTGATCACGCCCCGTGCCCCAACTCAAAATCCTCGCGCCCGACGACCGCGCCGCCAACGCGGCGTGGGACGCCTACATCCTCGCCCATCCGCAGGCCACGTTCTTCCACCGCGCCGGCTGGCAGCGCGTGCTCGGCCGCGCCTTCCGCCACGCCTGCCATTACCTCTATACCGAGGAGGCCGGTCGCATCACCGGCGTGCTGCCGCTGGCGCATGTCAAGAGCCTGCTGTTCGGCAACTCGCTGGCGAGCCTGCCGTTCGCGGTCTACGGCGGCGTCGTCGCCGACGACGCGGCCAGCGCCGAGTTGCTGCTGGCCGAGGCGCAGCGCCTGGCGCGCGCGCTGCGCGTCGATCATCTCGAGCTGCGCAATCTCCTGCGCACGCAACCCGACTGGCCCGAGCAGGACCTCTACGTCACCTTCCGCAAGGAGATCCTGCCCGACGAGGAGGCGAACTTGCTCGCCATCCCGCGCAAGCAGCGGGCAATGGTGCGCAAGGGCATCAAGAACGGCCTCACCGCCACCGTCGATCCCGGCGTCGAGCGCTTCTTCGCCGTCTACGCCGACAACGTCCACCGCCACGGCACGCCGGCGATGCCCAAGCGCTATTTCGAGGCGCTGCGCGCCGAGTTCGGCGACGACTGCGAGGTGCTCACCGTCTGCGCCCCCGACGGCGCCGTCATCAGCAGCGTGCTCAGCTTCTATTTTCGAGACGAGGTGCTGCCGTACTACGCCGGCGACGCCGAGGCCGCGCGCGATCTCGCCGGCAACGATTTCAAGTACTGGGAACTGATGCGGCGCAGCTGCGCGCGCGGGCTCAAGGTCTTCGACTACGGCCGCAGCAAGCAGGGCACGGGCTCGTATTCCTTCAAGAAAAACTGGGGTTTCGAGCCGCAGCCGCTGCATTACGAGTACTGCCTGTACAAGCACGACCAGGTGCCGCAGAACAACCCGAACAACGCGAAGTACAAGCTGCTGATCGAGACCTGGCGGCGCATGCCCATCGGGTTGGCGAACTGGCTCGGGCCGTTCATCGTGCGCAGCCTGGGTTGAGGCCGGCCGTGAACGCGATCGTCATCCCCGCGACGACCGATGCGCGCTGGCGCGTGGCGCTGGCGTCGCTGGCGCTGCTGATCGCGGCGCTGCTGTGGATGTTCCGCGGCACGGCGCTGGGCATGGTCGACATCTGGTGGAATTTCGAGACCTACACGCACGCCTTCCTGGTCGCGCCGATCTCGGTCTGGCTCGTCTGGCGGCAGCGCGCTGACCTGGTCCCATTGACGCCGCGGCCCCAGCCCTGGCTGCTGCTGGCGCTGGCCGTGGTCGGCGCGATCTGGCTCGCGGGGGACCTGGCGCTGGTCAACGTCGTCTCGCAGTTTGCATTCGTCGGCTTGATCGTCCTCTCGGTCGCCGCGGTGCTCGGCGTCGAGATCGCATGGGCGATCGCGTTTCCGCTCGCCTTCCTGTTCTTCGCCGTGCCGTTCGGCGAGTTCGCGATTCCGTGGATGATGCGCTGGACCGCCGATTTCACGGTCTACGCGCTCCAGGCCAGCGGCATCCCGGTCTATCGCGAAGGTCAGTCCTTCGTCATTCCATCGGGCCGGTGGTCGGTCGTCGCGGCCTGTAGCGGTGTACGTTACCTGATCGCCTCGTTCATGGTCGGCACGTTGTTCGCGTATCTGAATTACAAATCGATCAAGCGGCGCCTGATCTTCATGGTCGTGGCCTTGATCGTGCCGATCGTCGCGAACTGGCTGCGCGCCTACATGATCGTGATGCTCGGCCACCTGTCGAACAACACGATCGCCGTTGGCGTCGACCACCTGGTCTATGGCTGGGTCTTCTTCGGCATCGTCATCACGATCATGTTCTTCGTCGGCGCCCGCTGGGCCGAGCCACCGAAGCCGCTGCCGCCCGCTGCACCGGCTCTCGTCCGCTCCGGCGTCCCCCAATCGACCTGGGGCAGCGTCGGGGTGGCGCTGGCGGCCGCGCTGGTACTGGCTTTGCCCATGGCCTTGGCGGCCCATGTTCACGACGCCAATCGCTCGGGATTCGCGCCCGAGCTGAAATTGCCCAATGTGCTCGCCGACGGCTGGCGTGCCGATGCCGCCGCGGGTGAGCCCTTTGTCCCCAGCTTTCTCAAGCCCGCTGCGGAGGCCGGTGTCATCTATCGTTCGACTCGAGGTGTCGTCGGCGTCTACATCGCCTATTACCGCGACCAGTCGCCGACGAGCAAGTTCGTCGGCGGTGACAACTGGATCACGAGGCCGGCCGACCTGACCTGGAACACGCTCGAGAACCGTGTCACGCCCCTGAGCGCCGAAGGCCGGACGCTGGACTCGCAAGGTGTGATGCTGCTCGAACGCGACGAGTCTGCAGGCGCCCTGCGCAAGCACCGTGAAGTCAGGCGCCTGCACTGGACCGCCGGCCATTGGTACGCCGAGGACAGCGAGGCGAAGCTCGCCAACCTGCTGGCGCAGATCCGCGGACAGGGCGACGACGGTGCCGAATTGCTGCTCTACACCGACGACAGCGACCCCGCGGCCGCTGATCGCCTGCTCCAGTCCTTTGCCGCCGCCAACCTCGGCGCCATCGACCGCATGCTGCTCGCCACGCAGGCGCGGCGCTGAATCACTTGAACCAGGAACGGACTCCATGGAAACCATCGCCGTCATCGGCCTCGGCTATGTCGGGCTGCCGCTCGTTGTCGAATTCGGCAAGCAGATGCGAACGATCGGCTTCGACATCGCCACCGCCAAGGTCCAGGCTTGCCGGAGCGGTACCGACCCGTCGCGCGAACTCAGCGATGCCGAGGTCGCGGCGGCCACGCATGCGGTCTACACCGACGATGCGAAGATGCTCGGCGAGGCCGACGCCATCATCGTCGCCGTGCCGACGCCGGTCGACGACGCCCATATCCCCGATTTCCGCCCCCTCGTCGGCGCCAGCGCAGCCGCCGGCCGCCATCTGAAGAAGGGCGCCATCGTCGTCTACGAATCGACCGTCTATCCGGGCGCGACCGAGGAGGTCTGCATTCCGGTGCTCGAGCGCGAATCGGGATTGAAGTGGAAGCAGGACTTTCATGTCGGCTACAGCCCGGAGCGCATCAACCCGGGCGACAAGGAACACACGCTGACGAAGATCCTGAAGATCGTCTCGGGTGACGACGCGGCCACGCTCGACGCGGTGGCCAAGCTGTATGAGCGCATCATCGTCCCGGGCGTGCACCGCGCCAGCAGCATCAAGGCCGCCGAGGCCGCGAAGGTCATCGAGAACACCCAGCGCGACCTGAACATCGCGCTGATGAACGAGCTCTCGATCATCTTCGACAAGATGGGCATCGACACGAGCGAGGTGCTCGAGGCTGCCGGCACGAAATGGAACTTCCTCAAGTTCAAGCCCGGTCTCGTCGGCGGCCATTGCATCGGCGTCGATCCCTACTACCTGACGCACAAGGCCGAAATGCTCGGCTACCACCCGCAGGTCATCCTTGCCGGCCGGCGCATCAACGACGGCATGGGCAAGTTCATCGCCGAACAGACGATCAAGCAGATGATCGCGTCGGGCAGCTACATCAAGGGCGCCCGTGTCAACATGCTCGGGCTGACCTTCAAGGAGAATTGCGGCGACCTGCGCAACAGCAAGGTCATCGACATCATCCACGAATTGCAGAGCTACGGCGTCGACGTCCATGTGACCGACCCGCAGGCCGAGCCCGAGGAGGCGATGCACGAATACGGCGTCCGCCTCGAACGCTGGGAGGACCTGCCGCGCGCCGATGCGATCGTCGCCGCGGTGGCCCACCGCGAATTCGCCCGGATCCCGGTGGAGGAGCTGTCGCGCAAGCTCGTCAAGGGCGGCGCCTTCATCGACGTCAAGGGGTCCTATGCGGTCCCGGCGTTGACGGCCGCGGGCTTCCGCCTGTGGCGGCTCTGAGCGCCTTTCCTGCAGCTTCAGCGACGGCGTGCTGCGGCCCGCCCCGCTGACACGGGCATCCGATGCTGTTCACGACGGCGAATTTCGCGCTGGTCTACCTGCCGCTCGTGCTGTGCGGCTTCTTCGTGCTCGGGCGCTGGACGCCTCGTGGCGCGGCGGCCTGGCTGTTTGCAAGCTCGCTGTTCTTCTACGGCTACTGGATGCCGGTGTACACGCTGCTGCTGCTGGGGTCGATCGCGGTCAATTTCTGCATCGGCCTCGGTATTGCCCGGGAACTCGGCCGCGGCAATCGTCCGGCCGCCCGGGTGTGGATGATCGTCGGCATCGCCAGCGACCTGCTCGCGCTGGCGTACTTCAAATACGCGAACTTCCTCGTCGACAATGTCAATGCGGCCACCGGCATCCACTGGCAGATGGCACATGTGCTGCTGCCGATCGGCATTTCGTTCTACACGTTCACGCAGATCGCCTTCCTCGCCGACACCTATCTCGGCCGTGTTGGCGAGTACCGCCCCATCCATTACGGCCTTTTCGTCACCTACTTCCCGCACCTCGTCGCCGGGCCGGTGCTGCATCACGCGCAGATGATGCCGCAGTTCGGAGACCCGGCGATCTACAAACCGCAGAGCCGCCATCTGAGCGTCGGGCTCGCGATCTTCGCCATCGGTCTGATCAAGAAGGTCGTCCTCGCCGACGGCGTCGCCCCGTACGCCGACGTCGTGTTCAACGCCGCCGACACCGGGCACCTGCCCGATATGGTCGAAGCCTGGCTGGCCGCAGCGGCATACACGTTCCAGCTCTATTTCGACTTTTCCGGCTATTCGGACATGGCGATCGGGCTGTCGCTGCTTTTCAATGTGCGGTTGCCGTTCAATTTCGATTCACCGTATCGCGCGCTCAGCATCAGCGAGTTCTGGCGCCGCTGGCACATTTCGCTGTCCAAGTTCCTGCGCGACTACCTCTATATTCCGCTCGGTGGCAATCGTGACGGTGCATTCCGGCGCTACGTCAACCTGTCGCTGACGATGCTGCTGGGGGGGCTATGGCACGGCGCGAGCTGGACCTTCGTCTTCTGGGGCGGATTGCACGGCGCCTACCTGATGGTGAACCACGGATTCCGCGCGCTGCTGCCGGTGCGGGTTCAGGAGGCTGCGGACGCTTCGCGACCGTTCCAGTGCGCGTCCTGGGCGCTGACGATGGCCGCGGTGGTCGTGGCCTGGGTCTTCTTTCGCGCCCAGAGCTTCGGCGGCGCGGTCCACCTGCTGCAGTCGATGATCGGTGGCCAGAGGCCGGATGTCCACCTGCTGCTGTGGAACGCGGGCATCCGGTCGGGTCGTGGCGCGCTTTGGTGCGCGGTGCTGTCGCTGATCGCCTTCGCGATGCCGTTCAACAGCAACCATCTCGGTTCCAAGTTGAAGGATTGGGTCACCCATCGGCCCACGCTTTCGGTGCCGCTGGCGGCATTCGCGTTGTGCTGCATTCTCTTTCTCATCGTTCTGAACACGGTCCGGGATTCCGTCAGTGCGTTCATCTATTTCAATTTCTGACGCACGCTTGCGGTGCGCATGGCCATGATGGCTCTGGCGCGGGTGGTTCTGGCGCTGCTGGTCTTCGTCCTCTTGGGCGAGGTCACCTGCCGGGTGTTGCCGGTGTCGACGTCGACCCGCACCGGCTATTACACCGACCCCGACGTCCAGACGTACCCCGCGCATGCGCAATGGCAGGTCTCGACAGGGTGGGATTTGCGTAACCCCGAGACGTTGCATTCCAACGGCGCCGGCTTTTCCGCCACGCGCGAGTTCATCCCCGATCCGCATGCCGTCGCATTCATAGGGGACAGCTTCATCGAGGCATCGATGTTGGATGCGCAGGACCGCCCAGGCGCGCAACTCGAACGCGAACTCGGTGGGCGGCGGCCGGTGTACGCGATGGGTACGCCGGGGACGGCGCTGCTCGATTACGCCGAACGCATCCGATATGCCCATGAGCGTTGGCAGGTGCGCGACTTCGTGATCCTGATGGAGACCGGCGACATCCGCCAGGCGCTGTGCGGCTCGGGCAATGTCGTCAGCCGTTGCCTCGACCCGAAGTCGCTCGCACCCCGCATCGAGCGCTACCCCGAACCGACGCCGGTCAAACGCCTGCTTCGCGAATCGGCCTTCGCGCAATACCTGTTCTCGCAGCTCAAATTGGATCCGGCAGGGTCGCTGCGTCGGGCCGTCGTAGCGGTGAGCAGCACGTTTCATCGCCGCGAGGCACGGCCAACTGCGGCGGACACGCCCGATCGCGCCGAAGTGACCGAAGCAGTCGCGCACGCGTTCTTTGAACGGATCGCGCCCTACCGTACGGGTCGCCTTGTGATCATTGTCGACGGACGCCGAACGCCGCAATCGACCTTGGCGCCGGCGTTGATGGCCGAGCGGCAGCGCTTTATCGGGCTGGCCCGCCGCGCCGGGGCGATCGTCATCGACGCCGAGCCGCTGTATTGGCGGCAGCTCGAGCGCTCACCGCAACTGCTCAGCGTCGGTCCCTACGACGGCCATTTGAACCCGCTCGGTGTCCGCGTCGTCTGTGCCGCCATTGCGGCTGCGCTCGAAGGCCCGTGATGGCTGCGACGCCACCGCTCGTCGTCCACGTCGTCTACCGCTTCGACACCGGTGGCCTCGAGAACGGTGTCGTCAACCTGATCAACCGCATGCCGGCCTACCGGCACGCGGTGGTGTCGATGACCGAGGTCGTTCCGGCCTTCGCCAGCCGGGTCACCGCCGCGCAGGTCGGTTTCCACGCGCTGCACAAGCCGCCGGGGCACGGCGCGCAGATCTACCCCGCGCTGTACCGGCTGCTGCGCGATCTGCGGCCCGCCGTCGTCCACACGCGCAACCTCGCGGCGCTCGAATGCCAGGTGCCGGCGGCGCTGGCGCGCGTGCCGGTGCGCATCCATGGCGAGCATGGACGCAACGTCGAGGATCCCGATGGCCTGAGCCGGCGTCACCAGTGGATACGCCGCGCCTACCGGCCCTTCGTGCATCGCTATGTCGCGCTTTCGCGCGACCTCGCCGGCTACCTCGAGCACCGCGTCGGCGTGCCACGGCGGCGCATCGAGCAGATCTACAACGGCGTCGACATCGACCGCTTCCACCCCGCCGCAGGGCGGCGCGAGCCAATGCCCGGCTGCCCCTACGACGATCCTGCGCTGTGGCTGGTCGGTACCGTCGGGCGCATGCATGGCGTCAAGGCGCAGACGCTGCTGGCCCGCGCCTTCGTCCGTGCGCTCGAGCTGGCGCCGGCCATGCGCTCGCGCCTGCGGCTGGTGCTGATCGGCGACGGCCCGCTGCGCCACGAGGCGCAGGCGATCGTCGATGCCGCCGGCGCCGGTGAACTCGCCTGGCTGCCGGGCGAGCGCAGCGACGTGCCGCAGATCATGCGCGGGCTCGACGCCTTCGTGCTGCCGTCGCAGGCCGAGGGCATCTCGAACACCATCCTCGAAGCGATGGCCAGCGGCCTGCCGGTCGTCGCGACCGCCGTCGGTGGCAATCCCGAACTCGTCGTTGCCGGCGAGACCGGCGAGCTCGTCGCATCGGACGATGTCCAGGCCCTGGCCGGGAGTCTGTTGAATCTCGTGTCGGACCCGGCACGATCGCAGGCGTACGGTCGCGCCGCCCGCCTGCGGGTCGAGCGGCAATTCAGCCTGCCGGCGATGGTCGACGCCTACCAGGGGCTCTACGACGGACTGCGTGAGGCCCGCTGAGCGTCCGGCGCGGCCTGCGGGTGCCGGCGCCCGCGTGCAGTTTGTCATGGCACAACTTGGGCATTCGGCGCCCGTGCGGGCAGGGCCGTCGCGGCTTTCGTCGACAATTGGCACGGCTGGTGCGCCTGCGGCTGCGCCGCGCACCGGTGCGACGCGGGTCCGGCTATCGTCACTCAACAACAGGAAGGCTTGCAGACTTCGATATGTGTGGCATCACCGGCATCTTCGACACCCGCGCGGCCCGCGAGATCTCGCCTGCGACGCTGCAGCGGATGAACGATACGCAGACGCACCGGGGCCCCGATGAAGGCAGCGTCCACATCGAGCCCGGCGTCGGTTTCGGTCATCGCCGGCTGTCGATCATCGACGTCGCCACCGGCCAGCAGCCGCTGTTCAACGAGGATGGCTCGGTCGTCGTCGTCTTCAACGGCGAGATCTACAACTACGGCGAGCTGATCCCCGAGTTGCAGGCACTGGGGCATGTGTTCCACACCAAGAGCGACACCGAGGTCATCGTGCATGCCTGGGAATCCTGGGGCGAGGACTGCGTGCGGCGCTTCCGCGGCATGTTCGCCTTCGCGCTGTGGGACCGCAACCGCCAGACCTTCTTCATGGCGCGCGACCGCCTCGGCGTCAAGCCGATGTACTACGCGCTGCTCGGCGACGGCATGCTGCTGTTCGGCTCCGAGCTCAAATCGCTGCTCGCGTACCGCGGCAGCGGCGGCGGCCAAAGCAACGGCCTGATGCGCGAGATCGACCCGCTGGCGGTCGAAGAGTACTTCGCCTTCGGCTACGTGCCCGAGCCGCGCACGATCTTCAAGGGCGCGCGCAAGCTGGCGCCGGCGCATACGCTGGTGATCCGCCGCGGCGAGCCGGTGCGCGAGCCGCGCGAGTTCTGGGACGTGCGCTTCACGCTCGACAGCAAGATCACCGAGGCCGAGGCGCGCGAGGAACTGCTGCGCCGGCTCGACGAATCGGTGCGGCTGCGCATGATCGCCGAGGTGCCGCTGGGCGCCTTCCTCTCGGGCGGCGTCGATTCGAGCGCCGTCGTCGCGTCGATGGCCGGGCTCTCGGCGGGGCCCGTCAACACCTGCTCGATCGGTTTCGACGACCCGGCCTACAACGAGATCGAATTCGCCCAGAGCGTCGCCGACCGCTACCGCACGCAGCACATGGTCGAGACCGTCAGCGTCGACGACTACGGGCTCGTCGACACGCTGGCGCGGCTCTACGACGAGCCCTATGCCGACAGCTCGGCGATCCCGACCTACCGCGTCAGCGAACTCGCGCGCAAGCGCGTCACGGTGGCGCTGTCGGGCGACGGCGGGGACGAGACCTTCGGCGGCTACCGCCGCTACAGTCTGCACATGCTCGAGGAGCGCATGCGCTCGGCGCTGCCCGCGGGCATGCGCCGGCCGCTGTTCGGCATGCTCGGCCGCGTCTACCCCAAGGCCGACTGGGCACCGCGCGTGTTCCGCGCCAAGACGACGTTCCAGGGCATGGCCCGCTCGTCGGTCGAGGCCTATTTCCACAGCATGTCGCAGCTGCGCGAGCCGCTGCGCAGCCAGCTCTACAGCGCGCGCTTCAAGGCCGAGCTCGGCGGCTACAGCGCGATCGAAGTCTTCAACCGCCATGCGGCCAGGGCCGGTACCGACGATCCGCTGGCGCTGATCCAGTACCTGGACCTGCACACCTACCTCGTCGGCGACATCAACACCAAGGTCGACCGCGCGTCGATGGCGCATTCGCTCGAGGTGCGCGAGCCGCTGATGGACCACCCGCTGGTCGAATGGGCGGCGACGCTGCCGAGTTCGTTCAAGCTCAAGGGCAGCAACGGCAAGGCCTTCTTCAAGAAGGCGCTCGAACCGCGGCTGCCCGACGACGTGCTCTACCGCCCGAAGATGGGCTTCGCGGTGCCGCTGGCACGCTGGTTCCGCGGCCCGCTGCGCGAGCGCATGCGCGGCGCGCTGCTCGCCGGCCCGATGCAGGACTGCGGGCTGTTCAACGCCCAGACCGTGCGCCGGCTCATCGACGAGCACGAATCCGGCAGCCGCGACCACAGCCCGGCGTTGTGGTCGCTGCTGATGTTCGAGGCCTTCCTGCGCGCCCAGACCGGCGCCGCGGCCGGCGTGGAGAACGCGAACCCGGTCGCCGCCTGAGGCGGCGCCACCAACCACCAGGGAGTGAGCTTGAAAGTTTCCGTCTTCGGCCTCGGCTACGTCGGCGCCGTCTCCTGCGCCTGCCTGCCCGAGCTCGGCCACCAGGTGATCGGCGTCGACACCAATCCGCTCAAGGTCCGACTCATCGGCTCGGGCGAGTCGCCGGTGGTCGAGGCGGGCATCAACGAGCTGATCGCCGCCGCGGTGGCGCGCGGCGACCTGCGCGCCACGCTGGACCTCGACGACGCGGTGCGCCACAGCGAGATCTCGCTGATCTCGGTGGCCACGCCGTCCAACCCCGACTACTCGCCCAACCTGAGCGCGGTCGACGCGGTGGTCGCCAGCATCGGCCGCGCGCTGCGCGACACGGCCGAACCGCATGTGCTGGTGCTGCGCAGCACGCTGGCCCCGGGCACCACCGCCCAGCGCCTGGTGCCCATCCTCGAGGAAGCCGCCGGCCGCCGCGT
>JAGWTU010000075.1 GCA_028868825.1 Burkholderiales bacterium | reverse complement strand
GCCGCGCGCGGATCGCCTCGCCGGCACGCGCGGCGGCGCGGCGCGCGGCGTCACGCGTCGTCGCGACGACGAGGAACACCGGCTGGCCGAGGTAGCGCAGCGTGGCGCCGGCGCCGCCGGCGAGGATCGGATCGTCATGGACGAGCGCACCGCAATCGTTGGCGCCCGGGATGTCGGCGGCGGTCAGCACGGCGACCACGCCCGGCAGCGCGCGCAGCGCATCGAGCTCGAGCGCCTCGATCACGCCATGCGCCAGCGGCGAGAGCCCGAGCGCGGCGTGCAGCGTGCCGGCGAGTTCGGGCAGGTCGTCGGTGTAGGGCGCCGACCCGGCCACATGCCCATGCGCCGATTCGTGCGCCAGCGCGGCGCCGACGACGGGTTCCACGACTTCATCGTCATCGCGCTTCATCGCACCTCCTCCAGCGCCCAGACGCTGAGCGCGCGCGGCGGCAGCGGGTCGACCGGTCGCGTCTCGAGCCAATAGCGGCGCAACAGGTTGCGCGCCACGCGCAGCCGGTAGGCGGCACTGGCGCGCACGTCGGTCAGTGGCTTGAAATCGGCCGCCAGCGCCTGCTGCGCGGCTTGCAGCGCGGCCTCGTCCCAGTCGCGGCCGAGCAGCGCGGCCTCGGCCGCCGCGGCGCGCTGCACCGTGGCCGCCAGGCCGCCCCAGGCCAGGCGCACGGCGGCGATGCGCGCGCCGTCGAGCTCGATCGCGAAGGCGCCGAGGACGGCCGAGATGTCGCTGTCGTGGCGCTTGCTGATCTTGTAGGCGGCCAGGCGCTGCGCCGCGGCGGCACGCGGCACCTCGATCGCCTCGACGAACTCGCCGGGCTCGAGCCGGTTCTTCATGTAGCCGGTGTAGAAGTCATCGAGTGCGACGCGGCGCAGCGCATCGCCGCGGCGCAGCCGCAGCGTCGCGCCGAGCGCGATCAGCACCGGCGCACTGTCGCCGATCGGCGAGCCATTGGCGACGTTGCCGCCCATCGTCCCGGCCTCGCGCACCGGCAGCGAGGCGAAGCGCAGCCAGACCTCGCGCAGCGCCGGCCATTCGGCGGTGAGTGCGGCCCAGGCCTGTTCGAGCGTCGCCGCGGCGCCGATGACGATCGCGTCGTCCTCGATTCGCACCCGGCGCAGTTCGGCGACATCGCCGAGGTGGATCAGCTCGCCGAGGTCGCGCATTTGCTTCGTGACCCACAGGCCGACATCGGTGCCGCCGGCGAGCAGCCGCGCCTCGGGCCTTGCCAGCCGCAGCGCCGCCAGCTCGGCCAGCGTGCGCGGCGCGTGGTAGGCGCCGGCTTGCGACGGCGCGGGCGCCGAGCTCAACTCGCGCAGCGCGCGCAAGACCGGCGCGCGGTCGAGCGCGACGCGCGGCGACTCGAACATGCGCTGCCCGGCGTCGAGGATGGGCCGGTAGCCGGTGCAGCGGCAGAGGTTGCCCGAGAGGTCGTCGGCGAGCTGCTGGCGGCTCGGCGCGCCCTCGGGGTGGCGCTCGTAGCAGGCCCACAGCGACATCACGAAACCGGGCGTGCAGAAGCCGCATTGCGAGCCATGGTTGTCGACCAGCGCCTGCTGCACCGGGTGCAGCGCGCCGCCGCCCATCGCGGCCAGGTCCTCGACCGTCCACAGCGCCTTGCCGGCCAGCGTCGGCAGGAAGCGGATGCAGGCGTTGACCGGCTTCAGCGCCAGTCCACCGCGCTCGTCGAGCTCGCCGACGACGACCGTGCAGGCGCCGCAATCGCCCTCGGCGCAGCCTTCCTTGGTGCCGGTGCAGCGCGCGTCCTCGCGCAGCCATTCGAGCACCGTGCGCGTCGGCGCGTCGGCGTCGACGGCGACGACGGCGCCGCGGTGCAGGAAACGGATCGGATGCGAGGCTTCGGTCATGGGTGCTCGAACGGGTTGGCAGTGCGCCGGACGGTCGCAGTGGATAGCGTATACGCTTGCGGCGATCGACAGTGAACGAGGTGCGAACCGAGATGACCGCCAGCCACCGCCGCCCAGCCACCGCCGCATTCAAACGGTGCCGGTCGAAGCACCCCCGCCACGCATGATCGCGATCCGCGCCGACCTGCTCGATTTCACCGCCGCGCCCGCCTGGTGCAGCGCCGATGCGGGCGGCGCGCTGCGCCTGCGCGCCGACCATTGGCTGCTCGTCGACGACGCCGGCCGCATCGTCGGCGCGCAGGTCGAGGACCCCGGCCCCGCATACGAACGCCACGACCACCGCGGCCGGCTGCTGCTGCCCGGCTTCATCGACACCCATGTCCACGCGCCGCAGCTCGAGGTCATCGCCAGCCATGGCGCCGGGCTGCTCGACTGGCTCGAGCAATACACCTTCCCGGCCGAGCAACGCTACGCCGACCCCGAGGTTGCCGCCGTCGGCGCGGCGCGCTTCCTCGACGCGCTGCTGGCCCATGGCACGACGGCCGCCGTCGTCTTCCCCACCGTGCACAAGGTGGCGGCGGAGGCGCTGTTCGCCGCCGCCGCGGCGCGCGGCATGCGGCTCATCGCCGGCAAGGTGCTGATGGACCGCCATGCGCCGGCGGCGCTGCTCGACGACGTCACCCAGGCCGAACGCGATTGCGAGGCGCTGATCGCGCGCTGGCACGGCCGCGGCCGCAACCGCTATGCCGTGACGGTGCGCTTCGCGATCACGAGCACGCCGGCGCAGCTGGCGATGGCCGGCGAGCTCGGCCGCCGCCATCCGCTCCTCTACATGCAGACCCATGTCGCCGAGAACCGCGACGAGGTGCAGCAGGTCGCCGCGCTCTACCCCGATGCGCGCAGCTACCTCGACGTCTACCACCGCCACGGCCTGCTGCACGAGCGCGCCGTGCTCGCGCATGGCATCTGGCTCGACGAGCACGACCGCGCGCTGCTGCGCGACACCGGCGCGCAGATCGCCTTCTGCCCCAGCAGCAACCTGTTCCTGGGCAGCGGCCTGTTCGACTGGCAGGCCGCCGTCGACGCCGGCCACCGCGTCACGCTGGCCAGCGATGTCGGCGGCGGCACCAGCCTGTCGATGCTGCGCACGCTGGCCGAGGCCTACAAGGTGCAGGCGCTGCGCGGCACCCGCGTCGACGCCTGGACGCTGCTGCATGCGGCCACCCGCGGCGCGGCCGAGTCGCTCGGCCTGGCCGACGAGATCGGCCATCTCGGCGACGGCACGCTCGCCGATGTCGTCGTCTGGGACTGGGCCGTGGGCGCGGTCGCCGTGCATCGCGACGCCGTCGCGCGCGACGCGATCGGATCGAAGGACCCGCGAAAGCTCCATGCGCGGGTCTTCGCCTGGCTGACGCTGGGTGACGAGCGCAACCGCGTCGCGACCTATGTCGCGGGACGGTGCCGGCCCGACTGAGGTCCCGGGGGCTCCGTGACCCACTTCACGGAATCACTTTGATGACCTAGCAACCGGGATGGTTTCACCATACTGGTGCATCAATTCGTCTTCCCACCATTAAAGCGAGGTGGGCGTGCGCCGATACCCCTACGACAAGAAACCGGCAGGTGCAAACGCTGCCCCGTCGTACCGCACTGCCTTAAGGACCCCGCATGGCCTCCATCGTCACGTCTCTGACCACCGCGCAGATCGCCGGCCTCACCACCACCACGGTGGCGGATTTCGGGACCGCCGACTGGGCAGCCTTCAGCTCCGACCAGATCCAGGCGCTGCGCACCGACGAGATCGCGGCGATATCGACGAAGGGCCTGCCGGGTCTCGGCACGTATCAGATGGCGGCGCTGTCCTCCAGCACCATCCACGCGCTGACGACGACCGACCTGCGCCTGCTGAGCACGGCGCAGCTCGGTGCGCTGGGCACGGGTCAGATCCAGGGGCTTTCGACGACCCAGGTGGCGGCGCTGACGACGGGGCAGCTGGCGTCGCTGTCGACGACGAGCATCGATGCGCTGACGACGGCGCAGCTGCAGGCGCTGCACACGAACCAGATCACGGCGCTGACGACCGGCCAGATCGCCGCGCTGACCTCCGTGCAACTGCCGGCCTTCACGACGGCCGAGTTCGTGGCGCTGACGACGGCGCAGGTCGCCGCGATCACGAGCACCGACTTCGGCAACCTCGGCTCGGCCGACCTGCGCGCGATGACGACGGCGCAGATCCAGGCCGTCACGACCGCCGACCTCGCCGCGCTCGGCTCGAGCCAGGTCCAGGCCTTCTCCACCGCCCAGGTCCAGGCGCTGACGACGGCGCAGCTCGCGAGCCTGTCGACGACCGAGCTGAACATGCTCACCACGGCGCAGGCCGCCGCGCTGACGACGAACCAGGTCGCCAACCTGACGACTTCCCAGGTCGCCAACCTCGTCACTGCCGACCTCGCCGCGCTGACGACGGCCCAGGTGCGTGCGCTCTCCACCGCCGACATCGCCGCGCTCACCTCGACCCAGTTCCCGGCCATGACCTCGTCCCAGGTCTCGGCCATGACGACGTCGCAGATCGCCGCCATCACCAGCAGTGACTTCGGTCAGATCGGCACCGCCGCGCTGCATGGGCTGGGCACCGCCGCCGTCGCCGCGATCACCACCGCCGACCTCGCGGCGCTCGGCTCGAACCAGGTCCAGGCCTTCTCCACCGCCCAGGCCCGGGCGCTGACGACGGCGCAGCTCGCGAGCCTGTCGACGACCGAGCTGAACATGCTCACCACGGCGCAGGCCGCCGCGCTGACGACGAACCAGGTCGCCAGCCTGACGACGGCGCAGATCGCCGGCCTGTCGACGACCGACCTCGACGCGATGACGACGGCCCAGGTGCGTGCGCTCTCCACCGCCGACATCGCCGCCATCACCTCGACGCAGATGCCCACGCTGTCGTCGAGCCAGTTCGCCGCCTTCACCACCGCCCAGATCCAGGCCGTCACCACGGCCGACCTCGCCGCGATGGGTACCGGCGACATCGCCGCGCTCGGCAGCGCCGACGTGCGCGCGCTGACGACCGACCAGATCGTCGCGCTGACCTCCGTCCAGCTGCCGGCCTTCACCACCGCGCAGTTCACCGCGCTGACGACGGCGCAGGTCGCCGCGATCACGAGCACCGACTTCGGCAAGCTCGGCTCGGCCGACCTGCGCGCGATGACGACGGCGCAGATCCAGGCCGTCACGACCGCCGACCTCGCCGCGCTCGGCTCGAGCCAGGTCCAGGCCTTCTCCACCGCCGAGGTCCGGGCGCTGACGACGGCGCAGCTCGCCAGCCTGTCGACGACCGAGCTCAACATGCTGACGACGGCGCAGATCGCCGCGCTGACGACCGGCCAGGTCGCCGCCTTGACGACGGCGCAGGCGGCAGGCCTGCTCAGTGCCGACTTCGCGGCGCTCAACACGGCGCAGGTACAGGCGCTGACGACGGCCGACATCGCCGCCATGGGCTCCGCCGACTTCGCCGCCTTCGGATCGGCCCAATTCGCCGCGTTCACGACGGCGCAGATCCAGGCCATCCAGACGGCCGACATCGCGGCCATCGCGAGCGCCGACTTCGCCGCGCTGCGCACGGCCGATGTCTATGCGTTGACGACGGCCCAGGTGCTGGCGTTGACGACGAGCCAGGTGCATGCGCTGTCGAGCACGCAGCTCGACGCCTTCGGCACGGCGCAGATCGCGGCGATCACGACGACCGACCTGCAGGCGATCGCGACGGCGCCGCTGCACGGCCTGACGACGACGCTGATCCAGGCGCTGACGACGAACCAGATCCAGGCGCTGACGACGGCGCAGGTGCAGTCGCTGAGCACGGCGCAGGTGATGGCGCTGTCGACCAACGACATCGTCGCGCTCGGCACCAGCGGCATCACGGCGCTGACGACCTCGCAGCTTGCGTCGCTGGCCAGCGACCATTACGCGGCGATGACGACGACGCAGTTCGCCACGCTGTCGACGACCGACCTCGCGGCGATGACGACGTCGCAGGCCCATGCGCTGACGACGAACCAGATCCAGGCGCTGACGACGGCGCAGATTCCCGGACTGACCTCGGCCGACATCCACGCGATGACCTCGGTGCAGATCGCCGCCTTCACCAGCAGCGACATCGGCGTCATGAACGCCGGCCAGATCCAGGCCATGGTGATGGTCGAGAACGGCCTCTCGTACCACGGCAGCCTGATGCATGCGATGTCGATCGGCACGGTCGCGACCAGCGACTCGATCTCGACGACCACGACGGCGGCGACGACGGCCGCGACCGCAGCGACGACGGTGCACGCCGCGATCGACGTCCACGCGGCATCGGTGGCGGCGCCGACCCCGGCGCCGGTGGCGAACGCGTCGAACCTCGTCGGCCTGGTCTCGGCCACGGGCCCGACGCTGGGACTCGCCGAACTGGGCAGCGCAGCGCCGCACACGGCGATGCTGACGGCGGCGTCGGCATCGCACGCGGCCCCGCCGACGCTGGGCGAGCTGCTGACGGCACCGCCGGGCGACCTGCTGGCGGGGCTGCACGGCAGCACCGCGCCGGCGGCCACGGCGACGGCGACGACCGCGCACGCGAGCGCCGACGCGGCGCTGGGCGGGTCGGTGTCGCATCTGCAGGGGCTGCTCGACCAGCACCATCAGACGCCGCTGATCTAGCAGCCGGCGACGCGCGCCGGACTCTGGGGGAGAATCGGCAGGCCGCAAACCGCGGCCCCGATTCGAACCCGATGGAACCCCGCGAATACCGCCCCGTCTCGCCGCGGCGGCGCCTGCTGATCGTGCTGTTGACGCTGGCCACCGTCGCCGCCGGCTTTTTCACGATGCTCGAGCGCCGCGGCCAGATCGTGCGCGCGCGCGCGTCGGCGCCGCTGTGCGCGAAGGGGCAGCTCGTCGACTGCGTGGGCGGCATGGCGCAGGTCATCGTCGCCGCGCCGGCTTCGACGGCCCCGGCGGCCAGCGCGCCGCATTGAAGCCGCCGCACTGAGGCCGCCGCACTGAGGCCGCAGTGAAGCCGCCGGCGAAGGCGCGAATTGCGCCGTCCGCCGGCGCTACATCGGACGACCGCCGCCGGCCCGTGCCGGTTCCAATCCAGCGATGCGCAGTGTCGCCGCCCGACTGTTCCAGATCGCCTATTCGCCGGCCTCGCGCGCCGCGGTCGAGCCCGGCTTCGAGGTCCTCGACAACCTCGCCAACGAGCGCGCCGACTGGTACGAATACGCGCCGGTGCGCCGCTACCTGATGCAGGAAACGCTGGCCGAGGACGCCTTCTACGGCTTCTTCAGCACCAAGTTCGGCGCCAAGACCGGCCACCGCCGCGCCGATGTCGACGCGCTGATCGAGCGCCATGGCGCCGCCGCCGACGTGCTGCTGTTCTCGGCGCATCCGAACCAGATCGCCTTCTTCACCAACGTCTTCGAGCAGGGCGAGTTCTTCCACCCGGGTCTTGCCGCGGCCGCCGGCGACTGGCTGCGCGCCGCCGGCGTCGCGCTGCCGGTGCCGCCGCAGCAACTGCTGATGGACGTGTGCCAGATCGTCTATTGCAACTTCTTCGTCGCCCGGCCGGCGTTCTGGCGCGCCTGGCTGGCGCTGGGCGAGACGCTGTGGGCGATCTGCGAGGGCCCGCCGGGCGAGCTGCGCCAGCGGCTGACGACGCCGACGAGCTATGCCGGCGGCGCGCAGATGAAGATCTTCCTGATGGAGCGCATGGCCTCGCTGCTGCTGGCGACGCAGCCGCGCTGGCGCAGCGTCGCCGCCGACCCCTATGCCCACGGCCTGTGGCCGCACGAATCGCTGCGCCGCGACCCCACCGACGCCATCGTCAGCGACGCGCTCAAGCATGCGATGCGCAGCCAGCCCTGGCCCGAATACGCCGACGCCTTCGGCGCCGTGCGGCGCCGCATCACGGGGGCCGCATGACGGTGCCGGTGCATCTGCACCAGATCGCCTACAGCCGCGAGGTGCTCTCGCGCATCGAGCCCGGCTACCGCGTCCTCGACCACCTCGCCAACGAGCGCAGCGACTGGTACGAATACGCGCCGATCCGGCGCTACCTGCTGACGCAGCCCCTCGACGACGAGGCCTTCTACGGTTTCTTCAGCCCCAAGTTCGGCGCCAAGACCGGGCTCGGCCACGACGCCGTCGCCGCGGCCGTGCGCGCGGCGGCGCCGCAGGCCGATGTCGTGCTGTTTTCCCCGCAGCCCGACATGGGCGCCTTCTTCCTCAACGTCTACGAGCAGGGCGAGACTTTCGATGCCGGCTTCATCGCCGCCTGCGAAGGCTGGCTGCGCCACGCCGGCCGCGCGGTGCCGCTGCGCTCGCTGGTGATGGACACGCGCCAGGTCGTGTTCTCGAACTTCTTCGTCGCGCGGCCCGCGTTCTGGCGCGTCTGGCTCGAATGGAACGAGACGCTGTGGGAGCTGTGCGAGAGCGGCCCCGCGGCGCTGCGCGACCCGCTCGTCGCGCCGACGAGCTACCCCGGCGCGGCACAGCGCAAGGTCTTCGTCCAGGAGCGCACCGCGTCGCTGCTGCTGACGCTGCAGCCGCGCTGGCGCAGCCATCCGGTGAACCCCTTCCGCATGGCCTGGTCGGCGTCGCGCTTCGCCCAGCATCCGCAGCTGGCGGTGATGAGCGACGCGCTCAAGCGCGCGCACCGCGACCTCGGCTTCCCCTGCTATCTCCAGGCCTACGGGCAGTTGCGCCAGCGCTTCGTCGCCGCCGGCGCGAGCGCAAGCATGAGCGTCTAGCGGACCGGCCGCCGCGCCATCGCGAAGGCCAGCGCCGATGCCACGCCCAGCGCAGCCAGCAGCAGCATCACCTGCCGATAGCCGGCCACGTGCAGCAGCATCCACGCCGCACCGAGCGGCGCGGCGGCGCGCGAGATCAGTCCCACCGACGACATCGCGCCGCCGATGCGCCCGACATGCGAGCGGCCGAAATACTCGGGCACGATGGCGCCGCGAACGATGGTCACGAGGCCGTTGGCGACGCCGAGCAGGAGCGCGAAGACGACGAGCGCGCCGACGCTCGAACCGAACGCGAAGATCGCCAGCGACAAAGGGATGGCCAGCAGCACGACGATGCCCAGCGGCCGCAGCGGCAGGCGGCGGCCGGCCAGCGCGTGCAGCAGCCGCCCGCCGACCTGCGCCGGACCGAACCACACCAGCACGGCCAGCGACTGCGCCTGGCTGAAGCCCTTGGCCGCCAGCGCCGGCATCACATGCGCCCACAGCGCGGCGGAAACGAACTGGTAGAGCGTGAAGCACAGCGTCAGCGCCCAGAACGCGGGCTCGCGCAGCGCCTCGCGCAGCGTCGCCTCGGCGCGCACCGCGCCGCCGGCGCCGGGATGGCCGGCGGCGGCGCCGCGCAGCGCCCAGGCCTGCAGCGGCGCGCCGACGCCGGCCAGCAGCAGGCCGATCGCCAGCAGCGCGCCGCGCCAGCCCCAGCCGTGGATGAGCGCGGCGACGGCCGGGAACGAGGCCGTGCTCGCGAAGCCGCCGACCAGGGTCAGCCGCGTGATGCCGTCGCGGTAACGTTCGGGATAGCGCTTGACGAGGACGTTGAAGGCCGGGTCGTAGAGCGACATCGCCATCGCCGCGCCGAGCAGGCACCAGGCGGCATACAGCCCCCACATCGCCGTCACCTGCGACCAGACCGCGAAGCCCGCACCGGCGAGCAGCGCACCGCCGGCGAGCACGGCGCGGCCATGGCCGCGGTCGATCGCCGCGCCGACGCCGTAGCTGGCGACGCCGCAGACCGCCAGCCCGAGCGTGAACGCACCCATCAGGTCCGGCGTCGACCAGCCGAATTCGCGCTGCATCGGCAGCACGAACGACGAGAAGGCGTAGAAGAGCGCGGCCCAGCTCAGCAATTGCGCAAACGCGAGCGCCGCCACCGTGGCGCCGAAACCGGGTTGCTCGGCGCGGGCATTCATCGCGCCGATTATCCCGGCGCCGTACGGTGCCGGCCGCCGAGCGAGGCTCAGGCGGAAATCGGCGCGGCAGCGAAGAAGGCGTTGAGGATCTCGTCGCACTCGACCTCGGCACCCGGCTGCACCGTCGCGGCGGGGGCGGCACGTGGCGGTGCGGCGACCGGTGTCGACGCGGCGGAAGCGGCTGCAACGGCAGCGGCGGGCGCATCGATGAACATGCGCCTGAAATTCGCCATCGCCACCTGCACGCCGCGCGGCGAGACATCGCGCAGGTCCGCCGACAGGAACTGGCCGAACGAGGGCGCGAGGTTGAAGATCTCGAAGGCCGGGAAATAGTCGACCTGCGGCATCAGGTCGGCGAAACGGCCGGCGACGGCGCGCAGCACCGCCTTCGATTCGCTCGACGCGACGAGCACATGGCGGTCGCGGTGCGTCGCCGCCAGCGCCACCGGGCTCACCGTCAGGATGTAGCGCACGCGCGCGTTGACGCTGCCGACGAGATTGAAGAATTCGACGAGGTCGTTGTAGCACTCGATGTAGTCGAGGTGGCGCGGCACGAGCGGCGTCGGGTGCGGGCGCTGCGTCGTCACTGCCGGATGGCTGCCGTAGACGACGTCGGCCGCGGCATCGAACCAGGTCTCGGTCAATCCCAGCGTGTAGATGAAGACGTCGCAGCGCGCCAGCATCGTCGCGACGCAGCGCAGGTGGTGCGCGCGATCGGCCACCGCCTCGTCGCGCGATTCGAAGCCGGCCTGGTCGATCTGCGGCCGCATCAGGTCGACCCAGCGGCCGTCGAGCCGCTGCGCGTAGGCATCGATGGGCGGGCGCCGGCCCAGCGCCTCGCGCGCCAGTTGCAGCAATTGGCGCGGCGTGTAGATGTTGCCGTAGCGGCAGGAATACAGGCCGTAGCCATGTTCGAGCGCCGAGGCGGGCGTGAGCAGCGGATGCGCCGCCTCGAAATAGCGGTAGTCGAGCCCGGCATCGACGATGAGCCGCGAGATGCGCTGCGCGAAGCAGCTGCCGGCCGACGCCACGGCCTGGCCGGGGCCTATCGTGAACTTGCCGCGCTCGTCGGCGAGCACCTCGGCCCAGGGCCTGGACGCGACCGTCGACTGCCAGAACTGGCGCGGCGGGAATTGCTTATACGGATGCAAGTCGGCGCTCCCCGGCATGGGCTGCCATCGTCGAGCGGTAATAGTCGGGATTCGCGTGCGTGGCCTGGTACCAGTAGCGCTCGAGCAGGAAGCCTTCGGCGTCGCGATGCGCGGCCGGCGGCCCGACGAAGGCCGCGCCATTCTGGGCCGCGATCCGCGCCAGGCATTCGAGATAGACCTCGTAGATCTTCAGGCGCACGCGCGGCTGCTCGATGCGCGCGTGCGCGACATCGAAGATCTCGGGCTGGCGGCGTATCTGCGCCTCGCAGGCGATCGGCGGCGGCGGCGCGACCACGTAGCGCGCCGCGCGCCCCAGCACCCGCGACAGGTGGGCGATCGTCAGCCGCGTGGCCGTCAATGCCTCGGCCACCACGGCCTCGACGGTCGCGCGCGGCACGATCTGGCGCCCCGGGACGTATCCCGGCACGGCGGGATGGAAGAAGTCGAAAGGCACCGCGTGTTCCATCATGAAGCGGGCGTTGTGCTCGTTGCCGTTGATCAGCATCAGCACCTTCGATGGCGGGGCATCGTAGCTGCGGACCTCGGCCATCAGCGCCTCGTTGGCGGCGACCTGGAGGCCCTGTTCGGTGCGCGTGAACTGCAGAAACGGCGTCCTCGGCGTCAGCAGCAACAGCCGCCAATCGGCGTCGAATTCGTCCTGGGCGATGGCCGCCGTGCCGGCGCTCGCCTGGCCGTAGCGGGCCTCGACGGCGCCCAGCGCCCGCGCCATGAACAGCGCGTGCGACGCGCCGATGATCAGGTGCCGGTTCATGTGCAGGCGACGCAGCGCGAGGCGACCGGCGGCCCATCGGCCGCGGCGCTGCCCTGCGCCGGCCCGGCAGCGACGACGACGGCGGCGGCGCGGATCGCCGCGGCGACGCTGGCGGCGTCGTTCCACATCAGCGCGTCGAGGATCGACAGGCCCGGCACGGCGGGACCGGTACCCTGCGCGTAATGCCAGGGCTGCGGATCGACGAATTGCAATTCAATGCCTCGGGCGGCGAAACGCGACGGGTCGAACAGCCCGCGGCCGCTGATCGGATTGAGGTACGCCGTGGCGCCGACGCGGGAGGCGATTTCAAGCGCCCAGTCGCCGGCGCCGCATGCGGCCGGCAGATCGAGATCGAGCTCCGAACAGATGCGCGGCCGAAACGGCAATCCCAGGTACTGACAGACGGCCGTGAGCCCGCGCAGGTTCAGATGCACGAGCGACTCATCGCCCGACGGCAGCGCGAAGGTCTCGGCGACGATGGCCTCGACGGCGCGGCAATGCGGCGCGCGCTTGCGGTAATGGCTGAGCTTGCCGAGCATCGCACGCGCCGTGCCGGCGACGTCCTGCACGCGCGCGTCGGCGATGCGGATGTGGATGCTCGAATTCGCCAGCGGCACGCTGATCCAGTTGGGACCACCGCCCGGATGCAGCACGCGGTTGCGGTTGATCCAGCTCTTCGGCGTGTACTGCGTGAGGTCGAAGACGTACCAGTCGTCGCAGCGCGAGATCAGCGCGAAATGCCCCGGGTAGGGGAAGAAATAGGGCTGCATGATGCCGACGCGCATCTCAGCCTCCCATGCCGTGGGCAATCCGCGGCGCGTCGCGCTGCGCGGCGGCGACGAGCGCCACGGCGCGGTCGACCTCGTCCATCGTGATCGCCTCGGCCTGCGGCAGCCGCAACAGGCTGCTCGCGAGCGCCGCGGCCCGCGGGTAGGCGGTCGTGTCGGGCATGGCGTGACCGCGCACCTCGATGCCCTCGGCCCGCAGCAGCCGGCGCAGGCACGGCGCATCGATGCCGAAGGCCGCCGCGTCGACGGCATAGACCCCTTCAGCCGCGCCGACGCGGCGCAGCCCGGGAATCTTCGCGAGCCCGGCCTGCCAGCGCGCCGCGCGCTCGGCATGCGCCCTGTGCCGTTCCTCCAGCGTCTCCAGGCTCAGCAGCGCCATCGCCGCCTGCGCTTCGGACATGCGGCCGTTGCTCGTCTTGCGCACCTCGACCGGCGCGCCGGCGCCGTAGCTGCTGCGGATATTGCGCAGCTTCGCGGCCGTCGCGTCGTCGTCGAGCGCGACATAGCCGCCCTCGAGCGCGCTGAGAGCCTGTTCGGCCTGCAGCGATCCGACGACCATCGCCGCGCCGCCGAGCTCGCCCGCGGGCAGCGGTGTGCGCGAGCGGTCGAGCAGCACCGGTGCATCGACCGCGCGCAGCGCCGCCGGCATCGCGTCGCCGCGGCCCCAGGGGTCGGCGTCGACGACGAGCGCCGGTCTCGCATCGCCGGCCGCATTTCGCAACGCCGCGGCCCAGTCGACCTCGCCATCCACGCCATCGACATCAAAGCAACGCGGCGCGTAGCCGGCCCAGACGAGCGCCTGCACGACATGGCTGGGCGCCAGCACCGAGATCCAGGCCTCGCCGCGCCCATCCAGGCATTCGGCGGCCATGATGGCGGCGATCATCTCGTTGCTGACGACGACGACATGCCGGCGACCGAGCCGCTGCGCCAGTTCGGCCTCGAGCCGGCGCGTCAGCGGGCCCTGGTTCGTGTACCACCGGCGCTCGAACAGCGCGCGCATCTCGGCCTCGAAGCGCGGCCAGGGCGGCAGCGCGTTGCGGCCATGGGCCAGCGGTGTCGTGAATTCGGCGCGGCCGCCGAACAGCGCCCAGTCTCGAGTGCTCATTGCGGCCACCTCGCGGCGATCTCGGCGCCGCGCTCGCGCAGCAGGCGCAGCAGCGCCACGGTGCCGCGGATCGCGTCGGCGTCGACGCGGTCGCCGCAGGGCAGCAGCAGGTAGCGCTGCGCCAGGCGGTCGGTCAGCGGCAATTCGACCGGCACGGTCGCGTAGCTCGTCGTTTTGCGGTGCAGCGGCGGCGCGTAATAGGCGCGCGCCAGCACGCCTTCGCGGTTCAGCGCCTGCACCGTGCGGTCGCGCGTCAGCGGCCAGTCGTCCAGCAATTCGACGACGATGGTCTTGAAGCTCGTCTGTTCGGTCTCGTCGAAGGCGAGCAGCCGGATGCCGGGCAGTCGCGCGAGTTCGGCCTGGTAGACACGGTAGCGCTCGCGGTTGCGCAGCACCTGGGCGTCGAGCTCGTCGAGCCCGGCCAGCGTCATCGCCGCATGCAGACCCTGCAGCCGGCTGCTGACGCCGAGTTCGGCCGGCGCGCGTTCGTCGTCGACGCCACGATCGCGTGCCGCCGCCAGCCGCGCGGCCAGCGCGTCGTCGTCGGTCGTCACATAGCCGCCCTCGAAGCCGTTGACGAGCTTGCTCGCGTGCATCGAGAACACCTCCGCCCGGCCCCAGGAGCCGATGCGGCGGCCGCGCACCGTCTCGTGCATCGATTCGACGCCGTCGAACATCAGCGGCAACCCCGTCTCGCGCGCCAGCGCGACGAGGCCCTCGACATCGCAGCAGTTGACGATCGGGTGCACGCCCAGCAGCAAGGCCGTGCGTTCGTTGATGCAGGGCCGCGCCGTCGCCGCGCTGATCGCCAGCGTTTCGGGTTCGACCTCGCAGTAATGCGGCACGAGGCCGACCCAGGCGACGATGTCGGCGAGCCGGCGATAGGTCAGCGACGGCATCACGACCTCGCTGCGGCCGGGCAGCGCCAGCGCGCGGATCGCCAGCGCCAGCGCCCAGAAGCCGTTGGCCATCGCGACGGCGTGCTTCGTGCCGTGGTACGCGGCCAGCCGCGACTCGAGCCGTTCGACCAGCGGCACGCCGGCGTAGAGCTCGCGGCCATAGCCGAGGAAGCGCTCGATGTCGGGGCGCACGAGGTTCGAGGTCGAGATCTCGGGCACGAAGCTCGGCGCGCCGCCGAACAGTGCCAGTTCGTCGATCGCGGTCTTGGTCGGGAGGTTCATCGCGGTTGCGGCTCGGCTTTACGCGAGCCGGTGCAGGATGGCGTCGTAGCGGTATTTGGCGGCGTAGAAATCGTCGCCCATGCGCGCGATCTCGAGCCGCCAGCCGGTCGCCGCGGCGAGTTCGCGCATCTGCGCGGCGCTGCGCCAGATGCCGATCTGCGCAGCCGGGTCGTCGAGTTCGGCGGCGTAATCCTTGCCCGGCGGGTAGAAGCCGGCGGCGCGGTCGCGGTCGGGCAGATTGCCCAGCAGCACGCGCCGCACGTTCGTGAAGCGCCGCGCCAGCGTCGCGAGCACGCGGCGCGCATCGTCGGCGGGGAAGAAGCTGAAGCTGCCGTAACACAGCACCTTCGTGTAGCGGCCGGGGTCGGGTTCGGACTCGACGTACGAGGCGGCATCCTGGACCATGAATTCCGACCGACCGGGCAGCGCGAAACGCTGCTGCGCGACGCCGACGAGATAGTCGGAATAGTCGACGCCGAACATCGCCGCGCAATCGCCCGCGAGGTAGCTGCCGAGAGCGCCGTTGCCGCAGGCGAGGTCGAGCAGGACGTCGTCGCGCGCCAGCGCCAGCCGCGCGCGGATCGCGGCGACGATCATCGCGATCTGTTCCTCGGATACCGGCTTGCCGTGGATCGTCCGCCGCACCTGGCCCCAGAGGTCGTCGGCGGCCAGCGTCTTCGGATATTCCTTGTAGTCGGACTTGGGAAAGGCTTGCGCCGCGGTCGGGTCGGTCACGGTATTCATCATGCGATGTCCAATCCGGCATGGATCTGCATCCGCGAGCCGACCGGCGCCGGCTGCGGCATGAACGAGCGGATCACCTCGACGACGCGCCGCACCTCGGCGTCGGTCAGCGCCGGGTACAGCGGCAGGCACAGCACGCGCTCGCTGGCGCTGCGCGCCACCGGCAGCCGCGCCGGGTCGGCCGACGGCAGGCCGCGATACATCGGGAAGTCGGAGATCAGCGGGTGGAAGTAGCGCCGCGTGTAGATGCCGGCGTCGCGCAGGCGCTGGTAGACGGCGTCGCGCGAGGCCGGAAACGGCGCGCCGATGAGGATGGGGAAATACGAATGGCTCGAGGTCGTCTCGGGCAGCGGCGCGATGGTCTCGATGCCGGGAATGCCGTAGAGCAGACGGCGGTACTGGGCGTCGATTTCGCCGCGGCGCTCGATGGCGCGCCCGACATGCTTCAACTGCAGCAGCCCGAGCGCGGCGTTGAACTCGCTCATCTTGCCGTTGATGCCGGCGGCGACGACGGTCGTCTCGTTGACGAAGCCGAAGTTCTTCAGATGGTCGATGCGCTGCTTGGTGCGCGCATCGGGGCTGACGATGGCGCCGCCCTCGAAGGTGTTGAAGACCTTGGTGGCGTGGAAGCTCAGGATCGAGAGGTCGCCGTGGACGAGCACGCTGCGCAGCCGGTTGCCGTCGCGGCACTCGACGCCGAAGGCATGCGCGGCGTCGTAGATGACCTTCAGGTTGTAGTCGTCGGCGATGCGCCGTATCGCCTCGACATCGCAGGGCGTGCCGTAGCAGTGCACCGGCATGATCGCCGTCGTCTGCGGCGTGATCGCGGCCTCGATCTTCGCCGGGTCGAGGTTGAGCGTGCGCGGGTCGATGTCGACGAACACCGGCTTGATGCCGTTCCACAGCAGCGCGTGCGAGGTGGCGACGAAGGAGTAAGGCGTCGTGATGACCTCGCCCGCCACGCGCAGCGCCTGCAGCGCGGTGACGAGCGCGATCGTCGCGTTGGCGAACAGCGAGACATGCGGCACGCCGAGGTAGGTCGCCAGCGCCTCCTCGAAGCGCTGGTGGAACGGCCCGCCGTTGGTCAGCTTGCGGCTGTCCCAGATCTGCTCGAGCAGCGGCATGAATTCGGCCAGCGGCGGCAGGTCGGGCTGGGTGACGTAGATCGGACTCGTCATGCGAGGGCTCCAGTCGGCTCGCGGGCCGAGGTCGCGGGGTGGCTGGCCAGCAGTTCGAGCCAGGTGCGGGTGTAGGCGGTGTGCAGGGCGTCGAGCGAGACGGCGCCGGCCAGGTCCAACGGCGGCATCAAGGCGAGGAAACCGTCGATCGCGGCGTCGCCCGCGGGGTAGAAGTGGTGGCAGTTCTGCACCGTGCGGTAGAGCGCCTGCAGCGCCTGCAGCGCGTCGATGCGGCCCTGCCGCCAGGCGTGCAGCGCATAGGCGGCCCAGGCGAGCACGGTGACGCGGTGGCCATGCTGGCCGGCGCCGACGGCCTGCGAGGTCTGCTGCGGATGCTGGCGGAACACGCTCAGGTGGTCGCGCAGGAACACCAGCGGCGCATCGCCGCCGCATTCGAGCAGCGCGCCGACATCGAGCAGGCCGTAGTACGACAGGCCGTCGCAGGGCGGCCGCGGGTAGCGCGCCGCGGCCGCTGCCGTGAAGACGATATTGCTGAGTTCACCGAGCCAGTTGACGCAGCCCGGCAGCGTCGAGGCATACAGATCACGCGGCGACACCGGCACCGCGCGCAGCGCGCTGGCGCGCACGAAATCGGGCAGCGGCAGTTCCCCCGCCGGCTCCGCATCGGTCTGGCTGAGCCAGCGCTGGCTGATGCTGGCGGCGTAGTCGCCGCCAGCCAGCGCGTCGAGGTGGGCGCGGTAGAAATCGGGGTAGACGACATCGTCGTCGAGCTGGAAATGCACGTAGGGCGTCGCGCCGCCCCAGAGGTCGAGCAGCCGTTCGTGGTTGCGGCGCGCGTTCTTCGGCCCCGGCAGCACGCGGATCTCGAGGCCGGCGGTCTGCATCGCCCAGCGGCCCTCGCGCAGCATCGTCTCGATGACGCCGCCGGCGCTGTCGTCGCTGACGATGACGCGAAAGTCGCGCATCGTCTGGCGCTGCAGGCCGGCGAAGGCCTGGCCGAGGTAGTCGGGCTTGTAGGCCGGGATCAGCGTCGTCAGCTGCATCGAAGCCTCAACGCAGCCAGTCGAGCACGCCGCGGCCCAGCGAGAGCAGGTTGGCGTCGAGCTGCTGCACGTCGTAGAGCGCGTTGACATACGCCACGCGCATCGCGTAATGGTCGCTCTCGGCGGCCATGACGTCGAACAGGCTGCGCTTGCCCATCTGCTGCCATTGCTGCAGCGTGTAGCTGCGCACGAGCTCGCTGTTGCGCAGCACCTCGGCGACGCGGCGCGCGCGGTCCATGCTGTCCATCGTCTGCTCGTAGACCTCGGCGATGCGGAAGCGCTTGGCCTCGATGAGGTCGGCGCGCTGCAGCGCGGCGGCCTGGGCGCGCTTGCGCGCGGCGCCGATGGCCGGCTCGGCGCCCGGATCGAGCAGCGGGATGTTCACCGTCAAGCCGACCGCGTACGAGCTGCTGTGCACGCTGCCGACGTTGCCGCCGGCGCCCGCGGCGGTGGCGCCGCTGAGGTTCCAGCTGACCTGCGGCCGCGTACCGGCCTCGACCGCCTCGGCGTAGCGCCGCGCCGCCGCGGCCTGGGCGCCGAGCTCGGCGACATCGGCGCCGCGGTCGGCGTCGGCGACGAGCTGCTGCAGCTCGGGAATGCCGTTGAAGGCCGTCGCCAGACCCTCGGCCGGCGGCAGGCCGTCGCCGACGAGGCGGCGCAGCCGGATCTCGACCTGGCGCACCATCGATTGCGTCTGCGCCTGCGCCAGCTCGGCCTGCTGGAGCGATTTCTGCGCCTGCACGAGTTCGCTGGCGCGGCCGCGGTCGGTGCGCACGATGTCCTGCAGCGCGTCGACGAGGCAGCCCATCTTGCGCACGTCGTCGCCCCAGACCTGCGCCGTCATGCGCCAGCGGCTGCGGTCGATGGCCAGCGCCACCGTCGTCAGCGCGAGCTGCTCCTGCAGCGACAACTGGCCGAACTGCGCCGACTGCGCGAGCTGGGCGCGCCAGTCGACGAGCCGCGCCGTGCGGCCACCGTCCCACAGCAGCTGGCTCACGGTGACCGAGGCGTTGGCCTGCGCGAGCGAGGTCGCGGTGGTGCCCAGCGAGGTCGTCCCGGCGGGTCCGAAACCGGCGCCGAAGTTGGCGTGGACGGCGCGGGCGGCGCGCTCGCCGGCGATGTCGTCCTGTGCCGCGTCGGCCAGCAGCCGCGCCGCGCCGACGGCATGGCTGCGCTCGATGGCGTCGTGGACGAGGCCGGCGAGCATCGTGCGCGGGTCGCTGGCGACGGGCGTCGCGGCCGTCGCCGGCGCGGCGGCGGCGGCAGGCGCGGCGCCGCGGTCGAAGCGGTTCTCGTCGACGCAGCGCTCGGCCCGCGCCGCCGCCGGCCACAGGCAGGCGAGCGTCAGCACGAGAGCAGGCGCGGTGCGGGCAACGAAGGGATTCATTTCAGAGGCTCCGGTGACCATGTAGACAACATGGCCGGCCAGTCAGTGTCGACTCGGACCACACCCGGCAAAAGGTCGAGATCACCCTGGATCGGGGGGTATTTCGTCGCCGAGGCGCCAACGGGCTCTGAAACATGTCGATACGTGTTTAAGCTATGGCCATCGCAGAATCCGAGTCTTCCGAACATGGCGTCCTTCAAGGAATCCGGGGCCGGCCGCATCCTCTACGGGCTGTGGTGGCTGGTCGACGGCAGCCGGCGCCTCGTCTTCAACGGCATCTGGCTGGCGCTGCTGGCGGCGCTGATGTGGGGTCTGCTGCAGAACGGCGGCCCGCGCCTGAAACCGCGCACGACTCTGGTGCTCGGTCTGCAGGGCGGCATCGTCGAGCAGCGCATCGACAGCGCCCGCGGCACCCTGATCGGGCGCGTCAGTGGCCAGGCCGACGGCCAGGTGCTGCTGCGCGATCTGCTCGCGGCCATCGACAACGCGGCGCAGGACGACCAGATCAGCCAGGCGCTGCTGCTGCTCGACGAGTTCAGAGGTGCCGGTCCGGCGACGCTGCACGAGGTCGCGGCGGCGCTCGACCGCTTCAAGGCCGCCGGCAAGACCGTCTACGCCTGGGGCGGCAGCTATGACCAGCGCCAGTACTACCTGGCCGCGCATGCCAACCAGGTCTGGCTGCATCCGCTGGGATCGATGATGATCACCGGCTACGGCGGCCAGCGCAATTACTACAAGGACCTGCTCGACCGCGTCGGCGTCACCGCCAACGTGTTCCGCGAGGGCAAGTTCAAGAACGCCTACGAGTCCTACACCGCTGCCGGCCCCAGCCCCGAGACCCAGGAGGCCGACCACGCGCTCTACGACGGCCTGTGGGCGAGCTGGACCAGCGCCGTCGAGGGCGCGCGCAAGCAGGCCGCGGGCAGCGTCGCGCAGTCCATCGACTCGCTGCCGGCGAGCCTGCTCGAGGCCGGCGGCGACGCTGCGAAATGGGCCGTCGCCCAGCATTGGGTCGATGCGCTGAAGACCTTCGACGAGGTGCGCACCGCACTGGCCGCCAGCGGCGCACGCGACGCCGAGAACAAGACCTTCCGCCAGATCGACTGGCAGCATTACCTCGGCCGCGTCAAGCCGCGCACGAGCGTGGACGCGGTGGGCGTCATCGTCGCCGCGGGCTCGATCGGCGATGGCCGCGCCGCGCGCGGCAGCATCGGCGGGCGCTCGACCTCGGAGCTGATCCGCCAGGCCCGCGAGGACGAACACATCAAGGCGCTGGTGCTGCGCGTCGACTCGCCCGGCGGCAGCGTCTACGGCAGCGAACTCATCCGCCACGAGCTCGAACTCACGCGCAAGGCCGGCAAGCCGGTGGTCGTCTCGATGGGCGATGTCGCGGCCTCGGGCGGCTACTGGATCTCGACGGCCTCGGACGAGATCATCGCCGACGCGGCGACGATCACCGGCTCGATCGGCGTCATCGCGATGCTGCCGACGGCGCGCGGCCTCTACGACAAGCTCGACCTGCACGCCGCCGGCGTGACGACGACCTGGCTGGGCAGCGCCTACGACCCGCGCCAGGAACTCGAACCGCGCTACGCGCAGATGATCCAGGCCGGGGTCGACCACGATTACGCCGAGTTCAAGTCGCGCGTCGCGGCGGCGCGCAAGACCACGCCCGAGGCCGTCGACGCCATCGCCCAGGGTCGCGTCTGGTCGGGGCAGGATGCGCTCAAGAACGGGCTCGTCGACCGCCTTGGCAGCTACAACGATGCGCTCGACGCCGCGGCCAAGCGCGGCGGCCTCAGCGGGCGTTTCCGCATCGAGTACTTCGAGGTCGCGCCGGGTCGGCTCGCACTGCTGCTGCAGCGCTTCCAGGGCGAGCTGGCGAGCGCCGGATTCGACATCGGGGCCTCGCCCTGGTCGGCGCTGAGCGGCGTGTTCGGGGCATACGGCGCGGTCGCCACGTCGGGCCTCGCCGGCCCCGGGGCGGCGCAGGCCGTCGCCGACCTCGGCTGGCTGGCGTCGATGACGCAGCAGCACCCGCCCTTCCTCGCCGTCGCGCATTGCCTGTGCGAGGCGCCCTGATCCGGCCCCCCGGGCGCCCTGAAAACCCCAGGTCGGCGGCGCACCGCCGCCGGCCACAATCCGGCCGATGAACATCGCCACTGCCACCGACCCGGCCGCCATCCCGGCCACCCCCGCGTCGATGCGCCAGCCCCGCGGCCTGCGCGTCATCTTCTTCACCGAGATGTGGGAGCGCTTCAGCTATTACGGCATGCGCGCCCTGCTCGTGCTGTACCTGGTCAACAAGCTCGGCTACAACCGCGACCACGCGCTCGAGCTCTACGCCGTCTACACCGGGCTCGTCTACCTCACGCCGATGATCGGCGGCGCCATTGCCGACCGCTACCTCGGCAAGCGCCGCGCCGCGGTGATCGGCGCGATGGTCATGGTGCTGGGCCACCTCGCGATGGCCTTCGAGCCGCTGCTGCACATCGCGCTCGGCCTGCTGATCGTCGGCAACGGCTTCTTCAAGGCCAACACGAGTTCGATGGTCGGCGACCTCTACAGCGGCGAACACGATCCGCGCCGCGCCGGCGGCTATTCGATCTTCTACATGGGCATCAACCTCGGCGCCTTCCTCGCCCCGATCGTCGCCGGCACGCTGGGCGAGAAGGTCGGCTGGCATTGGGGCTTCGGCGCCGCCGCCGTCGGCATGACGCTGGGGACGATGCAGTTCCTCGCCGGCCAGCACCACCTCGGCCGCGCCGGACTGATGCCGAACCAGGATCCGGTGACGGCGCGCGACGCGCCGCTGCTGCTCGGCTGGACGGCCGCGATGGTGGCGCTGGTGTGGGTCGTCATCGCCGCCTGGCGCGTCGTCGGCCCGGTCCACGACGCCCTGCCCTGGGAACTGCGTGCGCTCGTCGACGCCGGGTTGATGGCGGCGCTGATCATCACCATCGCGCGCCCGGACAGGAACGCGCAGGCGGCACCATTGACACCCCAGGACTGGGGCCGCGTCATCGGCATCGTCGTCGTGATGGTGTTCGTGATCGCGTTCTGGACCGGCTTCGAGCAGGCCGGCGGCACGATGACGCTGTTCGCCGACAAGCAGACCGACCGCCACCTGCTCGGCTTCGAGGTCCCGGCCTCGCTGTTCCAGTCGATCAACCCGCTGGTGATCGTGCTGCTGGCGCCGGTGTTCTCGATCATCTGGACGCGGCTCGACCAGAGCCGCTACGCGCTCTCCGACACCGCCAAGCAGGCCTTCGGCATGATCGTCCTCGGCCTCGGCTTCGTCGTCATGGCGCGCGCGCAGACGCTGGCCGACACGACCGGGCCGGTGGGCGTGCAATGGCTGGCCGCCGTCTATGTGATCCACACGCTGGGCGAGCTGATGCTCTCGCCGGTGGGCCT
>JAGWTU010000115.1 GCA_028868825.1 Burkholderiales bacterium | reverse complement strand
CGTCAGCCGGCGCTGCGCCGCATGCGTGGCCTCGTGCGCGAGCAGGTAGCGACCGCTGTCACGCGCCGGCGCGTATTGCGCCGGGTGCAGCCAGATCGTCGCGCCTTCCTGCAGGCCGCGGGCGCCGGCGGCGTCGAGGCGGGCACGTCCCGCCGCATGCACCTCGATCGTCAGCCGCGCCGGATCGAGGCCGAGCGCCGGCGCCAGCTGCTCGAGCAGGCGCTGCGTCATCGCCCGCCGCTCGGCGTCGGCATCGACGACGGCGCCGCTGCGCAGGCCTGCGAAACCGGCGCCGGTGAATTCCAGCGGGGCCTGCTGTGTCGGCGCGGCCTGCGGCGGCACCGGCTGCGCGACCGGCGCTGCGGCAGCGGCGGCATGGGTCGTGGCGACGGCCGCCGTGCGCGAACTCATCCGGCGCTCCCGATGGAGGCATAGATCGACCGCGCGACATCGCGGCCGAGCTGCGCCGGCGGCGTGCCCAGCGTCACCGCCGGCGCGATCGCGCCGGGCAGCCTCGCCGGCGCGATGCCGGCGTCGAATCCGCGCTGCGTCGCCAGGCGCTGGAGTTCGGCGCCGAGGGCGCCGCGAAAGCGCCGCAGTTCGGCCGCGTTGAGCGCGATGCCGCTGATCTCGACGCGCTCGATATGCACCGCGATGCGGCGCGGCGGTTCGGCCGGCGTCAGCAGCGCGTCGAGGTGGCCGCCGCGGCGCATCAGCGGAACTCCCCTTCCTGCACCGGCCGGTCGAGCTTGCGCAGCTCGGTGCGGACGGCTGCGAGCAGCAGCGCCTGCGTCACCGGCGCGCCGCGTGCCGCGGCGAGGAAGGCGGCGTTGAGCGCGATGGCGTGGATGTTGCCGCCCGAGAGATTGAAGCGCGCCAGCCGCGTCCAGTCGATGTCGCTGCCGCGCGGCACGGCCTCGGGCAGCGCGCGCTGCCACATGCGCGCGCGCTCGGCCGGGCCGGGGTAGGGGAAGTTGACGACGAAGCGCAGCCGGCGCATGAAGGCGGCGTCGAGCGCGCTCTTCATGTTCGTGGCCAGGATCGCCAGGCCGGTGAAGGCCTCCATGCGCTGCAGCAGGTAGTTGATCTCGATGTTGGCGTAGCGGTCGTGGCTCTCGGTGACCTCGCTGCGCTTGCCGAACAGCGCGTCGGCCTCGTCGAAGAAGAGGATCGCGCCGCCCTGTTCGGCAGCGTCGAAGACGCGGCGCAGGTTCTTCTCGGTCTCGCCGATGTACTTGCTGACGACGGCCGAGAGGTCGATGCGGTACAGCGCCAGATCGAGCTCGCGCGCGATGACCTCGGCGGCCATCGTCTTGCCGGTGCCGCTCTCGCCGGAGAAGAGCGCGCTGATGCCCAGCCCGCGCGCGCTGCGTGCCGCGTAGCCCCAGTCCTCGTAGACCAGGAAGCGCCGCCGCACCTGGGCGGCGATCTGGCGCAGCAGCGCCGCGGCCTCCTCGCCGAGCACGAGGTCGTCCCAGCCGGCGCGCGCCTCGATGCGCTGCGCCAGTTGGTCCAGCCGCGGCTGCGTCAGCCGCCGGCAGGCGGCCCACAGCGACGCCAGCGCCAGCGGCGGCTCGGGCGCCGCGGCGCGCGCCAGCGTCAGCGCCTGGCCGAGGTCGCGCAGCGAGAGGTCGAAATGGCCGGCGAGCAGCGGCGCGGCGGCCGCCGCATCGGCAGTGGCGCCGTCGGCCAGCGCGTCGCGCCAGGCGTCGTGCTGCTCGCGCGCGGTCGGCTTGGCGACGTCGAAGGCCAGCGCCTGCGGCAGCGCGCGCGCCGGCGCGTCGCGCAGCGCGACGAAGGCCAGGCCGACGTCGCGCGAGGCGAACGCGGTGAACGCGGCAACGGTCTCTGCCCCGGCGCCGGCGAGTTCGTCGGCGTCGATGTACAGCGCGATCGGCAGCAGCAGCCGCTCGCGCTGCCACAGCCGCGCGAGCGCGTCGAGTTCGGCCTTCGCCGCCGGCAGCGCGTCGATCGCCAGCCGCTGGAGATGGCGGCCGAGCGCGCCGGCGACCTGGCGCGCGACGTCGAGCTTGCTGCCGCCGTCGACGCCGATGAGCTCGACCAGCGGCACCTGCGCGCGCGTGCCGCTGGCCTGCAGCTGGGCGAGGATGGCATCGGCCACGGCGCGCTGCGAAGGCGCCAGCGGCGGCGTGCCGCCGTCGGCCGGCGCGAGCAGGCTGGCCAGGCGCTCGTCGAGCACGTTGAGGCCTTTGAGGTAATGGACGATGCGCTCGTCGGCGCGCAGCGGCATCGCCACCAGCGGGGCGGCGCCGCCGGCCACCGGCTCGACGAGCCGCGCATAGCGCAGCGGCCGCTGCGGCGACAGCGCATCCCAGCTCGCGTCGGGCAGCGCCTGCAGCGCCAGAGCGAAGGTCGGCGTGCCGCGCTGTCCCCCCTGCAGCTGGGCGTAGAGCGCGGCGATGCCGGGATCGATCTCGGCCGCCGCGGCCAGCAGCAGCGTGTCGCGTTCGAAGGGCGTCAGCCCGAGGCGTTCGGCGAGCATCGGCAGCGCCGGCGGCGGATCGATGCGCGCGGCTTCGTCGCGCGCGGCCGCCGCGGCCGATGCCGCGCCGGATGACACACCGGTGACCGCGGCAGCGCTGGCCGCAGCACCGGCCGGCGCGGCGAGGGCCGGCGGCGAGGCGGCGTCGCCGAACGAGAGCCAGGCGCGGCGCGGCGGCGCCGGCGGCGGTGCCGGTGGCGCGGTGGGCGCGCTCGGCGTCGGCGCGACCGGCAGCAGCGCCGTCAGCCGCTCGCGCAACCACGCGAACGAGGCCGCGAGGTAGCGGTTGTTGGCCTGCAGCCAGTCGTCGTTCACGACGGTGCTCCCGATCGCAGGGCGGTGGCCACGCTCATGACACGGTGACGCGCTGCGCCGGATCGAACGAGAACACCGGCGGCAGGCCGGTGGCGACGATGGGCAGGCTGTCGATGCCGTCGACGCGCAGCCGCAGCAGATAGCTGCCGGCGCCTTGCGGCGGGATCGCGAAGGTCAGCGTCGTCGGCTGCGTCGGGTCGGCCGGCGTCGACAGCGATGCCGGGGCGATTTCGGCGTCGCCGAACAGCAGTCGCACCCCGGGCTCCTGCAGCGGCGCGATGCGCGGCGTGCAGCTGACGGTCAGCGTGAAGCCGGTCTGCGCGGCGGCCGTCAGCGGCGCCGCGCTGATCGACGGTGCGATCGCCACCGGCACGCCGTTCGTCGTCCACGCCGGGCGGCCGCTTTCCTGCACGCGCAGCGTCACCGTGTAGACGCCGGCGGCCCAGGCGGCCATCGCGGCCGCGTCCTGCGGCGGCGTCGGCAGCTGCGCGAGGCGTTCGCGCGCCGAAGCGCCGGGGCGCGTCGCCAGCGTGTTGACGAGGCCGAGGCGCTCGCAGCTGAAGACGGCATCGAGCGTGCCGTCGCGCGCCAGCGCCTGGCCGGCGAGCTGTACCGCGTCGCCCAGGCGCAGCGCCGGCAGCAGCGGCGACAGCGGATTGCGCACCGCCTGCAGCACCGGTGGCGGCAGCGCCTGCGCCTGCGGGCCGCTGTCGCCGGGGCCGCGCTGCAGCACCGGCGGCGCGCTGCGCGCCGCGCCGCCGGCCTCGATCAGCACGACCGACACCTGGTAGGCCATCGAAGGCCGGTAGCGCGCCTGCATCGCCGTCCAGAGCTTGGACAGCTCCTCGGACGAGAGGAAGTTGGGCGTGATCTTCACGAGTTCGATCTGGTCGGCGAGATCGATCGCCGACAGCGTGCCGAACAGCCCCGGCAGCAACGTGCCGTCGACCGGCGACGGATTCGCGAGCACGGTGCGCAGCTGCGCGCGCGAGATCACCGGCGTCTCGTGCAGCAGCTGCATCGCGAAGCCCAGCAGCACTTCGGCGTTCATGTCCTGCGCGCCGTAGGCGGTGATCAGGTAATGCAGGTCGAGCGCCAGCGGCGGGTTCGACAGCCGCGCCCCGGCGGCGTCGCGCGACGGCATGCCGGCATTGCGCCAGCCGAGGTTGGGCGTGACCTGGTAGAGGAAGACGTTGAGCTGGTTGCCCTCGGTGCTGCCCGTGGTGATGCGGTCGGGCGGCTGCGCGGTGACCGAATAGCTGCCGATGGCAGACAGGTCATGATCGAGCAGGCCGTTGTTGAGCAGGTCCTTCAGCGTCGCGGTGACGGCGGCGATGGCCAGTGCGTTGCTCATCGCGCGCCTCCGCCGCCGTCGCGCCGGCGCAGGTAGTCGTCGAGGCTGAGCCGCGGGCCGGCGGTGCGCTGGGTCCGCGCCGGCGCGGCGGGCGGCGCGACGGCGCGGATCTCGACGCGGCCTATCGTCACCTCGATGGGCGGCGGCGGTGCCGGGCGTGGCGGGGGCGCGTTGCGGGCGGCGTTGGCGGCCGCGGCGGGATGGACAGCGCGGCGCGTCGTGGCAGGTGCGGGCGGCGATGCGGTCGCGCGGGTGGAGCTCAGGTCTGCGGCCGCGCGCGGCGGCGGTGGCAGTGCCGGGCGCGCGCTGACGAGCGTGGCATCGAGCCGAGGTAGGCGCAGTGGCGGAGGTGGCTCGTTGCGCGGCGGCATGGCGGTCGCGTGCAGGGCAGGTGCCGGCGCCGGCAACGGTGGAGTTAAAGGCCTGTGCGCAAGCGGCTCTTGCTGGGCGCCTTCTTCGATCGACGCCGCCGAGGCCCGGGTCGGCCGTACCCGCGGTGTGCCCATTGAATCGGCGATCGAGTCGGCGATCGCGGGCCTGGCAGGCGGCGGCAGCGGCGCCTCGTCGGTGCGTGGCATCGCTGGCCTGGTGAGCAGTGCATCGCGATCGACCTGGCGCGCAGTCGGCTCGGCCCGAGGCGTGAAGGGCTCGGCATCGATCGGACTCGCCGCCTGCCGATCCGGCATGGGGCGCTCGTGCACCGCCGAGGCTGCCGCGCTGGGCACAGGCCGCGTCGCGGCCACCGTCATTTCCGGCGCCGCGTCCACCTGCACCAGACGGTCACCGCTCCACGGCCGCACCGGCTCGTAGCGCGACGG
>JAGWTU010000022.1 GCA_028868825.1 Burkholderiales bacterium | reverse complement strand
TTCAGCGTCTCCAGTTGATGCGGGATCGCAATCCCCGGCACCAAGGGCACGTTCGCGGTGCGCGTCGGGCCGCGCGGGCTGCTCGGCGAGGTCGTGCGCATCGACGGCGAGATCATCGTCGTCCAGGTCTACGAGGACCAGACGGGACTGCGGCCCGGCACCGAGGTGCGCGGCGAGGGCCAGCCGCTGGCGATCCGCCTCGGGCCCGGCCTGCTCGGGCGGATCTTCGATGGCCTGCTGCGGCCGCTCTCGGGCAGCCATGCCGACCATGTCGAGCCGGGCCTGCGCGCCAGCGAGCCGGTGCGGCTGGCCTTCGAACCTGCCGTCGCGCCGGGCGCGCGGCTGGCCCCGGGCGCGCTGCTCGGCCGCGTGAAGACGGTGTACGGGCGGCCGCAGTCCTGCCTCGTGCCGCCCGATGTCGGCGGCACCGTGCTGTCGGTCGTGCCCGCGGGCGACTACGCCGACGACGAAACGCTGGCCGTGCTGCGCGACGACGAAGGCCGCACACATGAAGTCTCCGCCGGCCACCGCTGGCCGGTGCGCGAGCCGCGGCCCATCGCCCAGCGCCTGCCCAAGGGCGCGCCGCTGGTGACGGGGCAGCGCATCCTCGACAGCCTGTTCCCCCTCGCCCAGGGCGGCAAGGCAGCGATCCCGGGCGGTTTCGGCACCGGCAAGACGGTGCTGCTCGAGGCGCTGGCCAAGGGCTGCAACGCCGACGTCATCGTCTACCTCGGCTGCGGCGAGCGCGGCAACGAGATGGCCGGCGTGCTCGACGAATTCCCGCAGCTCGACGACCCGCGCAGCGGCCGGCCGCTGATGGAGCGCACGGTGATCATCGCCAACACCTCGAACATGCCGGTGGCGGCGCGCGAGGCCAGCATCTACTGCGCCATCACGGTGGCCGAATATTTCCGCGACCAGGGCCTGCACGTGGCGCTGATGGCCGACAGCACGAGCCGCTGGGCCGAGGCGCTGCGCGAGGTCTCGGGCCGCTTCGGCGAGCTGCCCGGCGAGGGCGGCTACCCGGCCTACCTGGCAAGCCGGCTGGCCGATTTCTACGAGCGCGCGGCGGTGGTGCGCACGCTGGCCGGCGAGACCGGATCGGTGACGGTGATGGGCGCCATCAGCCCGCCCTCGGGCGACTTCTCCGAGCCGGTGACCAGCCACACCAAGCGCTACGTGAAGGCGTTCTGGGCGCTCGACGCCAAGCGCGCGCAGGCGCGCTTCTACCCCGCGATCCACCCGCTGCAGTCCTACGCCGAGGACGCGCGCGATTTCGCGCCCTGGTGGGCGACGCAGGGCAACGGCGAATGGGTCGAGCTGCGGCGGCGCTTCCTGACCCTGCTCGACGAGCAGGCGCAGCTCGAGCGCATGGGCCGCATCATCGGCAAGGACGCGCTGCCGCCGCGCCAGCAGCTGACGCTGCTGTGCGCCGACCTCGTCGCCGAGGCCTTCCTGCGCCAGTCGGCGTACAGCGCCATCGACCGCGTCTGCAGCCCGGCGCGCCAGGCCGCCATGATGAAGCTGCTGGGCCGCTTCATCGCCGGCGCCGAGGCCGCGCTGGCCGCCGGCGCCGCGCCCGAGGCGATCGCCGCGCTGCCGGGCCTGCGCGCGCTGCAGCGCATGGGCGAGGACATCGGCGACGCGGCGCTCGAACGCTACGCCGAACTCGACGCGCGCGTCGAACGCGAACTCGCCGCGCTGCAGCCGGCAACGGCGATCACCGAGGAGGCGGGCGATGCAGCTCACCGCTGAAGGCGCCGCGACCCGGCTCGAGGGGCCGCTGCTGTTCCTGCGCCGCAGCGTCGACGTCGGCCTCGCCGACGCCGTCGAGGTGCGCGGCAGCGACGGCCGCTCGCGGCTGGGCCGCGTCGCCGCGATCGACGAGCAGCTGATGACGATCGAGGTGCTGGAGTCGACCGCCGGGCTCACGCTCGAGGGCACGGTCGTGCGCTTCCTCGGCGAGCCGTTGCGCTTCGGCGTCGGCCCGGGGCTGCTCGGGCGCGTGTTCAACGGCGTCGGCCAGGTCATCGACGGCGGGCCGCCGCTGGCCGTGCATGCGAAGGTCGCGATCGAGGGTCTGCCGCTGAACCCGGTGGCGCGCGCGCTGCCGCGCGACTTCATCGAGACCGGCATCTCGACGCTGGACCTGATGAACAGCCTCGTGCGCGGCCAGAAGCTGCCGCTTTTCTCGGGCGGCGGGCTGCCGCACGACCGGCTCGCCGTCGAGATCGCCGGGCATGCGCGGCTGCGCCGCGACGCCGAGGACTTCGTCATCGTCTTCGCCGGCATCGGTGTGCCCTGGGACAGCGCCGAGTATTTCCGCCGCAGCCTCGAGCAGGGCGGCGCGCTCGAACGCACGGCGCTGTTCCTCAACCTCGCGGGCGATTCGAGCACCCAGCGCCTGCTGACGCCGCGCTACGCGCTGACGGCGGCCGAGTACCTCGCCTTCGAGCTCGGCAAACAGGTGCTGGTGATCATGACCGACATGACCAACTACTGCGAGGCGCTGCGCGAGGTCTCGTCGAGCAAGGGCGAGATCCCCAGCCGCAAGGGCTTCCCGGGCTATATGTATTCGGACCTGGCGACGCTGTACGAGCGCGCCGGCTGCCTGCGCGGCAAGCCCGGCACGCTGACCCAGCTGGCGATCCTGACGATGCCGGCCGACGACATCAGCCACCCGATCCCGGACCTCACGGGCTACATCACCGAGGGCCAGATCGTGCTCTCGCGCGACCTCGACCGGCGCGGCGTCTACCCGCCGGTGCATGTGCTGCCGAGCCTCTCGCGCTTGATGAAGGACGGCACCGGCGGCCGCTACACCGACCCCGACCACCCGGCGCTGGCGAGCCAGCTCTACGCCGCCTGCGCGCGCGCGGCGCAGGCCCGCGTGCTCGCCAGCGTCGTCGGCACCGAGGGCCTGGCCGAGACCGACCGCGCCTACCTGCGCTACGGCGACGATTTCGAGCGCCGCCTCGCGACCCAGGACGGCCCGCGCACGCTCGAGCAGAGCATGGCGCTGGCCTGGCAGCTGCTGGCGACGCTGCCGCGCAGCGAGCTCACAAGGCTGTCGGACGCGCAGATCGCGGCGCATCTCGACGCTGCTGCAGTGGACGCGGCAAGGACCGCGGCGTGAGCGACATCAGCCCGACCCGCAGCGCCGTGCTCGAGATGCGCGACGAGCGCCGGGCCATGCACGAAGGCCATGTCTTCCTCGACGAGAAATGCCTGCTGCTGGCCGGCGAGATCCTGCGCGAGCTGGCACGCCAGCGCGACCTGCGGCGGCGCTGCGACGCGCTCGACGCGGCCGCGCGCCGGGCCTTGCAGGCGGCCGTCGCGCGCCTCGGCCTGCAGGGGCTGCAGGTGCATCCGGCCGCCGACCTCGCGCCGGCGCGGCTGCGCCTGGCGCGCCGCGCGCTGATGGGCGTGCCGCTGCAGCAAACCGATTACGACGCCGCGGCGACGGCGCCGGCCGCGGCGGTGGAGCCGAATGCCGAGGCCGAAGCCTGCCGCGCCGCCTACGCCGAACTGCTGCGCGCGGCGGTGCCGCTGGCCGCCGTCGAAGGCAATCTCGAGCGGCTGGCCGACGAATACCGCCGCACGGTGCGCCGCGCGCGGGCGCTGCAGGACGTCATGCTGCCCGAGCTCGATGCGACCATCAGCGAGGTCGAAGGTCGGCTCGAGGAACTGGAACAGGAGGAAGCGATCGGGATGCGTCGCGGCCTTCGGGTCTGAGCCGCGGCTCGGCGCCCATCCAGTACAGCGCGTTGGCCATGATGCAGAAGCCCGTGCCGGCGAACCAGACCATCGCCACACCGACGAAGGCCGTGAACGCCAGCCACCAGGGGCTGTGCACCAGCGAGAGCCCGCTGGCCAGCGTCAGGTTCACGCCCACCGCGATGTAGATGCGGCGCTCCAGATACCAGGCATCGGTCTGCATGCGGTAGACGTCGCCCGGCCGCCACCCGGGCGCGGCGAGCGCGGGCGGCAAGCCCAGCCGCACGAGCACGTTGCCGACCGGACACCAGCCGGTCAGGCCGACCCAGATCGAGACCAGCGCGGTGACCAGCACGCCCAGCACCCACAGCGGGTTGAAGGCGGCCGCCAGTGCGGTCGAGGCCAGCAGCACGACGCCGGCGATGAGCCAGACGGTGCGCTCCACGTACCAGCGCTGCGTGGGAACGACGTAGAAATTCGATCGCTTCGACATGATGCGCGCCTCCCGCGCCGGATGGTTCCAATGAGGAACGTGTCGGAATCCCTTGTAGGTCGTTGGACCTCGCGGTCGATTGAGTTGCATCAATGGCGTGATGTCCATGTCAAAAGTATGGCTATGGAAGGCCGACGCGGCGGCCGATGCAACGGATGCCGGATCCACCGATCCGCAGGTCGTCGACCGTCCGCGGTGGATGGATTCGAGGGAGCACGAGCGTGAATTTCATACGGAACATCGGCATCGGCGCCCGGCTGGGTGCCGGCTTCGCCATCCTGGTCGCGCTGCTGCTGCTGCAGACCCTGGCCAGCCTGAGCAGCATCCGCACGCTGGACGCGACCGTCAGGGATGCGGTCGGTGATCGCTACGCCAAGGTCGTCCTCGCCGACGAGATCGAGCGAAATGCCAATGTCCAGGCGACCGAGCTGCGCAACGCGATTATCGCCGCGCGCGATGCCGACGAGGCGAAGGCGTCGCTGGGCCGCGTGCGCGACGCCGGCGCAGCCAACGACGATCGCATGCGGCGACTGGCGTCGCTGATCCATTCGCTGCGCGGCCAGGAACTCTTCAAGCAGCTCGAGCAGACGCGCGCCGCCTACGCCGCGGAGCGCGGCGCCGTCGTCAAGCTGATCGAGTCGGGCCAGGCCGATGTCGCCGGCCCGCGACTGCTGAAGGAGTTGCGTCCGAAGCAGCAGGCCTTCTTCGAGGCCACGCACGCGCTGTCCGCGTTCCAGGACCGGCTGATGAAGGACGGCGCGGCGCAGGCCGAGGCGGACAGCCATGCCGCGGTCGTGCTGACGCTCGTGCTGATCACCGTGGCGGTGCTGCTCGCGGCGCTGTTGGGCTGGTGGCTGACGCGCTCGATCACGGCGCCGATCCGCGAGGCGATGCAGGTCGCCGAGACCGTCGCCGCCGGCGACCTGACGGTGCGCGTCGAGGTCACCGGCAAGGACGAGCCGGCGCGGCTGCTGCACTCGCTGCGCCAGATGACGGCCAATCTCGTCGACATCGTCGGCCAGGTGCAACGCAGCAGCGACAACATCGCCACGGGCTCGGCGCAGATCGCCGGCGGCAACGCCGACCTCAGCCAGCGCACCGAGGAGCAGGCGTCGAACCTCGAGCAGACGGCGGCGTCGATGGAACAGCTCACGGCGACGGTGAAGCAGAACTCCGCCACCGCGCGCCAGGCGACGCAGCTTGCCGACAGCGCGAGCGCGGCGGCGAGCCAGGGCGGCGAGGTCGTCGGCCGCGTCGTCGGCACGATGGACGACATCGCCGCCAGCAGCAAGCGCATGTCCGACATCATCGGCGTCATCGACGGCATCGCGTTCCAGACGAACATCCTCGCGCTCAACGCCGCCGTCGAGGCGGCGCGGGCCGGCGAACAGGGACGCGGCTTCGCCGTCGTCGCCTCCGAGGTGCGCAGCCTCGCGCAGCGCAGTGCCGAGGCGGCGCGCGAGATCAAGACGCTGATCGGCCAGAGCGTCGAGAAGGTCGAGGCCGGTTCGCGCCTCGTCGGCGAGGCCGGCCAGGCGATGCAGGCCATCGTCGTCCAGGTGCGCCGCGTCAACGACCTCATCGGCGAGATCTCGTCGGCCAGCCTCGAGCAGACGCAGGGCATCTCGCAGGTCGGCGCCGCGATCCAGCAGCTCGACCAGGTGACGCAGCAGAACGCCGCGCTCGTCGAGGAATCGGCGGCCGCCGCCGACAGCCTGAAGTCGCGGGCCAGCGAGCTCGCCACCGTCGTCGGCCGCTTCCGGCTGGCGGATGGGGCAGCGGCTGCGGGCGCCGCGCCGGCACGTCGTCCCGCGGCGCCACGGCGCGCCGCACCAGCCGCCGCAGCAAAGCCGGCGTGGAAGTCACCATCGAAGCCTGCTGCGACGCCCGCGCCCGCCGGAACTGCGGCACCGGCGGCGGCGGCCGAGGACGAGTGGGCGACGTTCTAGCCGCGCCGCCCGCGCGGCCGGGCGGCGCTCAGGCCACCGGATTGCCGCCGGCGTCGAACATCCCCTCGAACAGCGCCGAGCTGAGGTAGCGCTCGCCCGAATCGGGCAGCACGACGACGATCGTCTTGCCGGCGTTCTCGGGCTTGTGCGCCCAGCGCAGCGCGGCCACCGTCGCGGCGCCGCAGGAGATGCCCGAGAGGATGCCTTCCTCGCGCGCGAGCCGGCGCGCCATCGCGATCGCCTCGTCGTTGCCCACTGTCTCGACGGCGTCGACGAGCGAGAGGTCGAGCACCTCGGGGATGAAGTTGGCGCCCAGGCCCTGGATCTTGTGGCCGGCCGGCTGCAGCGGCTGGCCGGCACGCTTCTGCGTCATCAGCGGGCTCGCGCTCGGCTCGACGGCGACCGACGTGATCGCCTTGCCGCGCGTGCGCTTGATGTAGCGCGAAACGCCGGTGATCGTGCCGCCGGTGCCGACGCCGGCGACGAGGATGTCGATCGCGCCCTCGGTGTCGTCCCAGATCTCGGGGCCCGTCGTGGCCTCGTGGATGGCCGGGTTGGCGGGGTTCTTGAACTGCTGCAGCAGCACGTATTTCGGGTCCGAGGCGGCAATCTCCTCGGCCTTGGCGACGGCGCCGTTCATGCCCTTGGCGCCCTCGGTGAGGATGAGCTTGGCGCCGTAGGCGAGCAGCAGCTTGCGGCGCTCGATGCTCATCGTCTCGGGCATCGTCAGCGTGATCGGGATGCCGCGCGCGGCGGCGACGAAGGCCAGCGCGATGCCGGTGTTGCCGCTCGTCGGCTCGACGAGTTCCTTGCCCGGGCCGAGCAGGCCGCGCTTCTCGGCGTCCCAGACCATCGCCGCGCCGATGCGGCACTTCACCGAATAGGCCGGGTTGCGGCCCTCGATCTTGGCCAGCACGGTGGCCTTGGCGCCTTCGGTGACGCGGTTCAGGCGCACCAGCGGCGTGCGGCCGATCGCGAGCGAGTTGTCGGTGTAGCAGTTGGGCATGGCGGGACTCCTGATGATCCAGCTACGGTAGCAGGGCCGGCGGCGCGTCGCAACGACGCGCTTCGCATGTCGTTATGCCTAGCGCTCGCGGAACGCCTCGCGCGACTTCATCATCGGCCGCAGCATGAAGCCCAGCACCGTGCGCTGGCCGGTGCGGATCTCGACCTCGCCCGTCATCCCCGGCAGCACCGCCAGCGGCTTCGTGCCCTCGACCTTCTGGTAGCCGTCGCAGCGGATCAGCGCGCGGTACCAGCTGCCCTCGGGCTGCGGCGCGCGGTCGGGGTCGCCCATCGCGTCGGGGCTGATCGAGATCACGCTGCCGTGCAGCGCGCCGTAGACGACGTACTCGTAGGCGCTGAGCTTGACCTCGACAGGCTGGCCGACGCGCACGAAGCCGATGTCGGCGGGCTTCACGCGCGCCTCGACGAGCACGCGCGGCCCGGTCGGCAGGATCTCGATCAGCGGCGCGCCGGGGATGACGACGCCGCCGACGGTGTTGATGCGTATCGTCTTCACGACGCCGTTGACCGGCGAGGTCAGCGTCGTGCGCTTGAGCGCGTCGTCGCGCACGACCATCTGCTCGTCGAGCATCGCCAGCTCGGTCTTCACGCGCACGAGCTCGGCGCTGGCGTCCTGGCGGAAGCGCGCGGCGCGCTCCTGCAGTTCCTGGCCCACGTCGTTGACCTGGCGCCGCGCGCGCATCACCTCGACCTCGCTCATCAGGCCCTTGGCGGCCATCGTCTGCGCCATCTGCAGCTCGCGCGTGAGCAGCGCGAGGTTGCGCCGGCCGGTCTCCTGCGCCTGCGTGAGCGTGCGCTGGCGGGCGTCGTAGCTCTCGGTCTCGCCGGCGACGATGTCGTCGGGCACGGCGTCGGGGAACTCGAGCGCGCTGCCGCTGGCCTCGGCCTCGAGCCGCGCCTGCGTGCCCAGCAGCGCCAGCCGCTTGGTCGAGCCCTCGGCCTGCTGGGCCTCGAAGCGCGTCGGGTCGAGCATCGCCAGTGCCTGGCCCTCGACGACCTGCTGGCCCTCGCGGACCTCGAGCTCGCGCAGGATGCCGCCCTCGAGGCTGGCGATGATCTGCTCGTGGCCGTCGGGGACGACGCGCGCGCTGGCCTTGGCGATGATGTCGACCTGCGAGGTCGCGGCCCAGGCCAGCGCCACGGCGATCGCCGCCAGCATCAGGTAGACGGCCCACATCGCCGCCGGCGCGGGTTCGAGCACATGCGCCGCCTGCACCGGGCTGACGAAAGCGAGGTCGCTGCGCTTGAGGCGCGGCGCGCGCGGCCGGCGCGTGGGCAGCGCCGGGCGCTGCGGCAGGCGCAGCCGCTTCAGGAACGGGGGCAGGGCGATCATCGCGACATCGATGGGCTAGACCGTCGCCTCGCGCTCGACCGGCCGCGCCGCCGGATGCAGATGGAGGTTGCTCGGCGCCGCGTCGGCCGGCGCCGAACCCGACGGCACAGGCGCCGGCCGCGCGCCGCTGAGCGCGGCCAGCACCTGCTCCTTGGGGCCGTCCATGACGACGCGGCCGGCGTCGACGACGACGATGCGCTGCACGAGTTCGAGCACGGCAGGTCGGTGCGTCACCATCACCAGCGTGCAGTCGCCGCTGGCCTCCTTGAGCTGGCGCAGGAAGGCGACCTCGCTCTGCGCGTCCATCGAACTCGTCGGCTCGTCCATCAGCAGGATCTGCGGCCGCGTCACGAGGCAGCGCGCCAGTGCGACGAGTTGGCGCTGGCCGCCCGAGAGCAGCGATCCCGATTCGCCGACCGGCAGCTCCCAGCCGTCGGGGTGCGAGGCGACGAGGCGGTCGAGCCCGGTGAGCTGCGCGACCTCGGCCAGCCGCGCCGCGTCGGCGGCGGGGCGGTCGAGCAGCACGTTGTCGCGCAGCGAGCCGTGGAAGAGGCGCGGGTCCTGCGCGACGAAGCCGACGCGGGCGCGGAAATCGGCGGGGTCGATCTGACGCAGGTCGATGCCGTCGACATCGACATGGCCGTCGCTCGGTCGGTACAGGCCTGCGAGCAGGCGCAGCACCGTGCTCTTGCCCGAGCCGATGCGGCCGAGGATGGCGACGCGCTCGCCGGGTTCGAAGCGCAGCGTCAGCTCGCGCAGCACGCGCGGGCCCAGCGCGCCGTTCGCGCCAGCGGGTGCGGGGTAGGCGAAGCCGACGCCGACGAGCCCGATGCGACCGCTGAGCTCGTGCTTGGGCACGTATTGCTTGCCGGGCTCGCGCTCGATGGGCTTGTTCATCACCTCGTCGAGCGCGCGCACGGCGGCGCGCGCGCCCTGGTAGCGCGTCGCCAGGCCGACGACGCCGGCCAGCGGCGCGACGGCGCGCGTGGCGAACATCACCGAGCCGATCAGCGCGCCGCCGGTGATCACCTTGTCGCCGATCAGGTAGACGCCCCAGACGAGCATCGCCATCGTCACCGCCTGCTGCGAGATCGTCGAGATGTTCATCGTCCAGCCGGCGATCGTGCGCGAGCGCAGCATCGCCTGCGCGGCCGCAGCTGTCGCCTCCTCGAAGCGGCGCAGGAAGCGGCCCTGCGCGCCGGCGGCCTTGATGTCCTCCATGCCGTCGATGGCCTCGACGAGGACGCCGTGCAGGCTCGCCTGCTGCTGCATCTGCGTGCCCATCGCGCGGCGCAGCGCGCCCTGGATGAGCCCGGCCATGCCCATCAGCGCCGGGATCGCGCCGACGAGCACGAGGCCCAGCGGACCGCCGATCATGAACACCATCGTGACGTAGATCGCGATGAACGGCAGGTCGGAAAGCGCGGCCATCGTCGCCGAGCCGAAGAACTCGCGGATCTGCTCGAGCTGGGCCAGGTGGTGGGCGTAGGCGCCGGCCGACGCCGGCCGGTATTCCATGCGCAGGGCCAGCGTCTGGCGGAACAGCAGGCTGCCGACGATGAGGTCGGCCTTGCGGCCCGCGAGGTCGATCAGGTAGGCACGCAGCTGACGCGACAGCAGGTCGAAGGCCATCGCCAGCACGCTGGCCGCAGCCAGCGTCCACAGCGTCGTGTAGGCCTGGTGCGGGATCACCTTGTCGTAGATCACGGCCGTGGACAGGCCGGTGACGAGCATCAGCACATTGCTCAGCAGCGCCGCCAGCAGCGCCGCGCGGTAGTACGGCACGAAGCGGCGCAGCGTGCCCCACAGCCAATGCGGGCCGGTGTCGATCAGCATCGCGGCGTGGCTGCTTTCGGCGGCGCGCGGCTGCGGTGTCGCGACGAGCGCGAGGCCGGTGTACTCGGACTCGAGTTCGGCCTCGGTCGCCGTGCATTCGGCGGCCTCGGGTCCCGGCATCACGATGTCGTAGCCGCCGTCGCCGCGGCGCGCGACGAGGATGCAGGCGTCGCCCTGCTTGAGCAGCAGCACCGCCGGCAGCAGCAGATGCGGCATCTCGGCGACGCGGCGCTGCACGAGGCCGGCGTTGTAGCCCGCTTCGCGTAGTGCGCGCAGCGCCTGGTCGGGCGCCAGCCGCCCGCCCGTCGGCAGGCCGGCGAGCAGCGAGGCGGGGCTGCGCTCGCGGCCATGGTGGCGCGTCAGCCAGGCGATGGCGTGGGCCAGCGCGTCGTCGTCCAGGCTCCAGCCCGGCGGCGCTTGCGCGTCGGTCAGCAACGGAGGTTCCTGGCGGCTCATCGGGGGCTCGGCTTCGGCGTCCGTGTCGACTTAGGCGCTTGCGGCCTTGCGCGCGGCCAGCGCCAGGCGCTCGAATTCGGCTTCGAGTTCGCGCACGATCGCCGGCATGTCGAACAGCGGCGATGCGCGGCCCTGCTCGGCGAGGTAGCGCTTGTACGAGGCGACCCGCGCCGGGTTGCGCCCGATCGCGATCGCCAGTCGCTCGTAGCCGGCGAGGTCGTCGGCGATGAGGTCGGGCAGCCCGACGGCGCTGAGCAGGCTGCCGGCCATGCGCGAGATATAGCTGCGGCCGCTGCGCGTGACGATCGGCGTGCCCATCCACAGCGCATCGCTGGCCGTGGTGCCGGCATTGAACGGGAAGGTGTCGAGCATCAGGTCGGCAAGCTGGAAGCGCGCCAGGTATTCGGGCGGCGCGACGCGGCCGGCGAACACGAGCCGCTCGGGCGCGATGCCCTGCGCCGCGGCCTCGCGCTGCAGGTTTGCGCGCGCGGTGTCGTTGTCGGCGAGCAGCCACAGCACGCTGCCGTCGACGGCGGCGAGGATGCGCATCCAGGCGCCGAACATCTCGGCCGTGAACTTGTGGTTGTTGTTGAACGAGCAGTAGACGAAGGCGCCCTCGGGCAGGCCGTAGCGCGCGCGCTCGGGGCGCGGCGCGACCTCGCGCCGGCGGTCGCTGACCTGGTAGCAATGCGGCAGATAGATCGGGCGCTCGGTGCAATAGGGCAGCAGCGCGTCGGGCATGACGTAGCGGTCGGCGACCATCCAGTCGACCCCGGGCAGCGCGCTCGTCCCCGGCAGGCCGAGGTAGCTGACCTGCACCGGCGCCGCGCGGTGGCCGAGGATGGCCGGGCGCGCGCCGCTCGTCAGGCCCTGCAGGTCGACGAGGACGTCGATGCCGGCCTGCGCGATCAGCTTTGCCGCGGTGGCGTCGTCGACGCCGGCCAGGTGCACGAGATGGTCCATCGCGTCGACGATGCGGCGGCGCTCGCGCTGCTCGCTCTCCGGCGTCCAGCAGAAACCCCAGACCTCGAAGCGGCTGCGGTCGTGCAGCTCGAACAGTTCGGGCGTGAGCAGGCCCACGGCGTGCATGTGCAGGTCGCCCGAGAGATAGCCGATGCGGATGCGGCCGCTGCGCGGCGGCATGCGCGCGTGCAGCGGCTGCAGCGGGGCTTTTGGCACGCGCTCGTGGACGAAGCGCTGTGCCGCCAGCAGCTGCAGCGCCGGGTCGTCGCGCAGGCCCATCGTCGCCAGCAGCGAGGTACCGACGAGGAACTGGTTCGGCGTCACCTCGCCCACCGGCAGGTCGTGCGGCCAGGCGCATTGCTTCTGGCGGATGTGCACGTAGTGCTGGATGACGTCGAGCTGGCCGGCCTTGAGCTCGAGGCTGCGCCGCATCAGCGCTTCGGCCTCGGGGTAGCGGCGCGCGGTCTCGAGCATGCGGGCGCTGTTGTTGAGCGCGTGCAGGCGGTGCTCGAGCGGCGCCGGCGGCTGCGCCTCGAGGATCGCGCGCCAGGCGGCGAGCGCGCCTTCGACATCGCCGCGGCGCTCGTGCAGGTGGCCGAGGTTGATGCGCGCCGGTGCGAACGAAGGCTGGGTTTCGAGCGCGCGCCGATAGGCGGCCTCGGCCTCGACGTTGCGGCCCAGCGCCGAGAGCACGGTGCCCCAGTTGAAGCAGGCCGCATGGCGCAGCGGCGAGTCGGTGTGCGCTATCCAGGCTTCGTAGAGCGCGGCGGCGCCGGCGCCGTCGCCGGCGCCTTGCAAGGCCTGCGCGCGATCCATCAACTCGGGCAGGCCGAGCCGGCCGACCTGCGCGGCGGCGAGCGCGGCGCCGGCGGGTGCGGGCGCAGCGGTCGTCGGCGGTGCGGGCGGTGCAGGCGCGATCGCGGATTCCATGCGGCTGTTCAGGGTGGGGGTCTGGCCGATCCTAGGCAGGGCGGCCAGCGGCGAGGCCCGCATAAGCAGGGTCGGGGCGTGCCTTTTCGGACCACCGGCGGTCGCGGGCGGTCAAGTCCGGCAGCGGATTGCCGAAACCCCCAGCAAGACCGGCCATCGCCGGTGGGGCCGGGTCGTGGGTCAGCGACCCGGTGGACGAGAGCGCGTATGCAATTGAACGCAGGGCAAGGCAAGCCGATCGGGTGGGTGCAGCGCACCGGCCTGCGGATCCATGCCGCCTTGATGCCGGACTACAACCGCAACGCCACGATCTATTGGTGGACGATGGTGATGCTTGGCGGGGGCTGCTTTGTTTGGTCCTGCGTCGACGTCATTTCGATGGGGATGCCGACGTTGGCACAGGTCGCTGCGGGCACGCTGTTAGCCATGCTGGCTTCGCTGGTACCGCTGAAGATCCCGGGGACCGAGCAGCGATTCCTACTTGTGGATGTTTTCTGCTTCACATTGCTGCTGTTGTGTGGTCCGTCGGCTGGCGCGATTGCGGCAAGTCTTGCCGGAATGGCGTCCGCTTGGCGCAGCTCGAAAAGGTGGACCTCGCGGCTGGGCTGCGCGGGCATCAGTTCATTTTGCGCATTGGCTTGCGGCGAGCTTTTCACGCAGGCTCGCCTGCTGGCCCGCTTGGATGAGCGTGCCGCAGCGCTGGTCCTAGCTGCGCTTGGATTCGGCCTGCTATACGCTATTTGCGATGCGCTGTTAATGTCCGCGGCGCCGCGGCTGCGACGAGGGCAGCGGTTGAGCCTTGCAGACGCGCGCGATGTCTTCGGCTGGGTCGGTGCTGCTACGGCGGGTTCGGCGGGCGTCGCGGCCGTGCTCTACATCACCGCCCGCATCGCCGGCATGGGCGTGATGCTGACCCTGCTGCCGATCATGGCGTTGCTGCTGCTCACGCTGCACTATTTCACGCGCCAGCAGGACGCCGAGGAGGCGGCGCGCCGCGCCGCGGCGCTCGCCGTCGAGCGCGAGGCCGAGCTGGCGCTGAGCCAGGCGCGCCAGCGCGAGGCCGAGCAGACGGCGCAGCATCTGCGCGAACTCGAGCGCTCCGAAGGCCGCTTCCTGAACGCCTTCACCCATGCCTCGATCGGCATGGCACTGGTCGCGCACGACGGGCGCATCCACCAGGCCAATCCGGCGTTGCACCGGCTGCTCGGCTGCGCCGCCGGCGCGCTCGAGGGCCGGGGTCTGATCGAATTCGTCGACGAGGACGACCGCCACCGCGTCACCGCGACGCTGGTCGGCGCCAGCGCCGGCGCCGAGGCCCTGCTGCCCGCCGAAGTCAGCTGCCGCCGCGACGACGGCACCGAGGTCTGGGCGAGCCTGAGCTGCAGCCTGTTCGCCGAACAATCGGCGCAGGGCCCGAGCCTGATCCTCCAGGTCCAGGACGTCAGCGCGCGCCACCGCGCCGAGCTCGAGCTGCAGCACCGGGCCTCGCACGACAAGCTCACCGGACTGGCCAACCGCGACCGCTTCAACGAGGTGCTGGCCCAGGCCATCGCCGCCGCGCGCGACGATCCGACGCAGGGCTTCGCGGTGCTGTTCCTCGACTTCGACCGCTTCAAGCTCATCAACGACAGCAAGGGCCACACGGTCGGCGACGAGTTCCTCGTCAAGGCCGCGCAGCGGCTGCTGCGCTGCCTGCGCCGCGGCGACCTGCTGGCGCGCCTGGGCGGCGACGAGTTCGCGATCCTCGCCGCCGATCTGCCCGACGACGGCGTCGCCGTCGATCTCGCGCAGCGCCTGCTCGAGGCGCTGACCGAACCCTTGAGCCTGAGCTCGATGGAGATCGCCACCACCGCCAGCATCGGCATCACCTTCAGCTCGATCGGCTACACGCGGCCCGAGGACATGCTGCGCGATGCCGACATCGCCATGTACCGCGCCAAGGTCGGCGGCAAGGCGCGCTACGCGCTGTTCGACGTGCGCCTGCACACCGAGGTCACGCAGCGCGTGCGCCTGGAGTCCGACCTGCGCCAGGCGCTGGCCGCCCAGGGGCTGGCGATCGCCTACCAGCCGCTGTACGACCTCGCCGACGGCAAGCTGACCGGCTTCGAGGCGCTGTCGCGCTGGATCCATCCCGATCTCGGGCCGGTCAGCCCCGGCGCCTTCATCCCGATCGCCGAGGAGTCGGGGCTCATCACCCAGCTCACCGGCTATGTGCTGCACGACGCCTGCGCGCAGATGCGGCGCTGGGGCTTCGACCATCCCGGCGCGGGCGAACTGGCGGTGCATGTCAACGTCGCCGCGCGCGACCTCGCCGACCTCGATTTCGTGCCCCGCGTGCGGCGCGCGCTGGCCACCAGCGGCATCGCGCCGCGCCGCCTCGTCATCGAGCTCACCGAGAACATCCTGATGGCCGAGCTCGAGGCCGCGATGAGCGCGCTCAAGGCGCTGCGCGAACTCGGTGTCGGACTCGCCGTCGACGACTTCGGCACCGGCTATTCGTCGCTCGCGCACCTCGCGGTGCTGCCTATCGACAGCCTGAAGATCGACATGTCCTTCGTGCGCAACCTGCGCCCGGGATCCAAAGAGGCGGCCGTCATCAACGCCATCGTGCTGCTGGCGAAATCGCTGGGCAAGCACGTCATCGCCGAAGGCATCGAGACCGAGCTCCAGCTCGGCATGCTGCGCGAACTCGGCTGCGACAGCGGCCAGGGCTTCCTGCTCTCGCGCCCGCTGATGGGCGATGCGCTCGACGCGCTGCTGCGCCAGCCGCGCCCCTACCCGCCGCCGCCGCTGCCGCAACCGCTGGCGCTGCCGCGGCGCTCGCCGCTGGCGCTCGCGGCGTCGCGCTGATTCAGCGGAACAGGCCCAGGCGCTGCGCCTCGAGCGCGGCCTCGGCGCGCGAGCTCACGTTGAGCTTGCGGTAGATCTGCTTGACGTAATCGGCGATGGTGTGCCGCGACAGCCCGAGCTGGACGCCGATCTCGGGCAGCGTGTAGCCCTTGGCGACGCGCAGCAGGACTTCGCTCTCGCGGTCGGTCAGGCTGACGTTGGGCATCAGGTGCTCCTGCGGCTGCGGCTTGGCCTTGGCGCTGAAGTACGCCATCACGCGCCGCGCGATGCTCGGCGACAGCGGCGGCTCGCCCTGGCTGATGCGCTGCAGCTGCTCGGTGATCAGTTCGCGCGGCTGCTCCTTGAGGATGTAGCCGAAGGCGCCCGCCTGCAGCGCCGGGAACAGGTGCTCGTCGTCGTCGTGGATCGTCACGACGACGCTCTGCGCGTCGGGCTGCACGTCGCGCAGCTTGGTCACGACGTCGACGCCGCTGCCGTCGGGCAGGCCGAGGTCGATCAGCGCGAGGTCGAACTTGACCGCACCGACGAGTTCCTTGGCGTCGTGCACGCGCGCGCTCTCGGAAATCGTCGCCCCGGGAAAGACCTGGAGCACGAGCTTGCGCATCCAGGCGCGGATTTCGGGCAGGTCTTCGAGCAGAAGGATGGTCTTCATCGGCGCGGGCGGAAGCGGTGGATTCGATCTTATCGGCCGCCGCAGCCGGCGCAGCAGCGCTTCAGGCGCCTTCGATCGCGCGATCGAGCGGAACCGTGAGGCGTATCACGGTTCCGTAGCCGCGGCCCGACTCGACCAGGCACTGCCCCTGCAATTGCTTGGCGCGGTTCTTCATGCTTGCCAGGCCATGGCCGCGGTCCAGGCGGCCCTCGGTCTCGGGCGCGATGCCGTCGCCGTTGTCCTGCACGGCGAGGTGGAAGTCGCCGGCCGAGATGTCGGCGGTGACCGAGCAATGCGTCGCGCCGCTGTGCTTGATGATGTTGCTCGTGGCCTCGCGCAGGATGCGCGTCGTCTGCACGTAGGCGCGCGCCGACAGCGTCTGCGGCAGGTCTTCGGGCGCCTCCCAGTCGCCCTCGATGCCGGCCTGCGCGAGGCGCGAGACGACCTCGGCGCGCCAGTCGCCGAGCGCGTCGGCCAGCCGCACCGGCCGCCCGGTGAGGCCGCGCACCGACAGCCGCATCTCCTCGAGCGCCTCGCGTGCCAGCGTGCTGATGCGCTCGCTGTCGCTGGTGTGGACGATCGTCAGCAGCTTGGCGCCGAGGTCGTCGTGGAGGTCGGCGGCGATGCGCTTGCGCTCGCGTTCGGTGACCTGCTCGACGCGCAGCTCGGCGAGCTGGCGGAAGTTGCGTTCGATCTCGGCCGTGGCCTCGCGCACGCGCAGCTCCAGCGAGGCCTTGCCCAGCTCGGCCTGCTGCAGCGCCTGGCCATGCTGCTGCACGAGTCGCAGGCCCACGAGCGTGAGGACCAGCGGCACCAGGAGCTGGGCGAGCTGGGCCGCGATCTGCGGCACGCCGAGCCATTGCACACCGGCCTCGACCGTGCCTGCCAGCCCCGCCGCGCCGAGCATCGCCGCCATCAGCCAGAACTGGCGCGTGCCGCGCTGACGCTGCAGATGCCAGACGGCGGCGGCCGCGAGCTCGGCCGCGAACACCAGGTACCAGAGGCTGGCGACGCGGTGCATGCGTTCGGGGCCGGCCAGCATCAGCGACAGCGCCAGCAGCGCGCATTGCGCCGGCAGGCCGACGTCGGCCACGCGCCAGCGTCCGCGGCCGTAGCGCAGCAGGAACTGCACCGCGGCCCAGGTCGCGAAGCCGAGCACGGCGCAGTTCAGGAACTCGGCTTCGGAATGACCGAGCGGGCGCAGCGGCAGCACGCGCAGCCAGCCGCGCGCGTCGATCAGCGCCCAGCCGACCGAGAGGGCGCCGAAATACGCGAGATGGCTTTCGCTGCGGTTGATGAAGCCGAGCACGAACATGAAGCCGCCCATCAGCAGCAGAGTCGCGCTCAGCGCCTGCGGTGCGGCGACCTGGATCGCCGTCAGCAGCGCGTGGCGCGGCGCCAGTTCCGACTGCGGCCCGATGCGCAGCGCCGAGAGCCCGCCGGCGCGCTGGCGCGCCCCGACCTGGGCCAGCGCGTGGCCGGCGACCTTGATCTCGAGCCGGTTGCCATGGCCATGCAGCAGCGCCGTCGGCAGCGTGACGAGCTGGGGCGCGTTGCAGTGGTCGTCGACCGGCTCGCTCATGCGGCCGCCGCTGTGCAGCAGTTCGCCGTTGAGGTAGACCTCGAGATTGGAGCAGACATGTTCGATGGTCAGCGCCATCAGGTCGTCGGCGGCGAGCGCCGCGGCGTCGTCGTCGAACTCCACGCGGTACCACAGCGTGCCCGTGTAGCCGGGGCGGCTGCGCTGCCATTCGTCGGGCAGCGACACCTCGCGCGCCAGCGCGGCGGCCGGGAAGGCCGTGTCGGCGACGGCGCCGGGCGCCGCCAGCGCCGCCTCGATGCGCAGCGCCGCGGCCGACGCGCCCGGCCCGAATGCGAGCCCGAAAGTCAGCCAGAACAGGGCCGCCAGCAGCGGCATGCGCAGGTTCCTCATGCTGGCGGCGATTGTGCATGGCCCCGGCGCTGCGACAATGGCGGGCCATGATGGATTGCACGCTTCCTTGATCCGGCGCCACGTCTTCGAAGGCGCCGACAACCGCCGCCTGGCCCACCTCTGCGGGCCGCTCGACGGCCATCTGCGCGCGATCGAGTCGGCGCTGGCGGTGACGCTGCAGCGGCGCGACGCGAGTTTCCGCATCGAGGGCCCACGCGACGGCATCGAGCGCACGGTGCGGCTGCTCGACACGCTTTACGCGATGGCGCGCGCGCCGATCGCCGAGCACCAGCTGCAACTCGTGCTGCGCGACTACAGCGCGGCGACGGCGCCGATGGCCGCGGCGGCCGACGACGAGGCCGTCGTCCTCCACACGCGCCACAGCGATCTCGCCGGCCGCACGCCCAACCAGGTGCGCTACCTGCGCCAGATGCTGGTGCACGACATCACCTTCGGAATCGGCCCGGCGGGGACCGGCAAGACCTTCCTCGCGGTCGCCTGCGCCGTCGATGCGCTCGAGCGCCACGGCGTGCAGCGCATCGTGCTGACGCGCCCGGCGGTCGAGGCCGGCGAGCGGCTCGGGTTCCTGCCCGGCGACCTGGCGCAGAAGGTCGACCCCTATCTGCGGCCGCTGTACGACGCGCTCTACGACCTGATGGGGCTGGACCGCGTTGCCAAGGCCTTCGACAAGGGCCTGATCGAGATCGCGCCGCTGGCCTTCATGCGCGGACGCACGCTCAACCACGCCTTCGTGATCCTCGACGAGGCGCAGAACACGACGCGCGAGCAGATGAAGATGTTCCTCACCCGCATCGGCTTCGGCAGCCGCTGCGTCGTCAACGGCGACGTCAGCCAGATCGACCTGCCGCAGGGCGTGGCCAGCGGCCTCGTCGAGGCGCGCGCGCTGCTGCAGGGCGTCGAAGGCATCGCGTTCACCGAGTTCGGCGCCGGCGACGTCGTGCGCCACCCGCTGGTGGCGCGCATCGTCGATGCCTACGACCGTGCCCGCGTGAACGGGGGTGCGGCGTGAAGGCGCGGCCGACGCTGCAGCTGTCGCTGCAGTTCGCCGACGCCGGCCACCGCGCCGAGCTGCCGCGTCACCGGGTCCGGCGCTGGATCCGCGCCGCGCTCGATGCGCCGGCGCAGATCGCCGTGCGCCTCGTCGGCGCCGACGAGGCGCAGGCCCTGAACCGCGATTACCGCGCCCGCGACTACGCGACCAACGTGCTGACCTTCGATTACGAGCATGAGCCGGTCGTCGTCGCGGATCTCGTGTTGTGCGCGCCGGTCGTCGCGCGCGAGGCGGCCGAGCAGGGCATCGGCCTGGCCGCGCATTACGCGCATCTGCTCGTCCACGGCACGCTCCATGCCCAGGGCTGGGACCACGAGGACGATGCCGAGGCGGCGCGCATGCAGGCGCGGGAGACGGCGATCCTGGCCACGCTCGGCGTCGCCGACCCCTACGCCGACGGCTGAGTCCGGACCGAGCGAGTCCCTGCGGACTCGCGAGTGCTGGACGAAGGACCGGACCCTCTGCGGTCCGGGCTGAGGACCCGCGGCCCGGGGCGTTACTTGGTGCCGAAGAGCCGGTCGCCGGCGTCGCCGAGGCCGGGCCGGATGTAGCCGTGGCTGTCGAGTTCGCGGTCGACGGCGGCCGCGTAGACGGGCACGTCCGGATGATGGGCGTGGAAGTTGCGCAGCCCCTCGGGCGCGGCGAGCAGGCAGACGAAGCGGATCGAGCGCGGCCGCGTCTCCTTCAGCCGCTCGACCGCCGCGACGGCCGAATTGCCGGTGGCCAGCATCGGGTCGAGCACGATGGCGTCGCGCTCGGCCATGTCGTGCGGCATCTTGAAGTAGTACTCGATGGCGACCAGCGTCTTCGGGTCGCGGTAGAGCCCGACATGGCCGACGCGTGCGCCCGGCACGATCTCGAGCATGCCGTCGAGGAAGCCGCTGCCGGCGCGCATGATGACGACGAAGACGGTCTTGCGGCCCTCGATCACCGGCGAGCGCATCGTCTCCAGCGGCGTCTCGATCTCGATCAGCTGCGTCGGCATCTCGCGCGTGACCTCGTAGGCCATGAGCATCGCGATCTCGTGCAGCAGGCGCCTGAAGCTGGCCGTGCTGAGGTCCTTCTGTCGCATCAGCGTCAGCTTGTGCTGGACCAGCGGGTGGTTGATGACATGGACTTCGGCTGCGCTCATCGCTCGCTTTCAGCTCTTGGCATTCGGTTCAGAACAGGGTGCCGTCGGATTCGATCTTCAGCGGCGGCGCGCCGCCCGGGCGTCGCTCGCGCGCGATCTCGCGCCCGGCGGCCCAGGTGCCGCCTTCGAGGATGCAGGCCAGCGGCAGGTCCGGGGCGTCGAGGCGCTGGCGCACCAGCGGCGCGAGTTCGTCCAGCAGCGCCACCGTCAGCGCGCGCCATTCGACGACGAACTCGTCGCCCGGCCGCCAGCTGCGCTCGAGCGCGTGGGCGGCGCGCGGCACGACGACGCCGCCGTCGATCAGCAGGCCGCCGTTGCGGTATTCGGGCAGCGCCGTGAGCGCCTCGATGCCCGTGACGTGGACGCCGCTGCGCTGCAGCGGCTCGATCAGCGAGTAGGCCAGCCATTGGCTGAGCTTGTGGAACGGCACGTAGCCGCCGGTGCCGCCGTCCTCGCCGCTGCCGGTGGCCGCGCCCGCCCAGCGGTGCGGCCAGACATCGCCGGCCGGCAGGCCGCGGATGCGGCTGCCGCCGCCCCAGATCGGCGCCAGCGTGCGCAGCAGCTCGCCCAGCAAGGCGGTGGCGCTGACCTCGGTGCGCGTGCCGCCGTCGGTGAGGCGGTCGTAGATCAGCGACGGGCGCGCGGTGACGCTGCCGGCTTCGGTGCGCAGCACGGCGCCCAGGCGTGCGAGCAGGCCGGCGCGGCCGTCGAGGCCGACGAGCGGATTCGCGCTGCCGGCCTGGAACAGTTCGCGCAGCGCCCCAGGCCCGATGACCTCCAGCCGTGCCGCGTCGGCGCGCAGCGGGTCGGCCGGGTCGGCCGAGAAGCGCCCGCCGATGAAGCCATGCCAGCTCGCCACGCCCAGGCCCTCGGAGCGCGCGAGCTTGAGGCCGGTGCCGGGCTCGGCATAGGACCAGGCGGCGCCGGCGCCGGCGTCGAGCAGCACGCTGATCAGCGTCAGGTCGAAGCGCGCGCGCGCGGCGTCGGCGGCGCTGCGGCCGGCGAGCAGGGCGTCGAGCTGGCGCGGCCGGTCGATGCCGCCGGCCTCGAAATGGCGCCAGCGGCTGTGCAGCGGCACCGCGAGGTCGGGGTAGCGGCCGCGCGTCAGCGCGGCGACGCGGTCGGCGAGCGCCGGCAGGCCGCTGCGCTCGACCTTGAAATGCGGGCTGACGCCGTCGTCGACGGCGGCCAGGATGGCGCGGCAGCGCCTGCGTATCGTGGCCGGGTCGTGCAGCCCGCGCAGGACATGGGCAGGGGTCTCACTCAAGGGCCCGTCCCTGGACCCGAGCCAGGTCGGATGCGCTGGGGATGCTGCCGTCGGTGAAGTAGCCGGCGGCTATCTTGGCCTCGATCTCGACACGGGCGTCGGCAGGCACCAGGGCGTCGGGGATCTTGACGCGTTCGCCGACCTCGATGCCGCTGCCGACGATGGCGTCGTACTTGTCGTTGCTCATGCTCACCAGACGGTGGATCCTGCGGATGCCGAGCCAGTGCAGCACGTCGGGCATCAGTTCCTGGAAACGCATGTCCTGCACGCCGGCGACGCATTCGGTGCGCAGGAAATACTTGTCGGCGCGGTCGCCGCCCTGCTGGCGCTTGCGCGCGTTGTAGACGAGGAACTTCGTCACCTCGCCGAGCGCCCGGCCCTCCTTGCGGCTGTAGGCGATGAGGCCGACGCCGCCGGCCTGGGCGCCGCGGATGCATTCCTCGATGGCGTGGGTGAGGTAGGGGCGGCAGGTGCAGATGTCGCTGCCGAAGACGTCCGAGCCGTTGCACTCGTCGTGGACGCGCGCCGTCAGCGTCACCTCGGGGCGGGCGAGATCGCGGATGTCGCCGAACACGTAGAGCGTCTGGCCACCGATCGGCGGCAGGAAGACCTCGAGGTCGCTGCGCGTGACGAGTTCGGGGTACATGCCGCCGGTCTCCTCGAACAACGCGCGCCGCAGGTCGGCCTCGCTGACCTGGAAACGTGCGGCGACCCCGGGCAGCCACCAGACCGGTTCGATCGCGACCTTGGTGACGGTGGCGCTGGCGTCCTCGAGCAGGATGCGGCCGTCGATCGCCAGGCGCTGGAAGGTGATCGCCTGGCGGATCTCGGGCAGGTGGATATGGGCCTTGGTGACGGCGATCGTCGGCCGGATGTCGTAGCCGGCGGCGAGGTACTCGGCGTAGACCTTCTGGACGCTGGCGCCCCAGGGGTCGATGGCGACGATGCGGGCGGCGTCGCCCCATTGCGGGTAGGGCCCGACGAGGTCGGTGGGCGCGGTGTCGGTGAGGTCGGCGCGGTGCCCGCGGCCGAGGTTGCCGGCGGCCACCGCGAGCGCGCGATAGACGCCGTAGCTGCCGCTGTGCGTGCCGATGACGTTGCGTTGGCCGCGGTTGGCGGTGGTGCCGACGACGGGGCCGCGCTGCAGCGGTTCGCTCGCACCCCAGTGCAGCGGCGGCGCGCCGGCCGGACCCTGACCGGGATGCGAAGTCAAGCGGATATGGCTGCGGCCGGGCACATGATCCATCGGGTCTTTCCGCTACGAAACCGTGGAAGATACGACAGAAGCGCCTCGTCTGGGGGATCTTGACCCAGTCGGCCGGCCGGGCATAGGCGGAAGTCCTCCCTGCGAAGGTTTACAGCTTCAATTCCTTGTCAAGGCATGGGATCGTGGGACGCGCACCAGTGGCGCAATTTCTCACCATAAACAGGAGTTTTTGAATGACGAACTCGAAGCAGACCACACAACAGCCCGAGAGCCCGAAGGCGATTCCCGAACTGAGCCTGGAGCAGCTGCGCCAGGTTTCGGGTGGTCAGACCATCTTCGTCGATACCATTCGGATCTTGCCGGCGCCCACGGGCATCACGATGGCCGAATAAGTCCTACCGACCCGCGCCCGCAGCCTCTTCGAGACTGCGGGCGTTTTCTTTCAGCGGGGTGATTCACTGGACTGGCGCGCATGTTGCATGCATGCATCACTCGCCCGACGTTTCTTGGAGCCAATCGCCAGCGACGCGACCTTGACGGCATCATGGAAGTTAGAAGAACCCACCCCTTCCAGGAGTCGCCATGGTCATGCCTCATGCCACCCGTCGTCCGCGAACACCCCTGCCGGTTCGCCATGCCCTTGCCGCTGCCGCCCTGGCCGCGCTGCAACTGAACGCGGCCGCCCAGACGGCGCCACCCCCGACCCAGCTCCAGACCATCACCGTCACCGCCGAGCGCCGCGTCGAGAACATCCAGGACGTGCCGAGTTCGATCAGCGTCGTCAGCGGCGACCTGATGGACGCGCTGAGCGCCGGTGGCCAGGACGTGCGCAACCTCGCCGGCCGGGTGCCCAGCCTGAACATCGAATCGTCGTTCGGCCGCGCCTTCCCGCGCTTCTACCTGCGCGGCTACGGCAATACCGATTTCCACCTCAACGCCTCGCAACCGGTCTCGCTGGTCTACGACGACGTCGTCCAGGAGAACCCGATCCTCAAGGGCTTCCCGGTCTTCGACGTCCAGGGCGTCGAGGTGCTGGCCGGTCCGCAGGGCACGCTGTTCGGCCGCAACACGCCGGCCGGCGTCGTCAAGTTCGACTCGGTGGCGCCGTCGCACAAGCGGGACGCCTATGTCGCCGTCGGCCTGGGCAACTACGGCACGATCAATGCCGAGGGCGCCGGCAACATCGCCCTCGGCCCCGACTGGGCGATGCGCGTCTCCGTCCAGGACCAGCACCGCAAGGACTGGGTCCACAACACCTACGCCCAGGGCCAGACCCCGGCCACCGAAGGCTACGAGGACTTCGCGCTGCGCCTGCAGGCGCTGTACCAGCCGTCGCCCGACTTCAGCGCGCTGTTCAACATCCACCACCGCGACCTCAACGGCAGCCCGCGGCTGTTCCGCGCCGGCATCATCCAGCCCGGGACGAACAACCTGATCGCCGGCTTCAGCCCTGACCGGATGTCGATCGACGGCGTCAATGCCCAGCATGTGACGTCCACCGGTGCCAACGCCCGCCTGAAGTGGTCGCTGCCCGGCTTCGACCTGCATTCGATCACCGCGATCGAGACCGTGAAGCCTTTCAGCCGTGGCGACGTCGACGGTGGCAGCGCGCCGTACACCTTCTTTGCCAGCCCCACGGGGGCCTTGAATGTCGCGGCCTTCCCGGTCGAGACCTCGGACGCGCTGCATGGCCACCGTCAGCTGACGCAGGAATTCAGGCTCGAATCGCGACAGGCCGGGCCGCTGAGCTGGCAGGCCGGCCTCTATGCCTTCGACGAGCGCTACACCTGGGAGAACATCGACTACGGCAGCGCGCCGCCGTACGGCACCGGCGTGCCGCTGTACGCGGAGACCCATCAGGCCAACCAGGCCTGGGCGCTGTTCGGCGAGGCCAAGTACCAGGTCACCGACCGCTTCAAGGTCGGCGCGGGCCTGCGCTACACCCGCGACAAGAAGCAGCTCTACAGCTATGTCCCGGCGGTCGGCGGCCAGACGCTGGATGCGGCCAACGGCTTCGCCGCCGACACCAGCGACACGAAGACGACCTGGGACCTGTCGGCGCTGTACGCGATCACCCGCGACACCAACGTCTATGCGCGCATCGGCACCGGCTTCCGCGCCTCGACGACGCTGCCCGCGGGCGAGTTCGGGCCGCTGAGCCAGGCCGGCCCCGAGACCATCACCTCGTACGAGGCCGGCATCAAGAGCGACTTCTGGGATCGCCGCGGCCGGCTCTCGGCCGCCGTCTACCGCTACGACGTGAGCCACCTCCAGTTGACCGAAGTCGGCGGCGGCGGCAACAGCAACACGGTGAAGAGCGCGAACAAGGTCGTCGGCCAGGGCTTCGAGCTCAGCCTCGAGTTGTTGCCGCTGGACAACCTGACGGTCTCCCTCAACACGAGCCTGAACGACGCCAAGATCCACGACCCGGGCCTGACGGTGGCCGGCTGCGGCGGCGGCTGCACGGTGACGAACCCGGCCGTCCCCGGCGGCGGTGGCGAGGTCTACGTCAACGGCAACCAGCTGCCCAACGCGCCGCGCTGGACCGGCAACCTCAACGCCCGCTACGCGTTCCCGACCGGCGGCGGCAGCGAGTACTACGTCTACACCGACTGGACCTACCGCAGCAGCGTCAGCTTCTTCCTCTACCAGTCGATCGAGTTCACCGGCAAGGCGCTGACCGAGGGCGGCCTGCGCGCCGGCTACAACTGGAACAGCGGCAAGTACGACCTCGCCGTCTACGTGCGCAACCTGACGAACCAGATCCGCGTCACCGGCGCGATCGACTTCAACAACCTGACCGGCTTCATCAACGACCCGCGCACCTACGGCGTGCAGTTCAAGGCCGTCTTCTAGGCTCGTACCACAGCAAGCTTTCGGCCCGCTTTTGGCAGAGCGGGCCGATAGGCCATTGTCGAATCGATGTGCACGGACTCCGCGCACGGCGCAGACTCGGGTACCTAATCGAAGAAAGATCAGCATGGGCCAGCCGCGCGTCGTCGATTCGATGGAAGCCGCTGTCGATGGCTTGCTGGCGGCCATCGCCGGGCCCATCGTGCTGGGTCTGCCCCTGGGCATCGGCAAGCCCAACCGCTTCGTCAACGCGCTGTACCGGCGCATCCGCTCGCTGCCCGGGCGCCGGCTCGTCATCGTCACGGCGCTCTCGCTCGAGCGACCGCGGGGCCGCAGCGATCTCGAACGCCATTTCCTCGAACCGCTGGCCGAGCGCCTGTTCGGCGACTACCCCGATCTCGACTATGTCGGCGACGCGCGCGGCGGCGGCCTGCCGCCGAACATCGAGGTGCGCGAGTTCTTCTTCCGCTCGGGCGCCTATCTCGGCAACGAGGCGGCGCAGCGCTCGTACGTGGCGTCGAACTACACCTTCGTCGCCCGCGACATGGTGCTGCAGGGTGTCAACGTGATCGCGCAGGCGGTGGCCGAGACGCGCGCCGGCGGGCGCTGGCGGCTGTCGATGTCGAGCAATCCGGATCTCTCGTTCGAGATCGCCGAACGCTGTGCCGCCGCCGAGGCGCCGCTGTTCAAGATCGCGGTCGTGAATCGCGAGCTGCCCTACATGGGCGGCGGCGCCGAGGTCGCGCCGGTGTTCTACGACCTCGTCGTCGACGCGCCCGAGGGCACGCACCGGCTCTTCGGGCCGCCCAACAACGAGATCGCCGACGCCGACTACGCGATCGGCCTGCACGCGGCCAGCCTCGTCGCCGACGGCGGCACGCTGCAGATCGGCATCGGCTCGCTCGGCGACGCGGTGGCGCGCTCGCTGATCCTGCGCGAACGCGAGAACGCGGGCTTCCGCCAGCTCGTCGAAGGTCTCAGCCCTGGCGGCGTGCAGGGCCGCGAACTCGGCCGCTTCTACCGCGGGCTTTACGGCTGCTCGGAGATGTTCGGCGCCGGCCTGCTCGAGCTGATCGACGCCGGCATCGTGCGACGCGAGGTCTACAACGACCTCGTGCTGCAGCAGCTCATCAACCGCGGCCACATCGCGCCGGCGGCGGTCAGCGCCGCGACGCTGCAGGCGCTGCTGCAGGCCGGCCGCATCCAGTCGCCGCTGACGGCCGACGATGTCGCCTACCTGATCCGCCATGGCGTGTTCCAGCGCGGCGTGCGATTGAGCGAGGACTGCCTCGTCGCCCCCGACGGCATGCAGCTGCCCAACGACCTGCGCGACCCCGAGGTGCTGGCCGCCATCGGCCCGACCCTGCTCGGCGCGCGGCTGGCCGGCGGCGTCGTGATGACGGCCGGCTTCTTCATCGGTCCGCAGGCCTTCTACGAGCGGCTGCGCGGCCTCGGCGCGGCCGAGCGGGCGCGCATCGACATGACGCGCATCGACTTCGTCAACCAGCTCGACGGCGCCGCGCAGCGCGACAGCGCGCTCAAGCGCGCGCAGCGCGTCAAGGCCCGTTTCATCAACACGACGATGAAGGTCACGCTGCTGGGCGCGGCGATCTCGGACACGCTGGGCGACGGCGGCGTCGTCTCGGGCGTCGGCGGCCAGTACAACTTCGTCGCGATGGCGCATGCGCTGCCCGACGCGCGCTCGATCCTGATGCTGCGTTCGACCCACGAAGGTCCCGACGGCTTGGCCAGCAGCATCGTCTGGGGCGGCGGCGGCAACGAGACCATCCCGCGTCACCTGCGCGACATCGTCGTCACCGAATACGGCGTCGCCGACCTGCGCGGGCAGACCGACGGCGAGGTCGTCAAGCGCCTGATCGCCATCGCCGATGCGCGCTTCCGGGACGAGCTGATCACGAGCGCGCGCGCCGCGGGCAAGCTCGAGGCGGGCTGGGAACCGGCGCCGCAGCGATTGCCGAACACGCCCGACTCGTTGCGCGAGCGGCTGCAGCCTGGAATCGATGCCGGATGGCTGTCGCCTTATCCGTTTGGAACCGATCTCAACGCCGACGAGCAGCATATTGTCGCGGCGCTCAAACGTTTGCAGCAGGCCGGCCACCATCCGGTCGAACTCGTGACGACGGCGCTGCGCAGCCTCTGGGAAGGGCGCGAGGCGCCGCGCGCCTATCTCGAACGACTAGGACTCGACGAGGCGAACAGCTTCAGGGATCTGTTCATCGGCAGGCTGTTCGCCGGGAATCTCTAGGCAACGTCCAGGCAGCGGGTGCAAGCCTGGCGGTCGCCGAGACCGTAGACTGCACCCTTCGATGCGCACCCTGATGCTGGGCCGGCGGCCCTACCTCGAAGTCGAGACCGCGATGCGCGCGCGCACCGCAGCGCGCGCGGACGACAGCGAAGACGAGCTCTGGCTCGTCGAGCACGATCCCGTCTACACCCAGGGCATCGCCGGGCGCGACGCCCATGTGCTCGCGCCCGGTGACATCCCGGTCGTGCGCACCGACCGCGGCGGCCAGGTCACCTACCACGGCCCGGGGCAGGTCGTCGCCTACCCGCTCGTCGACCTGAGGCGGTTGGGCATCTACGTCAAGGAATATGTCTACCGCATCGAGGAGTCGGTGATCGACACGCTGTGGACCTGGGGCGTCGTCGGCCACCGCGTGCGCAGCGCGCCGGGGATCTATGTGCGGCTGGCCGACCCGCGCTCGCATGCGCTGCTCGAAGTCGCGGCGGGCGATCCCTTCGCCGGACTGGGCAAGATCGCCGCGCTCGGCATCAAGGTCACCAACCACCGCACCTATCACGGCGTGGCACTGAACGTCGCGATGGACCTCGAGCCCTACCGCCGCATCGACCCCTGCGGCTACGCCGGGCTCGAGACCGTCGACCTGCGGCGCTGCGGCATCGACGCGGGCTGGGACGACGCGGCCGCGCGGCTGGCGCAGGCGCTGCAGCGACGGCTGGCGCCGTAAAATCGGGACTTTCCCCGAAGGCGCAGCAGCCACCATGTCGACGGCCTACGACCCCACCGCCAAGCAGAAATCGCAGGCCAAGACCTCGCGCATCCCGATCAAGATCGTCCCCGCCGAGACGCTGAAGAAGCCGGCGTGGATACGCGTCAAGGCCGGTTCGCCGTCGACGCGCTTCTACGAGATCAAGCAGATCCTGCGCGAGCATCAGCTGCACACGGTCTGCGAGGAAGCCTCGTGCCCGAACATCGGCGAATGCTTCGGCAAGGGCACGGCGACGTTCATGATCATGGGCGACAAGTGCACGCGGCGCTGCCCGTTCTGCGACGTCGGCCATGGCCGGCCCGACCCGCTCGACGTGGCCGAACCCGAGAACCTCGCGCGCACGATCGCGGCGCTCAAGCTGCAGTACGTCGTCATCACCAGCGTCGACCGCGACGATCTGCGCGACGGCGGCGCCCAGCATTTCGTCGACTGCATCCGGCGCACGCGCGAGCTCTCGCCGGCCACCCGCATCGAGATCCTGGTGCCCGATTTCCGCGGCCGTGCCGACCGCGCGCTCGAGATCCTCAAGGCCGCGCCGCCCGACGTGATGAACCACAACCTCGAGACCATCCCGCGCCTGTACAAGGAGGCGCGGCCGGGGTCCGACTACGCCTTCAGCCTGAACCTGCTGCAGCGCTTCAAGCAGGAAGTCCCGGGCGTGCCGACGAAGAGCGGGCTGATGGTCGGCCTGGGCGAGACCGACGAGGAGATCCTGCAGGTGATGCGCGAGATGCGCGAACACGGCATCGAGATGCTGACGATCGGCCAGTACCTCGCGCCCAGCGGCCACCACCTGCCGGTGCGGCGCTACGTGCATCCCGACACGTTCGCGATGTTCGAGCGCGAGGCGATGGCGATGGGTTTCTCGCATGCGGCCGTCGGCGCGATGGTGCGCAGCAGCTACCACGCCGATGAGCAGGCGCATGCGGCGGGTGTGGCCGATGCCGTCGCCCCGGCCGCCGTCGCGGCGCCGGCGCCGTGATGACCGCCGCCATCGCCCCCGGCCGCTCCTCGCTGCACGCGCTGCTGCGCGCGATGCCCAAGGCCGAACTGCACATCCACATCGAGGGTTCGCTCGAACCCGAGCTGATCTTCGCGCTCGCCGCGCGCAACGGCGTGAAGCTGCCGTACGCCAGTGTCGAGGCGCTGCGCGCCGCCTACGCCTTCACCGATCTGCAGAGCTTTCTCGACATCTATTACGCCGGCGCCAGCGTGCTGCTGAAGGAGGACGACTTCTTTGCGATGGCGTGGGCCTATTTCGAGCGCGCCGCGGCCGACCATGTCGTGCGCGCAGAGATCTTCTTCGACCCCCAGACCCACACCGATCGCGGCGTGAACATCGAGGCCGTGATCCTCGGCCTGGCCCGTGCCTGCCGCCGCGCCGAGGCCGAGCTCGGCATTAGCGCCGACCTCATCCTGTGCTTCCTGCGCCACTTGAGCGAAGAGGCGGCCTTCGCGACGCTCGAACAGGCGCTGCCGTATCGGCAGCATTTCATCGGCGTCGGCCTCGACAGCAGCGAGCGCGGCCACCCGCCCGAGAAGTTCGAGCGCGTCTACGCGCGCTGCCGCGAACTCGGCCTGCACCTCGTCGCCCACGCCGGCGAGGAGGGGCCGCCCGCGTACATCCGCGATGCGCTCGACCGCCTGCATGTCGAGCGCATCGACCATGGCGTGCGCTGCCTCGAGGACGCCGCGCTCGTGCAGCGGCTGGCTGCCGCGCGCGTGCCGCTGACGGTCTGCCCGCTGTCCAACGTCAAGCTGCGCGTGTTCGACCGGATGGCCGACCACAACCTGCCGGCGCTGCTCGATGCCGGGCTGTGCGCGATGGTCAACAGCGACGACCCGGCCTATTTCGGCGGCTACCTCGTCGACAATTACCTCGCGACCTTCGACGCGCTGCCGCAGCTCGGGCGCGACCACGCGTACCGGCTCGCGCGCAACGGCTTCGATGCCGCCTTCGCGACGCCCGAGCAGAAAGCGCGCTGGATCGCCGCGCTGGACGCCGCGTTCGCTGCGGCCCCCGCCGCTTCAGACTGAGGCGAGCCGGGCGGCCGTCGCGCCGAAGGCGTAGGCGTCCATGCCGAGGTCGCCATGGGTCTGGCTGGCGTGGATGCGCAGCCCCGGACCGGTGCGGCCGGCACCGGCGGCGACGAAGAACGGCAGCAGGTGTTCGTCGGTCGGGTGCATCAGCGCACCATAGGGTGCGCGGGCGCGGTAGTCGAACAGCGCGTCCCAGTCGGCTGCCGCCGTGCGCTCGACGAACCAGTCGCGAAACGCCAGGCTCTCGGGCGTGACCGCTTGGTCGGCGTCGACGCGCAGGCCGCCGGCGAAGACGCGGCGCAGGTTGTGCGTGATGCCGCCGGTGCCGACGATCAGCACGCCCTCGTCGGCCAGCGGTGCCAGTGCGGCGCCGAGTTCGAACAGCCGGCGCGGGCTCCAGTTCGGTGGCCAGCCCAGCGGCAGCACCGGCACATCGGCCTGCGGGTAGGCGTATTTCAAGGCCGTCCAGATGCCATGGTCGAGACCGCCCTCGTCGATGCGGTGCGCCGGCAGGCCGGCGGCCTGCAGCAACTCGGCGACGCGACCGGCGAGCGCCGGCGCGCCGGGGGCGTCATAGCGCATCTCGTAGAGCCGCGGGTCGAAGCCGCCGAAGTCGTAGACCGCTGCGTGGCGCGGCGCGGCGAGCAGCGCGGGTTCGCGCGTCAGCGTGTGTCCCGAGATGGCGAGGATGGCGCGCGGACGGCCGAACGCGGCGTCGATCGCCGGTCCGAGTCGCGCGATGAAGGCACCCGCCTCGCGCGGTTCGAGCGCGATCATCGGCGAGCCATGCGAGAGGAAGAGGGTGGGCATGCGTTCCATGTCGCCATTGGAGCATCCGCCGCGGCGATGCGCATTCAGGCCATCTGCACGCAGGATTCGCCGCCGCGACGCCTGCCGCGCAATTCGGCTAAGGTCCGGCCATGTCCGTGATCCGTCCCCCCTCGATCGCGCTGCTGGCCTGGCGCCAGACGCGGCGCGACCTGCGCGCCGGCGAGCTGCGCCTGCTCGTCTTCGCCGTCCTGCTTGCCGTCGCCGCGCTGACGGCGGTCGGCTTCTTCGCCGACCGGCTCGACGCCGGGCTGCAGCGCGATTCGCACCAGCTGCTCGGCGGCGACGCCGTGATCGAGAGCGACCAGCCGGCGCCGCCCGAATTCGCCGCCCGCGCGCGCGAACTCGGCCTGCGCGTGAGCTTCTCCGCCGGCTTTCCGAGCATGGCGCGCGCCCCCGACGACCGCGGCGGCGCGACGCGGCTCGTCGCGGTGAAGGCCGTCGACGCCGCCTATCCGCTGCGAGGGTCGATGCAGCTGCGCGAGCGTGCCGACGGCCCCTCTCAGGTGCTGGCCGCCGCGCCGCCGCCGGGTCAGGCCTGGGTCGACGGCTCGCTGCTCGACGCGCTGCAACTGCGTCTCGGCGATGCGCTGCTGCTCGGCGACGCGACGCTCAAGATCACCCGCCTCATCGTCGTCGAACCCGACCGCGGCACCGGCTTCTCGAGCTTCGCGCCGCGCGTCATGCTGGCGCTGTCCGACCTGCCCGCCACCGGCCTCGTGCAGCCGGCCAGCCGCGTCGGCTACCGTCTCGCCGTCGCCGCGCCGGCCGGCTGGAGCGCCGCGCGCGGCGACGCCACGGTGCGCCGCTACACCGACTGGTGCGGCGAGCGCGTGCGCGCCCAGGCGCTGCGCGGCATCCGCATCCAGAACGTCGAGAGCGGCCGCCCCGAGATGAAGCAGGCGCTGGACCGCGCCGGCAAGTTCCTCAACCTCGTCGCGCTGCTGGCGGCGCTGCTGGCGGCGGTGGCGGTGGCGATCGCGGCGCGCGACTTCGCGTCGCGCCGGCTCGACGACTGCGCGATGCTGCGCGTGCTCGGCCTTTCGCAGCGCCGCATCGCCGGCGCCTACGCGATCGAGTTCGGCCTCGTCGGGCTTGCCGCGAGCGGGCTCGGGCTGCTCGTCGGCCTGGCCGTGCACTACGCCTTCATCGCGCTGCTCGCCGGACTCGCGGGGTTGGTGACGGTCGACCTGCCGCCCCCGGGACCCGGGCCGGCGCTGTTCGGCATCGGTGTCGGCATGACGCTGCTGCTGGCCTTCGGCCTGCCGCCGGTGCTGCAGCTCGCGCGCGTGCCGCCGCTGCGCGTGATCCGGCGCGATGTCGGTGCGCTCGCGCCGGCCTCGCTGGCGGTGCTGGCGTCGGGCCTCGCCGGCTTCGTCGCGCTGCTGCTGGCGGCGACCTCGGACCTGCGCATGGGGCTGATCGCGGTCGGCGGCTTCGCCGCGGCGGCGGCCTTCTTCGCCGTCGCGTCGTGGGCCGCCGTGCGCCTGATGCTGCGTCTCGTGCCGGCCGCCGGCGCGCCGCGCTGGCTGCTGCTGGCGACGCGCCAGGTCGGTGCGCGACCGGCCTACGCCGTGCTCCAGGTCTCGGCGCTGGCGGTCGGTCTGCTGGCGCTGGTGCTGCTGATCCTGCTGCGCACCGACCTCATCGCGAGCTGGCGCGAGGCGACGCCGCCCGATGCGCCGGACCGCTTCGTCATCAACATCCAGCCCGACCAGGCCGTGTCCTTCCGCGCCGCGCTGACCGCCGGCGGCGTCGCGCATTACGACTGGTACCCGATGATCCGCGGTCGCCTGGTGGCGATCGACGGCAAGCCGGCGCGCGCCGCGAACTACGACGACGAACGCGCGCGCCGCCTCGTCGAGCGCGAATTCAACCTCAGCCACAGCGCCGCGCTGCCGGCGAAGAACGCCGTCGTCGCCGGGCGCTGGGTCGCCGACGAGGCGGGCGCGATCTCGGTCGAGCAGGGCCTGGCGCAGCAGCTCGGGCTGAAGCTGGGCGACACGCTGCGCTTCGACATCGCGGGCCAGTTCCGCGAGGGCCGCATCACCAGCCTGCGCAAGGTCGACTGGGGTTCGATGCGGCCGAACTTCTTCGTCCTCTTTCCGCTGGCGCGCATGGACGACCTGCCGCTGAGCTACATCAGCGCCTTCCGCGCCCCGCCGCAGCAGGGCTTCGACGCCGCGCTGGCGCGCCGCTTCCCGAACATCACCGATATCGACGTCTCGGCCACCATCGCCCAGGTCCAGGCGGTGCTCGATCAGGTCATCGCGGCGGTCGAGTTCCTGTTCGCGTTCACGCTCGCCGCCGGCCTCGTCGTGCTCTTCGCCGCCGTCAGCGCGACGCGCGAGGCGCGGGCGCGCGAGTTCGCGGTGATGCGCGCCCTGGGCGCCGGCAGCCGCCTGCTGGCGCAGGTGCAGCGCGCCGAGTTGCTGGGCGTGGGTGCGCTCGCCGGGCTGCTGGCGTCGCTCGCCGCGGTCGTGCTGGGCTGGCTGCTCGCCCACGAGGCCTTCGAATTCAGCTGGCACCCCTCGCCCTGGGTGCCGCTGGAGGGCATCGTCGCCGGCGCGCTGCTGGCGCTGGCCGCGGGCTGGTGGGGTCTGCGCGAGGTGCTGCGGCGCCCGGTCGTCGAGACCCTGCGGCGCACCGGGGCCGAATAGCGCGAACGACAAGCGCGAACGACGGCGCCCAAGACAAACGGCGCCCGCAGGCGCCGCTTCCGATCGAGTGACGCGCTCGCGGCGCCTCGCCCGGGTTTACTGGATCAGGCCCATGTCGGCGCTGCTCATCAGCCCCTCGATGTCCATCAGGATCAGCATGCGCTCGCTCTCGTTGTCGCCCTGACCGCTCTTGATCGTGCCGATGCCGGTGATGAACGACGAGTCGACGCTCGAATTGAGTTCGGGCGACGGCTTGATGTGGTCCTTGCTCAGTTCGAGCACGTCCGACACCGAGTCGACGACGGCGCCGACGACGCGGCCGCGCACGTTGAGCACGACGACGACGGTGAAGGTGTTGTACTCGGCGTTCTCGCAGCCCAGCTTCAAGCGCAGGTCGATGATCGGGACGATGACGCCGCGCAGGTTCACGACGCCCTTGATGAACGAGGGCGAGTTGGCGATGCGCGTCGGCTGTTCGTAGGAGCGGATCTCCTGCACGCGCAGGATGTCGATGCCGTATTCCTCGGCGCCGAGGCGGAAGGTCAGGAACTCGCTGCCCTGCGAGGCGCGGCCGTTGCCGGCGCCGGCGCTCGCGTTGGCACGCGCGGCTTCGTGGCGTGCGACTTGGGTGGCTTCGGCAATCATGTCCATGACGGGTCCTTAAGGTGAACGGTTGTCTGTGGGGTTATCGGCGTGGCCGGCGTCCGGCTGTAGGCCCGAGGATCAAAAGGTTTCCCAGTCGTCGTTGGCGTCCGTCGTGGCCGCCGCCACCGGCGCCGCCGGCGCTGCGGCGGCCGGCGCGGCCTTGCGCGGTGCCGGGGTCGGCGCCGGGCTGGGTGCCGGACGCTGGGCCTGCTTGATAGCGACCTGGGCGGTGGCGGCCGGCGTGGTGCGCCGGGCCGTGTGCGCCGTATGGTTCGCGGCGGGGGCGGCGCTGAAATGCGCCGCCGATTCGGGCATGCGGTAGGCCGCGACGACGCCGGCGAGCTGGCGCGACTGGTCCTGCAGCGATTCGGCCGCCGCGGCGCTTTCCTCGACGAGGGCGGCGTTCTGCTGCGTCGCTTGATCGAGCTGGGCGACCGAGTTGTTGACCGAGCCGATGCCGGCGCTCTGCTCGCCCGCGGCGGCGCTGATCTCGCCGATGATGTCGCTGACGCGGTGCACGCTGGCGACGATCTCGGTCATCGTGCTGCCGGCGTCGGCGACGAGGCGCGAACCCGATTCGACCTTCTCGACGCTGGCGCCGATCAGGCTCTTGATCTCGCGCGCCGCCTCGGCGCTGCGCTGGGCGAGGCTGCGCACCTCGGAAGCGACGACGGCGAAGCCGCGTCCCTGTTCGCCGGCGCGCGCCGCCTCGACCGCGGCGTTGAGCGCCAGGATGTTGGTCTGGAAGGCGATGCCGTCGATCGTGCCGATGATGTCGGCGATGCGCTTGCTGCTGGTGTTGATCTCGTCCATCGTCGAGACGACCTGGCCGACGACCTCGCCGCCGCGCTGCGCGACCGCACTCGCCGAGGCGGCGAGCTGGTTCGCGGTGCGCGCCGCGTCGGCCGTCTGGCGCACGGTGCCGGTCAGTTCCTCGAGGCTGCTCGCGGCCTGCTGCAGGCTGCTCGCGGTCTGCTCGGTGCGGCTGGACAGGTCCTGGTTGCCGCTGGCGATCTGGTGGCTGGCCGTCGACATCGAATCGCTGCCTGCGCGGACGTCGCTGATGAGCTTGCGCATCGAGTCCTGCAGCCGCGCCAGCGAGCGCTGGACCTGGCTCGTCTCGTCGTCGCCGTCGGCGGTGATCGTGTGGCTGAGATCACCGGCGGCCATCGCCTCGGTCGACTCGACCGCCTGACGCAGCGGCACCGTGATCGAGCGCGACAGCAGCCAGGCCGCCAGCGCGCCGAGCGCGAGCACGGCGCCGCCGAGCGCCATCAACAGGCCGCGGCCGCTGGCCGCTTCCTGCTGGACGCGTTGGCCTTCGGCGTCGATGGCCTTGTTCTGGTAGTCGACGTAGGCGTGCAGCGCGTCGAGGTAGGTCTGCGAGACGCCGGCGAAGCCGCCGTCGAAGAGCTTCGTCGCCGCGGCGCCGTTGCCGGCGTGCTTGGCCGCAAGGATGGCGTCGCGCAGTTCGAGGTAGGCCTTGCGGCGCTCGGCCACCGTCGCCAGCAGCTTCTTCTCGTCGTCGTTGGTCGGCATCGCCTCGATCGCCTTCGTGATCTCGGTGCCGCGCGCCGTGGACGCCTTGGTGGTGTCGGAGAAATAGGCCTCGAGCGTGCCGTCGGCGTTCTTCGTGACCGCCGCCGTGCGCTGCACACCGGCCGTCAGGTTGCGGAACCATTCGTCGGCCAGCCGCGTCTTGGCCAGCGGCTCGGCCATGACGCGGCCGACGGCCTCGGCGGTGGAATCGAGGCGCCAGGCGCCGACGAGCGTGATCAGCGCGGTGAGTGCGAGCACGGCGGCGAAGCCGAAACCCAATCGGGTGCCGATGCGCAGGCTGGTGAGTGACATGTCGGTGGCTTTCGCTGGAAACGGGGGGGGGAGGGGTGGGCGGGGCGCCGCGGCGCTTCAGTGGCGACTCAATGGCGCGAACGCCGCACGAGCGAGCCGACGTCGAGGATCAGCGCGACGCGGCCGTCGCCCATGATCGTCGCGCCCGAGACGTCGTCGACCTTGCGGTAATTGCTCTCGAGGTTCTTCACCACGACCTGCTGCTGGCCGAGCAGTTCGTCGACGAGCAGCGCGACGCGGCCGCCTTCGGCCTCGACGACGACCATGATGTTGGCGACGCGCTCGAAGTCGAAGCGCGGCACGTGGAAGACATGCTCGAGGTCGACGACGGGCATGAACTCGTCGCGCACCTCGACGACGCGACCGGTGCCGCCGATCGTGCGGATCATGCCGTCGCGCACCTGGAACGATTCGACGACGCTGGACAACGGCAGGATGTAGCACTCCTCGCCGACGCCCACGCTCATGCCGTCCATGATCGCCAGCGTCAGCGGCAGGCGCACGCGCACCGTCATGCCGTAGCCCTCGGCCGAATCGATCTCCACCGTGCCGCCCAGCGCCGTGATGTTCTTCTTCACGACGTCCATGCCGACGCCGCGGCCGGAGACGTCGGTGACGACGTCGGCGGTCGAGAAGCCGGGCGCGAAGATGAGGCCGTAGACCTCCTGGTCGGTCATCGAGTCGGGGGCATCGAGTCCGCGCTCGCGCGCCTTGTTGAGCAGTTTCTGGCGGTTCAGGCCCTTGCCGTCGTCGCGCACCTCGATGACGATGCTGCCGCCCTGGTGGCTGGCGATCAGCGTCACCGTGCCGTGCTCGGGCTTGCCCTTGGCCAGGCGCTCGGCCGGCATCTCGATGCCGTGGTCGCAGCTGTTGCGCACGAGGTGGGTCAGCGGGTCGGTGATCTTCTCGACCAGGCCCTTGTCGAGCTCGGTCGCCTCGCCGACCTGCACCAGCTCGACCTTCTTGCCGAGCTTGCCGGCGAGGTCGCGCAGCATGCGCGGGAAGCGGTTGAAGACGAGCGACATCGGGATCATGCGGATCGACATCACCGCTTCCTGCAGGTCGCGGGTGTTGCGCTCGAGGTCGGCGAGGCCGCTGGCCATCTGCTGGTGCAGCGCGGCGTCGACGCCCTTGCTGTTCTGCGCCAGCATCGCCTGCGTGATGACGAGCTCGCCGACGAGGTTGATGAGCTGGTCGACCTTCTCGACCGAGACGCGCAGCGTGCTCGATTCGGGCGCCGCCGGGGCCTTTTCGGCGCGCACGGCGGCGGCGGGGGGTTTGGCGGCGGTGCGCGGCCCTGCGGCGGCGGGTGACGACGCCGGGGCCGCCGCGTCGGCGGCGCTGCCGGGGGCGCCGGGCGCGTTGTCGAAGAAGCCGTAGCCGGGATCGGCCGCGGCGCTCTCGGGCTCGGCCTCGGGTGCGCCGGGGTTGCCGGCGTGGAAGCCGTAGCCGTCGCTGATCGGCTTGAGCTGGATATGTTCGCGTGCGACGTGGAAGCCGAAGAGGTCGATGAGGTCGGCGTCCGACGAGGCCGTCAGCACCTTGAAGCGGCGCATGCCGTCGGCGGCACGGCCGGCGTCCAGCGGCTCGATGGTCCCCAGATCGGTGATCTCCTTGAAGAGTTCGATCAGGTTGTCGGCCGTCGTCGGGTCGCTCAGCGGGCCGACCGTCAGCTCCAGCGTGCGCAGCGACGGTGCGGCCGCGGGCGCCGGCGGCGCGGCGGGGGCCGGTGCCGGTGCCGCCACCGGTGCGCGGGCGACGGGCGCCGGCGCCGCGCCGCCGGCGGCCATGCCGCGGATCGAGGCCAGCAGTTCGGTCGTGTCGATGGCGTCTGCGCCGTTGCCCTGGTGGCGCGCGAGCTGCGCCTTGAGCGCATCGCCCGAGGCCAGCAGCACGTCGACCATCGCGGCGGTGGGCTGCAGCTCGTGGCGGCGCAGCTTGTCGAGCAGCGTCTCCATCTGGTGCGTCAGCTCGGCGACGTCGTTGAAGCCGAAGGTCGCCGCGCCGCCCTTGACCGAGTGCGCGCAGCGGAAGATCGCGTTGAGCTCCTCCTCGTCGGCGTTCTCGATGTCGAGGTTGAGCAGCATCTGCTCCATCGTCTCGAGGTTCTCGCCCGCCTCCTCGAAGAAGACCTGGAAGAACTGGCTCAGGTCGATGCCTGCGGCCGCGCTGGCGCTGTCGTTGCTGGACGTCTCACCCATGGGGGCTCTCCTGCGGATGTTCGGATGCGGCGCCGCGTCGCGCGGCGGCCGCGGTTTCAGCGGATGACCTTGCCGATCACCTCGACCAGCTTGGCCGGGTCGAAGGGCTTGACCAGCCAGCCGGTGGCGCCCGCGGCGCGGCCGGCCTGCTTCATCTGGTCGCTGCTCTCGGTCGTCAGGATGAGGATCGGCGTCGACTTGAACTTCGGGTTCTCGCGCAGCTTCTTGGTCAGGCTGATGCCGTCCATGCGCGGCATGTTCTGGTCCGTCAGCACGAGGTTGAAGTCGCGCGAGTTGGCCTTCTCGAAGGCGTCCTGGCCATCGACGGCCTCGACGACGTTGAAGCCGGCGTTCTTCAGCGTGAACGTCACCATCTGGCGCATCGAGGCGCTGTCGTCTACGGCAAGGATCGAATGCATGGGGTCTTCTCCGGAAAATCGTTGAACTGGCGGGTTCGGTTCAGAACAGCTCGATCGAGCCGGCGTCCATCTCGTCCTGGGTCACGGGATTGGGGCGCAGCGGCGCCTCCTCGACCAGCGCGGCGCCGTCCTCGTCGTCGCCCATCGTGTCGCGGGCGATGCGGTCGACGCAGTTGCGCAGCCGCTTCGTCGTGTGGGCGATGAGCTGGGTCGCCATGTCCTGGAACTGCAACGCGGTGATGGCGCCGCCGATGGTGCGGCGCGCCTCGTGCAGCGCACCCGCCTCCATGTGGCCGGTGGCCATCGTGAAATGGCCCATCAGCGACTGGCTCGCGTCGTCGAGCAGGCGTTGCAGGCGCTCGAGGTCGTTGCTGGCGACCATCAGGTCGTCCTGCAGATCCGCGGCGGCGACCAGCGGCAGGCCGCCTTCCAGCGGCAGAGCCGATGGCTGGGCGTCCGGCATCACGGGGTCCTGTTGTGCGAGCATTCGGGGGGGCTCCATTGCCTGTTCCTGACCGATGCGCGGCGTTGCGTGCGGGGTCGGTGCCCCCGTAGCGGGCGCCGTGCAGCCGGTCTTCAAGGCCTTTTCGGCAGGCGGGTATGGGAGATTGAGCAAAAGATGGGGCTGATCGACCGATATTTGATGGCTGCGCCTGACGGGCGTGCGGCTTTGTCATACTGCCGGCCATGACTGGCACCGGGAATCGCTTGCGACTGCTCCATCTCGAGGATTCGGAGCCCGACCACGCCCTGGTGCTCGCCCATCTGGCCCGCGGCGGCGTCGCCGTCGACGCCGAGCGCGTCGAGACGCCCGCCGCCTTCGCCGCCGCGCTCGACCGGCCCTGGGACATCGTGTTGTCGGACTACCACCTGCCCGGCTTTACCGGTCTCGACGCGCTGCAGGTGCTGCGCGAGAAGTCCTTCACGGATGGCCGCGCGCCGCCCTTCATCCTCGTCTCGGGACAGATCGGCGAGGACAGCGCCGTCGAGGCGATGCGCAACGGCGCCGCCGACTACCTGCTCAAGCAGAACCTGACGCGGCTGGCGCCGGCGGTCGAGCATGCCGTCGCCGCGGCGCGCACGCACCGCGCCCGCATCGCCGCCGACCGCGACCTCGAGGCCTCGCGCAAGCGCCTCTCGGAGCTCGCCCAGCACCTGCAGACCAGTGTCGAGGCCGAGCGGCTGGCGATCGCGCGCGAGATCCACGATGACGTCGGCGGCTCGCTGACGGCGCTCAAATTCGAGCTCGACTGGATCCGCCGCCATGCCGATTCGCCCGCCATCGAGCAGCGCGCGCTGTCGGCGCTGGAGACGGTGACGAGCGCGATCGAGGCCAGCCAGCGCATCATGCAGAACCTGCGCCCGGCCATCCTCGAGCAGGGCCTGAGCGCGGCGCTGCAATGGATGACGAGCCGCTTCGAGAAGCGCACCGGCGTCGTCAGCGAGTTCCGCTGCAACGACGAGCCGGCGGCGCTGCCCGCGGGCGTGCCGCTGGTCGCCTACCGCACGGCGCAGGAGGCGCTGACGAACATCGGCAAGCATGCCCAGGCCACGCGCGTCGTCGTCGACCTCTCGTGCACCGGCGGCGTGCTGTCGCTGGAGATCAGCGACAACGGCCGCGGCCTGTCGAGCGCCGACCTCGCGAAGGCGCGCAGCTTCGGCATCCGCGGCCTGCACGAGCGCGCGTCGACGGTCGGCGGCTGGGTCGACCTGAGCAGCGGGCCCGGCGGCACGACGCTGATCCTCTCGGTGCCGCTGCGCGAGGCCGGCGCCGCGCCGGCGGCCGACGACGCCGACCCCGAGACCTCGGCCTGGACCGTCACATGATCGATGTCATCCTCTGCGACGACCACGCGCTGATCCGGCGCGGCATCCGCGACACGCTCTCGGATGCCAGCGACATCCGCGTCGTCGGCGAGGCCGGCGACTACGGCGAGCTGCGCTCGCTGATGCGCGAGCTGCTCGCCACCCCCGGCCGCGCCAGCGCCTGCGACGTGCTCGTGCTCGACATCAACCTGCCCGGCCGCAGCGGCCTGGACGTGCTGCATGTGCTCAAGGACGAGGGCTCGACGATCAAGGTGCTGGTCGTCAGCATGTACCCCGAGGACCAGTACGCGATCCGCGCGCTGCGCGCCGGCGCCTACGGCTACGTCAACAAGGGCGGCGACCCGCAGCTGCTCGTGCAGGCCGTGCGCACGGTGGCGCAGGGGCGCAAGTACGTCACGCCCGAGATCGCGCAGATGCTGGTCGAGAGCCTGACGGCGCCGGTGTCGGAGCATCCGCACCAGAAGCTCTCCGATCGCGAACTGCAGACGCTGGTGATGATCGCCTCGGGCAAGCGCCTGGCGGACATCGCCGAGGAGCTGACGCTGAGCCCGAAGACGGTCTCGGTCTACCGCGCCCGCGTGCTCGAGAAGCTCGGCCTGGCCAACAACTCCGAGCTGACGGTCTATGCGATCCGCAACGGGCTGGTCGGCGAATGAGGCGCGGCCGCTGAGGTGAGCGCGCCGCTGCCGCTGGACGATCCGGGCGCGATCCGCCATGCCGGCCGCGACCTGCTCTCGCTGGCGCTGATCGACGCCCGCAACCAGTTGCTGCGGCTGCTGGCGCAGGACGAGTCGAGCGAGGCGGTGACGCTGGCGCTGCACGCCGGCTGGTACCAGGATTGGTGGATCGCGCGCCATCTCCAGCGCGACCGCGGCGAGGCCTGCGATCCGCGCGCACCGCGGCTGGCCGGCATCGAGCCGCGCGCCGATGCCTGGGTGCGCGGCCAGGCCGAGCTGCCGGCGGCCGACGCGGCGCGCGGCTACCTGGCCGAGACGCTGGAGATCACGCTCGACCTGCTGGCGGCCTGCGGCCGCGGTGGCGGCAGCAGCGACGACGACGAAGCGAACGACGCGGCGCTGCATTTCTTCCGCCTTGCGCTGCTGCACGAGGACCGGCTGTGCGAGTCGCTGGCCGAGCGCCTGGCGCTGGGCATGCCGAGCGCGCGCGCCGAGCGCGAGCCGCTATGGCTGCCGGCGCAGCGCTGGCGGCTCGGCTCCGAGCCCGGCGGCCTCGTGCCGCAGGCCGAGCGCTGGGCGCACGAGGTCGCGGTGCCCGAATTCGAGATCGATGGCCAGCCGGTCAACTGGCGCCGTTATGCCGAATTCGCCGACGACGGCGGTTACGACCGGCCCGAGTTCTGGAGCGACGCCGGCTGGCGCTGGGTGCAGCGCGAAGGTCGGCGCGCGCCGCGCCGCGTCGAACAGCTGCAGGGCGGCGTGCTCGTGCTGCGCCATGGCGGCATCCAGCGCGCGGCGCTGGGCCAGCCGGTGATGCATGTCAGCCGACACGAGGCCGAGGCCTGGTGCCGCTGGGCCGGCCGGCGCCTGCCGACCGAGCCCGAATGGGAGCTCGCGGCCAGCGCCGGCGCGCGCCGCGGTTTCCTCTGGGGCGATGTGCACGAGTGGGTGGCCGGCAGCGCGCGCCCCTGGCCGGGGGCCGGCACCGCGGCGCCCGGCTGCATCGACGTCCTGCCCGCCGTCGCCGACGGCGAGCCGCCGCCCGGCGTGCTGCGCGGCGCCTCGTTCGCGACGCGATCGCGCCGCGTCTATCCGCAGGCGCGGCGCTTTGCGGCGCCCGACGACGACGCCCGCTACGCCGGTTTCCGCAGCTGCGCCCTGTGAAGCTGCGGCCGGCGCGACACTCAGCCAGGACCCGGGACGGTCCCGGCCTTCGTGCCGTCCAACTCGCCGCAGGGCGGGTTGGAGCCGCGGCACTCAGCGGAAGGCCTCGGCGCGCGCCAGCAGCTCCTCGAGTCCCGGCTCGTTCGCGTCGCGCGGTGCGCCGGGGTGGATGATCGCCACCTGGCAGCTCTCGGCCGCCTCGACGAGCTGCCGGTAACTGCCGGCCGCCAGATCCTTGATGTAGGCCTGCTTGCGTTCGTTGTAGGCGAACATGCGGTCGTTGATGAGCTGGCATTCGTTGCAGCTGGGGCAGCGGCCGGTGTCGATCCAGGCCTCGTCGCGCGTGTGCGCCGGTGCCGCCGCTTCGGCCTCGGGCGCGGGCTCGAGCGCTGCGGCGGCCGGCGCTGCGACCGCCTCGACGCTCACGGCCGCTGCCGGCGGCGCCGGCTGCCGGGCCTGGTCCCAGGCCGCCTTCTCGCGCGCCAGCAGGCGCTCGGCATGCGAGTCGTGCACGCCGCCATGCTCCTGCAGGCGACGCCACAGCAGCCTGCAACGCCGCGTGGCCTGCATCAGGCGGGCGTCGACGATGACGCGCTGCAGCTCGTCGTGCTCGTCGACCGCCAGCACATAGGGCAGGCGCTGGCTGGCGTCGGCCTCGGCCAGCTGCAGCCAGTCGGCGGCCGGCACCATGGCGGCGTTCCAGCGCGCCGGCGGCACGAGCGCGAAATGCGCCGCCTGGCGCGGGTCGCAGAGCATGAAGTCGGCGTAGGTGAACGCGCTGGCTTCGCTGCGGCGCTGCTGCGCGGCGTCGGCATAGTCCAGCGTCTGCACGGCCCAGTCGTCCTCGGGGCGCGGATTGTTGACGAGCGAGTAGCGCTCGGCCCAGTTGCCGCCGGCCTCGGCGTCGTAGCAGAAGGCCGGGAAGGCGCGCGACTGCATCGCCGCGGCGGCGTCGAGGTAGGGCGGCAACGGCGCCCCGGCCTGGGCCGATCCGCTGTAGACGCTGAACAGCGCCGGCCCGCGGCAGGCCATGCCGCGCGCCAGCTGCGCTCGCAGCGCGACCAGGTTGGCACTGGCCGACTGCAGCACGAACATCCCGCCCAGCCCCATCGCCGTCGTCGCCAGTCGCGCGCTGCGCACGCCCCAGGCGTAATGGCCGGTGCCGATCGCCGCGTCCTCGAGCAGGTCGGTGCTCTGCACCAGCACCTTCATCGGCAGCCCGGCGCTGAGCAGTTCCATCAGCATTGTGTTCTCCGGCGCGTCGCTGCGCGCCGGCGGGATGCAGACCAGATAGTCCGGAAAGCGTGCCAGGTCCTCGGGCGTCAGCGCGTGCTCGTCGAAGCCGTCCAGCACGGGGTCATGCTCGACCTCGACGTAGTGACCGCGGGTCTCGAGTTCGGCGATCGACATCGCCTTGACCAGTTCGGCCACGCCGGCCAGGCGCTCGCGGAAGGCCTGGGCCGCGGCGGCGCAGTTGTCGAAGCGGAATTCGAAGCAGGCGTCGATTTCCTCGGGGCCGGCGTCGGCGCGGGGATAGAAGCGTTGCGATTCGAGCACCTGCAGCGTCCGCTCCAGGCGCTGGCGGCGGGCCGGCGGCAACTCGTCGCGCGGCGCGCCCTTGCCGACGATGCGCGAGAGCACATCGAAGTCGAAGGCGTCGCGGTGCGCGCCGCCGACGGCGGCACGCAGGCTCTGCGGCAGGTGCCCGGCCTGCGAGTGCACATGCGCCGCGCGCAGGATGTCCGAGAGTTTCTGCACCAGCCGCGCGAGCTCGGCCTGGAAGCGCCGCGCCTTGGCGCGGTAGGCCGCCTGCCAGGCCTGCTCGAGCAGACGCGCCGGCATCGCGGCGTCGCAGCCCAGCACCTCGCCGTCGGTGCGCAACGCGCCGCCGGCGTGGACCAGCACCTGTTCCAGCGTCTCGCCCTCGCGCTCGCCCAGGCGCGCCGCGGCGGCCTGCCAGAGCTCGCTCAGCGTGCCGCGCGCGCCGGCGGCGACGGCGCGGCGGATCTCGTGCTCGAGCTGCAGCGCATGGCGGCGCAGTCGCTCGCCCTCGATGCCGCGCGGTGCGACATCGCGCAGCAGCGCGTCGACCAGGCTCGACAGCGTCAGCGCGAATTCGGGCCCGGCGGGCTCGCCGAGCACGACCGGGAAATCGTGGCGCAGCGCGTCGAGGTCGCGGTAGCGCGCGAGCAGCGCCGGGCGCAGGCCCAGGCCGGCGATGGGCCGCATTGCGTCGCCCTGGCAACGGCCGGTGAGGTGGAAGACCAGCTGGTCCTGGGGCTTGGCTTGCGTGTCCATCGCGCTTCCCTCTCAGGCCGCCCGGCGGTCCGCGTCGTCCTCGGGCCAGACCGTGTACTTGTCGAACTCGCGGTTCAGCCCGGCACGGATATAGGCCGGCGAGCGCAGCTGGCCGGCGTGGCGCAGATCCTCGTAGCAGGGCGCCTGCGGGTTACGGTAGAGGATGCCGACCGGGATCGGGTCGTCGAGCGAGGCGATCTCGCGCGCCCGGTCGATGTCCAGCGGGTCGTGCACGCGCTGGTTGCGGTAGGCGCTGGCCAGGGCGGGGCTGAGCTGCAGCCCGTCGGCGTGCGTCAGCAGCATCGTGCGCTGCGGGTCGTGCATCCAGGGGTCGAAGGACTTGGGCATGAACTCCGGGCAACGCTGCAGCACGCGCACGAACGAGAAGCCGCGATGGCGGTAGGCGGCGCGCATGATGTCGTAGAGCACCTCGGGGATCCAGTCCACCGCCTGGGCGATGAACGAAGCGCCCTGCACGCCCAGCGACACCGTCAGCGGGTTCATCGGCTCGAGCGTCGCGCCGTAGGGCGTGGTGTTGCTCTTCAAGCCGCGCGGCGAGGTCGGCGAGGCCTGCTTCTTCGTCAGGCCGTAGACATGGTTGTCGTGCAGCACGACCGTGAGGTTCATGTTGTAGCGCAGCGCGTGGATCCAGTGCGCGGCGCCGATGCTGCAGCAGTCGCCGTCGCCGGTGCTGACGAACACGTTGAGATCGGGCCTGGCCATCTTGATGCCCTCGGCCACCGGGAAGGCGCGGCCGTGCAGGCTGTGGAAGCCGTAGGTCTTCATGTAGTGCGGCAGCCGGCTCGAACAGCCGATGCCGGAGACGAAGACCGTGTTCTCGGGCGCCAGGTCCTCCTCGCTGCACAGACGCTGCATCGCCGCCAGGATGGCGTTGTCGCCGCAGCCGTTGCACCAGCGCGGCACGCCGCCCTGGTAGTCCTCCAGCGCGTGGTGTTCCTCGTGCAGCTTGATGACGCAGGGGATGAGGGAATTGCTCACGATGACTGGCCTTTCCGGGTCAAGGCGTTGCGGACGACGCGGCAGATGTCGCCGGGCTTGATTGGCTGGCCGCGCGCCTCGCTCCAGCAGTCGATGTCGACGAGGAAGCGCGAGCGCAGCATCATCGCCAGCGCCGAATAGCGCCGGTTGTCGGCGTCGATCAGTTCGTCCTCGACCTTGTCCGACCAGTTGCCCTCGATCGTCATCACATGGCGGAAGCGCTTGAGGATGGGCCCGATGCCCGAGGGCATGGGCTGGATGAAGCGCAGGTGCATCGACGACACCGCCAGCCCTTCGGCGCGCAGCCGCGTCACCGCCTCCTCGATCGCGCCCATCGTGCTGCCCCAGCCGACGAGCAGCATGTCGCCGTCGTTGCCGCCGAACACCGTCGGCGCCTTCAGCGTCTTCTGCAGCGCCGCGAGCTTGAGGCTGCGCGCGCGCAGCCCCTCCTCGTTGATCTTCGGGTCGTAGGCGACCTTGCTGGCGCGGTCGTGCGCGAGGCCGGTGAGCGTGTGCATGCCGCCGGGGCGGCCGGGCTGGAAGCGGCGCGAGAGGCCGGTCACCGGATCCCAGTCGTAGGGCTTCGCGCCGGGCGGCACGGGGGTCTGGTCGACCGGCGGCGCCAGCCAGTCCTCGCTGAACTCGGGGCGCGGGAAGGGCTGCTGCGCGGTCGACAGGCTGGCGTCGGAAAGCACGACGACGACCATGCCGAAGGTCTCGGCGATCTTGCGCGCCGTGATCACCGAGTAGAAGCAGTCCTCGATGCAGCAAGGCGCGATGACGACCTTGGGCGCGTCGCCGTGGCTGCCGAAGACGGCGGCGGGCAGGTCGCCCTGCTCGACCTTGGTCGGCTGGCCGGTGCTGGGGCCGCCGCGCTGGACGTTGACGACGACGAGCGGGATCTCGGCCATCACCGCCAGGCCCAGCACCTCCTGCTTGAGCGAATAGCCCGGCCCCGAGGTGATCGTCACCGCGCATTTGCCGGCGTAGCTGGCGCCGACGGCGAAGGCGCAGGCGGCGATCTCGTCCTCGGCCTGGTGCACGAGGCCGCCGACCTTCTCGAACACCTCGCTCAGGTAGTGCGAGGCCGAGGTCGCCGGCGTGATCGGGTACATCGCGCAGATGTCCATGCCCGAGGCCATCACGCCGAGCGCGATCGCCGTGTTGCCGTTGATCACGATCTGCGGCACCTTGGACTTCTGCGCCGGGATGCGGTACTTGAAGTCCAGATGCGCCTCGCCCCAGGCCGCGCCGGCCTCGTAGAGCGCGACATTGCTCTGGATGACCTTCTCGTCCTTCTTGCCGAAGATGCGTGCGATCTGCTCGCGTGCCAGCTGCGGGTCGAGGCCGTAGAGGTTGCACAGCAGGCCCAGCACGAACATGTTCTTGCCCTTGCGCGGGTCGCTCACGAGCTCCTTGCAGCGCTGCTCGAGCGGCACCTCGTGGACGACGTAGCCGTCCTTGCGCAGCGCCTCCACGGTCTCGAGGTAGGAGCGCACGACGGCCGGGTCGCGGTGCTCGCGCCACATGCTCTCGAGCAGGATCGTCGCGCCCGGCTCGAGCTCGCCGGCCTGGACGCGGCCGATCAGCACCTGCTCGTTGAAGGCGACGACGAGCTGGGTCTGGTCGCCGCCGTTGCTCACGCGTTCGCTGCCGATGCGGATGCGGATGCCGCTGGCGCCGGCGACGCTGCGCGCCGGCGGCTGGATCTCGGCCGGGATGATCTCGGTCGTCCAGATGCCGTTGCCCATGCGCGCGGCGATCGCCGCCAGCGACTGGCCGCAGCGCTGCGCGCCTTCGCCCGAGTCGCTGATGACCTCGACGATGTGCTCGGTGATCGTGCGCGCCGCCGGCGGTGCGGGCCGCGTCGCGCGTTCGGGGGCCAGGGTCTCGTTCATGGGCTGCTTTCCGCTTCAGGCGAGGTGGATGCGGGCGTAACCGGCTTCGTCGGGGGCGATGCCGAAGGGGCGCTCGATGGCGGGGTCGGGTTGGCGGTAGACGCGCTCGGTGTCGCGCAACGCGAGATAGGCCTTCATCGCGCGTGCCGCCTTGCGGCCGGCGCCCATGGCCTTGATCACGGTGGCGGCGCCGGTGACGATGTCGCCGCCGGCGTAGACGCCGGCGATCGAGGTCGCGCCGTTCTCGTCGGTGGCGATGTAGCCGCGCTTGTCGAGCGCCAGGCCCGAGGTCTGGCCGATGATCGGGTTGGCATTCGTGCCGATCGCGAACACGACCATGTCGGTCTCGATCTCGAAGGCGCTGTCGGCCACCGGCACCGGGCGGCGCCGCCCCGAGGCGTCGGGCTCGCCCAGCTCCATCTTCTCGCAGCGCATCGCGCAGACGTTGTTGGCGGCGTCGCCGCGCAATTCCAGCGGGCTCGTCAGCCAGTGGAATTCGACGCCCTCCTGCTGCGCGTGGTGGATCTCCTCGGCGCGCGCCGGGGCCTCGTGGGCGGTGCGGCGGTAGATGCAATAGACCTTCTCGGCGCCCAGCCGCAGCGAGACGCGCATGGCGTCCATCGCGGTGTTGCCGGCGCCGATCACGGCCACGCGCTTGCCCGGCTGCAGTGGCGTGTCGAAGGCCGGGAAGTCGCGCGCCTTCATCAGGTTGCAGCGCGTCAGCAACTCGTTGGCCGAGAGCACGCCGCCGAGCGATTCGCCGGCGATGCCCATGAAGCTGGGGTAGCCCGCGCCGGTGCCGACGAAGACCGCGTCGTAGCCCATCTTCGTGAGCATCTGTTCGAGCGTGAACAGGCGGCCGACGAGCGTGTTGCATTCGAAGGCGATGCCGAGCTGGCGCAGCTTGTCGATCTCGACATCGACGACGGTGTTCGGCAGCCGGAAATCGGGGATGCCGTACTTGAGCACGCCGCCGGGTTCGTGGAAGGCCTCGTAGACCGTCACCGCGCAGCCGGCCTTGGCCATGTCGGCGGCGCAGGCCATGCCGGCCGGCCCCGAACCGACGATCGCGATCTTGTGGCGCTGCGGCTCGATATAGGGCACGTTGGCCCAGCCCTGGGCGATCGCCATGTCGCCGACGTAACGCTCGAGCCGGCCGATGGCCACCGGCTCCAGCGTCTCGCCGACCGTGCACAGGCCCTCGCACTGGCTCTCCTGCGGGCAGACGCGGCCGCAGACGCTGGGCAGCAGGTTGGTGTCGGTGATGACGTCGTAGGCGCCGTGCAGGTTCTTCGCCGCGATCTTGCGGATGAAGCCGGGGATGTCGATGCCGACCGGGCAGCCGCGCACGCAGGGCTGGTCGGCACAGTCCAGGCAGCGCTCGGCCTCGACCGCCGCGTCCTCGGCGCGGTAGCCGCAGGCCACCTCGTCGAAGTTGCGCACCCGCACCTCGGGCGCCTGCTCGGGCATCGGCGTGCGCGCCTGCGGGATGCTGCGTATCGTCTTCTTCTTCGCCATCGTCGCCTCCGCCGGGTTCAGTGGTCGTGGCCGGCGCCGCCGCGCAGCCGGCAGCTGTCCTGCCAGGCCTGAAGCGCGACCTTCTCGGTCGGCCGGTAGCGGCCCAGGCGCGCCATCAGGTCGTCGAAATCGACCTGGTGGCCGTCGAAGTCGGGGCCGTCGACGCAGGCGAACTTGACGCGGTCGCCGATCTTCACGCGGCAGCCGCCGCACATGCCGGTGCCGTCGACCATCACCGGGTTCAGGCTCACCATCGTCTTGATGCCGAGCGGCCGCGTCGTGTCGGCGCAGCCCTTCATCATGATCGGCGGGCCGATCGCGACGACCTCGTCGATGTCGGCATGGGCCGCGACGGCTTGCTGGATGCCTTCGGTGACGAGGCCCTTGATGCCGGCCGATCCGTCGTCGGTGCAGACGATCAGTTCATCGCAGCAGGCGCGGAACTTGTCCTCCCAGAACATCAGCGCGCGGTTGCGGAAGCCGACGACGCCGATGACGTAGGCGCCGCTTTCCTTGTAGGCGCGCGCTTGCGGGTAGATCGGCGCCACGCCGAGGCCGCCGCCGACGCAGATCACCTTCTTCGCCTGGCCGATGTGGCTGGGGATGCCCATCGGCCCGACGAGCGCGTGCAGATGCGTGCCGACACGGCAGTTCTGCTGCATCTCGCGCGTCGTCTTGCCCACGGCCTGGATGACGAGCGTGATCGTGCCCTTGCCGCGGTCGAAGTCGGCGATGGTCAGCGGGATGCGCTCGCCCTGCGCATGTTCCATCACGATCACGAACTGGCCCGGCTGGGCGGCGCGCGCCATCTGCGGATGGCTGACCTCGAGCAGGTAGGTGACGTCGGAGAAATCGGCACGGGCGACGATCTCGAAATCGGACATGGCAACCCCAAGGCTGTTGCGGGCTGGTCGCGATCGTGGCCGCCGGTTCCGCGCCGGTGTAGTCACAGTCCGGCCGAAGGCCGCGTGATGCACATTCCTGAACGCGCCGAGCGTAGCGGCGCGCGGCCGGCGGCCGTTGCGGTGGATCAAAGCAATTCGAAAGGCGAGCGCGGCGCCCATCGGCGCCCCAAACGCAGCGCGCCCGCAGCGCAGGGCTGCGGGCGCGCGCTGGGGAGCCCGTTCTACCGAAGCGACGCGTTGAGCTTGTCCAGCGCCGCGGCGCCGGGGCAGAGATCGGACACGCCCAGCGCATTGAGTGCGCGCGGGATCGTGTTCATCGCGTGGTGCAGGTCGGTGGCCTGCGGGTCGACGTAGATCAGGCCGGTCGGGATCTCGCCCTCGGCCTGCAGGGCCTGCATGCGCGCCATCGCCGCGCGGCGGTCGGTCGGATCGAAGTCGGCGTGCAGCTTGCGCAGCCGCATGATCGAGCCGTCGTGCTGCGCCAGCTCGAGCACCTGGCCCGCTGCGGGCTCGGCGACGACGGCGGGTGCGAGGTCGATGAAGTCGATGCGGTTGACGGCCTCGTTGTGCTCGCGCACCTGGTCGTAGCTGCGCGTGCTGCCGGCGTGGTTGTTGAACGCGACGCAGGGGCTGATGACGTCGATGAAGGCGGCGCCGCCATGGCGGATCGCACCCTCGATCAGCGGCACGAGCTGGGTCTTGTCGCCCGAGAAGCCGCGGCCGACATAGGTCGCGCCGAGCTGCAGCGCGAGCGCGACGAGGTCGACCGGGTTGTCGTTGTTGACGGCGCCCTTCTTGCTCTTGCTGCCCTTGTCGGCGGTGGCCGAGAACTGGCCCTTGGTGAGGCCGTAGACGCCGTTGTTCTCGACGATGTAGACCATGCGCACGCCGCGGCGCATCGCGTGCGCGAACTGGCCCAGGCCGATCGAGGCCGAATCGCCGTCGCCGCTGATGCCCAGGTACAGCAGCTCGCGGTTGGCCATGTTGGCGCCCGTCAGCACGCTGGGCATGCGGCCGTGCACGGTGTTGAAGCCATGGCTGGCACCGAGGAAGTAGTCGGGCGTCTTGCTGCTGCAGCCGATGCCCGAGAGCTTGGCGACGCGGTGCGGCTGGATGTCGAGCGCGTAGCAGGCCTGGATCAGCGCCGCCGAGATCGAATCGTGGCCGCAGCCGGCGCACAGCGTCGAGATCCGGCCCTCGTAGTCGCGCCGCGTGTAGCCGACCTTGTTGGGCACCAGCGAGGGGTGGTGCAGCTTGGGCTTGGCGATGTAGGTCATGACAGGCTCCGTTCGCGGCGCGGTGCGACGGCCAGCGCGTGGACGGCGTCGGTGATGGCTTGGGTGATGAAGCGGGCGGTGATCGGCGTGCCGTCGCAATGCAGCACCTTGATCAGCCAGGCCGGGTCGATCTCGAGCTCGTTGATCAGCAGCGTGCGCATCTGGGCGTCGCGGTTCTGCTCGACGACGAAGACATGGTCGTGCCCGGCGATGAAGTCGTGCACGGCCTGCGGGAACGGGAACGCGCGCAGGCGCAGCGCGTCGAGGTGGATGTGCACGCCGGCCAGCGACACCAGCGCCTCGTCCATCGCCGGCGTCGTCGAGCCGAAATAGATCACGCCCAGGCGCGTCTTCTTCGCCGCCGGGCGCAGCACCGGTTGCGGCGCGAGGTCGGCGGCGGTGGCGAACTTCTTCTGCAACCGCGTGACGTTGCGCAGGTAGTCGGGCCCGGCCTCCGAGTAGCGGGCGTATTCGTCGCGCGTCGTGCCGCGCGTGAAGTAGGCGCCCTTGCTCGGGTGCGTGCCGGGCAGCGTGCGCCAGGGGATGCCGTCGCCGTCGACGTCCTTGTAGCGGCCGAAGTCCCGGCCCGCCTCCAGCTCCGCCGCCGTCATCACCTTGCCGCGGTCGTACTGGCGCGCGTCGTCCCAGTGGAACGGTTCGCACAGGCGCTGGTTCATGCCGATGTCGAGGTCGGTCATCACGAACACCGGCGTCTGCAGCCGGTCGGCGAGGTCGAGCGCGGCGGCCGCGAACTCGAAGCATTCGGTCGGGTCCTGCGGCAGCAGCATCACATGCTTGGTGTCGCCGTGCGAGGCGTAGGCGCTGCTGATGAGGTCGGCCTGCTGCGTGCGCGTGGGCATGCCGGTGGAGGGGCCGCCACGCTGGACGTTGATGATGGTGATCGGGATCTCGGCGAAATAGGCCAGGCCCAGGAACTCGGTCATCAGCGAGACCCCGGGGCCCGAGGTCGCGGTGAAGGCGCGCGCGCCGTTCCAGCCGGCGCCGGTGATCATGCCGATCGACGCGATCTCGTCCTCGGCCTGGACGATGGCGTACTTGGCTTCGCCGGTCTCGGGGTCGTGGCGGAACTTCTGGCAGTACTTCTGGAACATCTCCGCCACCGACGACGAGGGCGTGATCGGGTACCAGGCGCAGACGGTGGCGCCGCCGTAGACGCAGCCCAGGGCGGCGGCGGCGTTGCCGTCGACGAAGATCTTGTTGCCCACCGTGTCGGCGCGCTTGACGCGCAGGCCGATCGGCGGCTTGAGGTGATCGCGCGCGAAGCCGCGCCCCGACTGCAGCGCGCGGATGTTCGATTCCAGCAGGCGCTCCTTGCCGCGGTACTGTTCGGTGAACAGCTCCTCGATGACGCGCGTGTCGACCTCCATCAGCGTCGCCAGCGCGCCCAGCACCATGATGTTCTTGAACAGCGTGCGCTGGCGCGGGTCCTCGTAGGTGGCGTTGCAGATCGCCGTCACCGGCATGCCGATGACGGTGATGTCGTCGCGGAAGGCGCTGGCCGGCAGCGGCCGCGTGCTGTCGTAGAAGAGGTAGCCGCCAGGCTCGATCTCGGCCACGTCCTGGTCCCAGGTCTGCGGGTTCATCGCCACCATCATGTCGATGCCGCCGCGGCGGCCGAGCCAGCCGGCGCCGCTCACGCGCACCTCGTACCAGGTCGGCAGGCCCTGGATGTTGCTGGGGAAGATGTTGCGCGGGCTCACCGTCACGCCCATGCGCATGATCGCCTTGGCGAACAGCTCGTTGGCCGATGCCGAGCCCGAGCCGTTGATGTTGGCGAACTTGACGACGAAGTCGTTGACCGCTTCGATGCGCTTCATGAGGAGGCTCCGACAAATTTGGACGAGGACTCGCGGTCACGGCACATCGGGCCCGCCTTGGTCGTCATGAGCAGGAATTTCTGCATGTCCCAGGCGCCGGTCGGGCAGCGCTCGGCGCACAGGCCGCAGTGCAGGCAGACGTCCTCGTCCTTGACCATCACGCGCGTCGTCTTCAGCGCGCCGCTGACGTAGAGCGCCTGCGTCGCGTTCAGCGCCGGCGCCTTGAGCTGCCCGCGCAGCTCGGCCTCGGCGGCCGGCGCCGTGAAGCTGATGCAGTCCATCGGGCAGATGTCGACGCAGGCATCGCATTCGATGCAGGCCTTGTCGGTGAACACGGTCTGGACATCGCAGTTCAGGCAGCGCTCGGCCTCCTTGATCGCGGTGGCCACGTCGAAACCGAGTTCGACCTCGACCTTGATGCTGGCCAGGGCCTTCGCCGCCGCGGCCCAGGGCACCTTGTTGCGCAGGTCGTTGCTCGGCGCGTTGTGGTAGCTCCACTCGTGGATGCCCATCTTCTGCGAGACCTGGCTGACATGCGGCTGCGGCCGCCGCGCCACGTCCTCGCCGTGCAGGTAGCGGTCGATCGAGACCGCGGCCTCGTGGCCGTGCGCGACGGCGGTGATGATGTTCTTGGGCCCGAAGGCCGCGTCGCCGCCGAAGTAGACCTGGGGCAGGGTCGAGCGGAAGGTCTGGGCGTCGAGCTTGGGCAGGCCCCATTCGTCGAACTCGAGCCCGCAGTCGCGCTCGATCCAGGGGAAGGCGTTCTCCTGGCCGACGGCCACCAGCACCTCGTCGCAGGCGAGTTCGACATCGGGCTGGCCGCTGGGCACGAGCTTGCGCCGGCCGCGCGCGTCGTACTCGGCGCGCACGATCTCGAAGCGCATGCCGGTGAGCTTGCCGCCCTCGTGCAGGAAGGCCTTGGGGACGTGGAAGTTGAGGATCGGGATGCCTTCGTGCTGCGCGTCCTCCTTCTCCCAGGGCGAGGCCTTCATCTCGTCGAAGCCCGAACGCACGACGACCTTGACGTCGTCGGCGCCCAGGCGCCGCGCCGAGCGGCAGCAGTCCATCGCGGTGTTGCCGCCGCCCAGCACAATGACGCGGCGCTTGACGCTCGTCACATGGCCGAACGAGACCGAGGCCAGCCAGTCGATGCCGATGTGGATGTCGGCCGCGGCCTCCTGGCGCCCGTCGACGTCGAGGTCGCGCCCGCGCGGCGCGCCGCAGCCGACGAAGACGGCGTCGTAGCCCTGGCCCAGCAGCGCCTTCATCGAATCGACGCGCTCGCCGGCGCGGAACTCGACGCCGAGGCCGAGGATGTAGCCGCATTCCTCGTCGATCACCGATTCGGGCAGGCGGAAGCGCGGGATCTGCGTGCGGATGAAGCCGCCGGCCTTCTTCTCGCCGTCGAACACCGTCACCGCGTAGCCCTGGCTCGCGAGGTCGCGGGCCACCGTCAGGCTGGCCGGCCCGGCGCCGACGCAGGCCACCTTCTTGCCGTTCCTGGCCGCCGGGCGCGGAATCATCGCCCGCACCTCGTCGCCCTTGTGATCGGCGGCCACGCGCTTCAGGCGGCAGATGGCCACCGGTTCGGGCTTGGCCGCGTTCTTCTCCTCGACGCGGCCGCGCCGGCATGCCGGTTCGCAGGGCCGGTCGCAGGTGCGCCCGAGCACGCCGGGGAAGACGTTGCTGACCCAGTTGACCATGTACGCCTCGTCGTACCGGCCCTGGGCGATGAGGCGGATGTACTCGGGAACGGGGGTGTGGGCGGGACACGCCCATTGGCAATCGACGACCTTGTGGAAATAGGTCGGATCAGAGATGTCGGTCGGGCGCAAGATGGGTCTCCTCGCCGGGCTCCCGTCGCGCTCCCATCGGCAGCATGGGGCAGGGGGCCTGGTCGCTGGGCCCGCAGTCTAGCCCGTTCGGCGCGTCGACCAAGGGCCGGACATGACTCAGATCACGACGGGGGCGATTTCTCGCACCGCGTCGATCGCCAGCGTCCGGAATTCACAGTGCCTTGGTCGCGATCTTGAAGTCCGGGTCCTCCGCAAACGGCGCGATCTGGTAGCCCAGCCCGCTCATCAGGCGCAGCATGCCGGCGTTGTTGACGAGGATCAGACCCATGATCTCGGACAGCCCCTGGCTGCGCGCGACCTCGGCGATCGACATCATCAGCCGCGCGCCCAGCCCGCGGCCGGTGTAGTCGTCGGCGACGACGAGCGCGAACTCGCAGCTGACGCCGTCGGGGTTGGTGACGATGCGGCTGACGCCGATGATGCGCTCGACCTCGCCGACGTTGCCCTCGGCGTCGGTGTGGCGCTCCTTGTGCACGGCCACGAGCGCCATCTCGCGGTCGTAGTCGATCAGCGTGAAGCGCGCCAGCATGCGCGCCGGCAGCTCGGGCAGCGCGCTGGCGAAGCGGAAGTAGCGGCTCTCCTGCGACAGCCCGCGCACCAGCGACTGCAGCATCTCGGCGTCGTCGGGGCGGATCGGGCGGATCGTGTAGAGGCCGCCGTCCTTCAGCGGCCACTCGCGTTCCTGCCCCGCGGGGTAGGGCAGGATCGCGAGGTGGCCGTAGGTGCCGGTGGACTGCGCGGCGCTCTCGACGACGATGCGCGCGTCGACGGCGACGACGCCGTCCTCGTCGACGATCAGCGGGTTGATGTCCATCTCGCGCAGCTGGGGCAGCGCGCAGACCATCTCGCTGACGCGCAGCAGCACGCGCTCGAGCGCCTCGTGGCTGGCCGGCGGCGCGCCGCGCCAGGCGCCGAGCATCTCGGCGACGCGGGCGCGCTCGATCAGCCGGTTGGCCAGGAACTGGTTCAGCGGCGGCAGCTCCATCGCGCGGTCGGCGATCAGCTCGATCATCGTGCCGCCGGCGCCGAAGGTGATGACGGGGCCGAAGGCCTCGTCGGTCGTCAGGCCGACGAAGACCTCGCGCCCGCGCCGGCGCCCCGCCATCGGCTGGATCGTGATGCCGTTGATGCGCGCGCCGGGCTGGGCCAGCGCCACCGCCTCGAGCATCTCCTGGTAGCGGTCGCGCACCTGCGTCGCGCTGCCGACGTCGAGGATCACGCCGTGGACATCGCTCTTGTGGGTGATGTCGGGCGAATCGATCTTCAGCGCCACCGGGTAGCCGAGCTGGCTGGCGATCAGCATCGCCTCGTTGGCGCTGCGCGCGAGCATCGTGCGCGTCACCGGGATGTGGAAGGCGGCGAGCAGCGCCTTGCTCTCCATCTCGGTGAGCACGCGGCGGCGCTCGGCGAGCACGCCCTCGATCAGCAGCCGCGCGCCCTCGGTGTCGGGCTGCGCGCCACCGCCCAGCGGCGGCGGGGTCTGCGTCAGCAGTTGCTGGTTGCGGTAGAAGCTGGCGATGCTGTTGAACGCGTCGACGGCGCCCTCGGGCGTGCGGAACACCGGCATGTGGCGCAGCGCCAGGCTCTCGCGCGCGGCGCGCACGCTGGCCTCGCCCATCCAGCAGCCGAGCACCGGCTTGCCGCTGGGCAGGAACGCGGCACCGACGGCCTCGGTCAGTGCCGCGGTGTCGACGCCGGCCTTCGGCGCATGGATCAGCAGCGCGCCGTCGATCTCCTTGTCTTCGACCGCGGCCTGCATCGCGGCCACGTAGGCCGCGCCATCGGCGTTCTCGCCCAGGTCCTCGACGCGCTCGGTGCGCAGGCCCACGCCCTCGGCCCAGTCGGCGGCGAGCACGGCCGGGCCGCCGCCGTTGGTGATGATGGCCAGCCGGTTGCCCACCGGCCGGAAACGCGACGCGAGGCATTGCGCGGCCGAGAACATCTGCGTGAACTGGCGCACGCGCACGACGCCGGCACGGCGCAGCGCGGCGTCGAAGACATCGTCCTCGCCGACGATGGCCGCCGAATGGGTCAGCGCGACGCGCGAGCCCGAGGCGCGCCGGCCCGACTTCATCACCACCACCGGCTTGGCGCTGGCGGCGGCGCGCATCGCGCTCATGAAGCGGCGCGCGTTGCGGATGCCTTCCATGTAGACGAGGATGCTCTGCGTGCTGCTGTCGCCGGCGAGGAAGTCCAGCACCTGCGGCAGTTCGACGGCGGTGTTGGGGCCGAGCGAGACGACGGTCGAGAAGCCCACGCCATGGGCCTGCGCCCAGTCGAGCATCGCCGAGGTCAGCGCGCCCGATTGCGAGACCAGCGCCAGCGGACCCGGCGCGGCCAGCGGACCGAGGCCGCTGGCGTTGAACTTCAGCGCCGGGCGCTGCAGGCCGAGGCTGTTCGGGCCCAGCAGGTGCACGCCGTGGCGGCGCGCCGTCTGCTGCAGCTCGGTGCACAGCGACGCCGGCATGCCGCTGGACAGCACGAGCGCGGCGCGGCAACGGATGCGGCAGGCGACCTCGAGCGCCGGCAGCACCTGGTCGTGCGGCAGGGCGACGATGGCGAGGTCGGAGCGCGCATGGGCGAGGTCGCCCAGCGTGCCGCTCATGTGGATGTCGAGCCAGGTGATCTGGCCCTGGTAGCCGCCGCTGGCCAGCGCCTGGCGCAGCGTCAGCGCCTCGCGCGTGGCCGGCGTCGGGGCTTCGGGGTCGCCGGCGAAGACGACGACCGATTTGGGGCTGAACAGCGGGGTGAGGAAATGTCGGTCCACGGCCAGGGTGACGAGGCGCTGTCGATCTGCAGCAAAGCGCAGCATAGGTCATCCGGGGTTACCCGAACATGACGCGGATCATTTCGGTTTCAGACCGGTCGATCGAGGGGTTGCCGAGCCACAGGCCCGACTTCAGTCGGTTGATTTCCTGGTCCTCGGCGCGGCTCCGCCGACGCTTCAGGTGAAATCCCGGCCGTCCCATCTGCGGCGCAAGGGCTGCAGTCGTGATTACACTTCGCGGCGCCCCCGAGACCGAAGGGCGTCTCTCCAACCCTGCACAGGTGCCGAATGAAGCAAGCGATCGCGCTATCCGCCCTCCTGATGACCGCCGCCACGGCCTTCGCTGCCGGCCCGAAGACGAATTTCGTCGATCACTCCAGCGACCGCATCATGAGTTCGGCCGACGCGATCGCGGTGATGAAGGAGAACGTCCCGGCGAATGTCTGGAAGGTCTATCCGGCGAGCCGCTGGGCCATCTCGAGCCAGGTCGAGGGCGGCGTGACGACGGCCGGCGCCTGCGTCGTCACCGCGCGCGTGATGCTGCTGCCGCTGACGCCGTCGCTCAAGGCGGTGCTGTTCCGCCCCGCGAAGACGGCCACCGCCTTCGATGCCATCGCCAAGTCCGACGACGCCCAGTGCAAGGCGCTGGCCAAGGACAAGCTCATCGAAGCGACGAAGGCCGTCGTCTCCGACCTCGTCAAGACCTGAGCCCGACCTGAAGCCCTGCGGCCCGCAGCGGGCCGCGGCGCGACTCAGGGCCGGCGCAGCAGCGCCTGCCAGCCGCGGTGGCCGAGGCGGCGCAGCGTCTCGATATTGCGCTCGTAGATCGACGCCGCGTCCGGATTCGACGCCACGGCGGCTTCGATGCTGTCCTCGCGCAGCAGGTGCAGCATCGGGTAGGGTGAGCGGTTCGTGCAGTTGGCGACATCGTCGGCGTCGGCGTCGGCGAAACGGTACTGCGGGTGGAAGCTCGCGATCTGCAGCACGCCTTCGAGCCCCAGTTCCTCGAGCGCCGCATCGGCGACGTCGAGGAAATCGTTGTAGTCGTCGAACTCGGCGAGCACGCCGGGGTGGATCAGCAGCGTCGTGTCGACCGTCCCGGCGTCGGTGGCGGCCAGGCGCTGCAGTTCGGCGACGAGCTCCTCGAGCAGCGACGGCTCGTCGCGCGCCGCGCTCAGCACCCAGCGAATCTGCCCCTTGACGTGGACGGACTTCGCGTAGGGGCAGAGGTTGAGGCCGATGACGGCCCGTTCGAGCCAGCGCCGCGTCGCCTCGATCGGGCCATCGTCATCGTCGTCATCGTCCACGAGGCGATGCTAAGCGCTGGCGTGGCCGGTGCGGATGGCCCAGTCCTGGACGTCCTGCAGATGCTGCAGCCGCAAGGCCTGTGCGGTCGAGATCGGGCCCGCACGGTTCATCGCCGCCTCGTCGCGGGCGATGCGCGCCTGGGCGGTCTCGAGTGCGGCGACCTGCGCCGCGCCGAGCCGGCCCGTGCGCGCGCCGTGGGCGATCCATTGCTGCTGCACGGCATCGCGCCGCGTCGCGACGCGGTCGTGCAGGCGTTCCATCGCCGTCATGCGGCGGGCATGGCGCGACGCGCGCTCGGCGGCGCTGATCGCCCGCGCGTAGTCGGCCTCCTGCGCGGCGACGCGGCGCAGCGCGGCGGGGTCGCTGGCGAGCGCGCTCGCCTGGCCCCGCCAGGCCTGCGCCGCGGCGCTCTCGACGGCGGCCAGATGCGGCTCGGCGAGCCGGCCTCGGGCGACGTCGCGTTCGACGCGCCATTGCTGCGTGGCGTCGCGGTGCAGCAGATGCGCCAGCTCGGGTTCGGTGCGGGCCTGCGCGGCGGTGCTGAAGCCGAGCGCGGCCAGGGCGGCGATGGCGCAGGCGGTGGGGATGAGGTTCTTCATGAGGGGCTCCTGTTGGATGGTCGACGGGGATCTACTCATCCGAGGTCGACCGGCACGAAGATCTGCTGGCCGTTGCGGTCGATCAGCAGGGCGACGTTGTGCGGATGCGATTCGAGCGCGCGGTGCACCTGCAGCACGTTGCTCACCGGCTTGCCGTTGAGCGCCAGCAGCACGTCACCGGGCTGGATGCCGGCCTCGGCGGCGGGGCCGGCGACGCCCTCGATCAGCAGGCCGTGGTCGATGCCGGCCTGCTTGAGTTCGTCGCGCTGCAGCGGCCGCACCTCCAGGCCCAGCGATCCGGGCTCGGTCCTGGCCATCTGCGTCGACTGGCCCGGGCCGGCGGTGCCCAGCGCGACACCGATGTCGCGGCTGGCGCCGTTGCGCCACACCGTCAGATGCAGTTTCTCGCCCGGCGCGGCCATGCCGACGAAGGACGAGACCTCACCGGCCGTGTGCACCGGCTTGCCGTCGATCGCGGTGATCACGTCGCCGGCCTTGAGGTCGGCGCCGGCGGCGGCCGATCCGGGGGTGATCGTCGAGATCACCGCGCCGTCGGGCGACTTGAGGCCGAAGGACTTCGCCAGCGGCGAGGTCAGGTCCTGCACCGTGACGCCGAGTCGCGCGTGGTCGACATGGCCATGGGCGACGATCTGATTCTTGACCTTGAGCGCGACATCGATCGGGATAGCGAACGCCAGCCCCTGGAAGCCGCCACTGTGCGTGTAGATCTGGGCGTTGATGCCGATCACCCGGCCCTCGGCGTCGAACAGCGGGCCGCCGGAGTTGCCGGGGTTCACCGCGGCGTCGGTCTGGATGAAGGGCACGTAGCTGTCGCCGCCGAGCGAGCGTCCCTTGGCGCTGACGATGCCCTGGGTCGCGGTCTCGTCGAAGCCGTAGGGCGCGCCGATCGCCAGCACCCAGTCGCCGACCTGCGCCGTGCGGTTGTCGCCCAGCGTGACGACGGGCAGGTTGTGGGCATCGATCTTGATCACCGCGATATCGGATGCGGTGTCGCTGCCGAGCACCTTGGCGTTGAACTCGCGCCGGTCGGCGAGCTTGACCTTGACCTGCTTGGCTTCGCGCACGACGTGGGCGTTGGTGAGGATCAGGCCGTCGCTGCTGACGATGAAGCCCGAGCCCTGGCCGCGGAACGGCACCTCGCTCTGCGGTGGCATCGAGAAGCCGGGGATGCCCTGGAAGAAGCGGAAGAACGGGTCCTGGCCGTTGAACGGCGTCATCTGCTGCGTATGACCGTCGCCGTCGTCGTTGGCCGTGTTGTGCATGCCCGAGACGAGCACGCCGACGACGGCCGGGCCCTCGGTCTGCACGATGGCGCGGTAGTTCGGCAGCGTGCCCGGCGGCAGCGGCGTGGCGCTCAGCGGTGCGCTGCTGGTGGTCGTCGATGGCCCGGTGCTGCTTTGGGCGTCCGAGGCGCCGTGCATCCACGACGGCAGGTTCCAGGCCTGGGCGGGTGCGGCGACGAGGCCGGCGATGGCGACGGCGCAGGCGATGGCCAGAGGGGTGCGCTTCATGGTGATGATCTCCTGTTGCGGGCGGCGGTGTGCTGCCGATGCCCTTCACTGTAGGAAGCGCCGATGAGCCCTGCGTGAGGGCCGGATGAGGGCAAGATTAAGGCGCGGGGTCGGCGGCCGTCATCGGCGGCAGCCGCACTTCGGCGCGCAGGCCGCCCTGCGGCGAGGTCGCCAGCGTCGCGCTGCCGCCATGCTGCTCGGCGACGCGGCGCACGATCGCCAGACCCAGGCCGCTGCCGCCGCCGCCTGCACCGCCGCCCTGGGCGCGCCGGCGGAAGCGGTCGAAGGCCGACTCGCGCTCTGCCGGCGGGATGCCGGGGCCGTTGTCGTCGACGCGGATGATCGCCGCGCCTTCGGCGGTCGTCAGGCTCAGCGCGACTTGCGGCGCCGTGCCGCCATGGTCGACCTGGCCGCCATGCAGCAGCGCGTTGTCGACGAGGTTGCGGGCGAGGCTGCGCAGCGATTGCGCGTCGCCGCGCCAGGGCAGCGTCGCCGGGGCGTCGACCGTGATCGTCGCGCCGCGCGCGGCGGCCAGCGCCTGGCTGTCGGCGGCGGCCGCGCGCAGCACCTCGGCGAGGTCGATCGGCAGCTGCGGCGCCGCCGCGCCCGGCTCGGCGCGCGCCAGCGCGAGCAGTTGCTCGACGAGCCGCTGCGCGCGGTCGATGCCGGTCGCCAGCCGCGCGATGGCGTCGTCGCGCTCGGCCGCGTCGCCGGCGCCGCGCAGCAGGCCGAGCTGGAGCTTGAGCGCGGTCAGCGGCGAGCGCAGCTCGTGCGCCGCGTCGGCGACGAAGTCGCGCTGCGCGACGAACGCGGCGTCGAGCCGCTCGAGCAGTGCGTTGAACGACCGCACGAGCGGCGTCACTTCGGATGGCAGGCCGGCCAGCGGCAGCGGCGCAAGCTGGTCGACGCGGCGCTCGCGTGCCGCGCCGGCGACGCGCGCCAGCGGCGCCAGCGAGGCGCCGACGAGCCACCAGATCGCGAGCGCGACCAGCGGCGCCGCGACGACGATCGGCAGCACGCTGCGTCCGGCCGCCGCCGCCGCGAGCCGCGTGCGCACGGCCAGCGGCTGCGCGACCTGGACGATGCGCAGCGGCGTCGCAGCGCTGAACGAACGCCAGCGCTTGCCGGCGACCTCGGCCGTGCTGTAGCCGAGCACGGCGCGCGGCGGCAGCGGCGGGGCCGGCAGCGTGCTGTAGAGCTCGACGCCGTCGACCGACCAGACCTGGACGACGTAATCGAATTCGCCGCTTTGCAGCGCCGCGCGATCGGCATCGGGGATGCGGCCCTGGTCGCGCAGCGACAGCGCCATCTGGCGCAGCTGGTAGTCGAACAGCGCATCGGCCTCGGCGCGGACGCTGAAGTAGGTCGCGCCGCCGACGCCGACGGCGGCCACCGCGGCGAGGCCGAGCAGGAAGGCGAACAAGCGCAGGCGCAGCGACTTCGCGCCGCCGTCGCCGTGCGCGGCGCTCATGGCGTCCCTGCGGTTCAGCTCGCTCGTGGCCGCCATGTCGCTCAGCCGGATTTCGCCGGTCCGACGTAATAGCCGACGCCGCGCTGGGTGTGGATGAGGTCGTCGCCGAGCTTGCGCCGCAGCTGGTGCACGTAGACGCTGATGGCATTGCTCTCGAGTTCCTCGCCCCAGCCGTAGAGCCGGTCCTCGAGCTGGGCGCGCGAGAGCACGGCGCCCGGGCGCTCGACGAGGGCCTGCAGCACGGCGAATTCGCGCGCCGACAGCGCGATCGCGCGGCCGGCACGGCTGACCTCGCGCGTCGCCGGGTCGAGCCGCAGGTCGCCGACCTGGATGGCGGTCTCGACGCGCCCCGCGGCGCGGCGGCCGAGCGCGCGCAGCCGCGCCAGCAGCTCGTCGAGCTCGAAGGGCTTGACGAGGTAGTCGTCGGCGCCGGCGTCGAGCCCGGCGACCTTGTCGGCGAGCGTGTCGCGCGCCGTGAGCACGATCACCGGCGTCGCGTCGCCGCGCCCGCGCAGCGCGCGCAGCACCTCGATGCCGCTGCGCTGCGGCAGCCCGAGGTCGAGCAGCACGGCGTCGAAGCGCTCGCTGGCGAGCACGGCGTCGGCAGCGCGGCCGTCGCGCACCCAGTCGGCGGCGTAGCCCTGGCGGCGCAGCGCCAGCCGCAGGCTGTCGCCGATCATCTCGTCGTCCTCGACCAGCAGGATGCGCATGGCCTGGGCCTCCCCCCTCAGCCGCCGAGCTGCGCGCGCAGCAGTTCGGCGACGAGCGCCACCGCCTGGTCGAGCAGCGGCCCGCGGGGACGCTGCGCCGAGGTCGCGATCCACAGCGTCGTCGTCAGCGGCTGGCGCTCGGCGACGACGATGGGGCGCGCCGCCAGCGTCGCCTCGCGGCCGCTGCCGCGCAGCGCGGCGATCGCCAGCACCGCGTGCAGCGCGTGGCGCTCGACGAGGTCGAGCATCGCCGGCACGCTCTCGATCTCGAGCGCGACGCGCGGCTTCAGCGCCGATTCGGCGAGCACGGTCTCCAGCCGCATGCGGATCGCATGCGGGCGGCTCGGGATCACGAGCTCGTGCGCGGCGACCTCGGTCAGCGCGACCGGGGCGCCGACGAGCGCGCGAGGCGCGCGCGCGCCGCGCCGGCGTGCCGAGACCAGGAACAGCGGCTCGTCGAGCACCGGCTGCAGCTCGATCGCCGCCGTCGGCGTCGCGTTGTAGACGACGGCGCAATCGATGCGGCCCTGGGTCAGCCATTCGAGCGTGTAGTTCGACAGCCCCTCGACCATCGTCAGCGTCGCCTTCGGGAAGCGTGCGCGGAAGGCCTCGACGAGCGGCGCCGTGAGCGTGCGGCCGATGCTCGGCGGCAGGCCGATCGAGACGAGGCCGCTGGCGGCGCCGCGCTGGTCGTCCATGTCCTGGCGCGCGCGCTCGACCTGCTGCAGGATGCCGCGCGCATGGGCCAGCAGCCGCCGCCCGCCTGCGGTGAGCGTGACGCCGCGGCCGTTGCGGTCGAACAGCGGCTGGTGCAGCTCGACCTCGAGCGCGCGCACCTGGCGGCTGAGCGCCGGCTGCGCGACGCGCAGCAGCGTCGCGGCGCGGCTGAAGCTGCCGAGGTCGGCAACCTGGACGAAGGTCGTCAGCTGGCGGATGTCCACCGGGCAATGGTATGCCGAAACGGCCTAGCAGCTAGTCGCCGCGGCCGGTTGCCGCATGGCTGGTGCTGATCAAGAATGCGTCCATCGCCCTGGGGAGCCCGTCCATGATCATCGATTGCCACGGCCATTACACGACCGCGCCGAAGGCGCTGGAGAACTGGCGCAATGCGCAGATCGCCGGCATCAAGGACCCCGCGGCGATGCCCCGCGTCGCCGACCTGAAGATCAGCGACGACGAGCTGCGCGAGACCATCGAAGCCAACCAGCTGCGCCTGATGCGCGAGCGCGGCAGCGACCTGACGATCTTCAGCCCGCGCGCCAGCTTCATGGCCCACCACATCGGCGATTTCCAGGTCAGCAGCACCTGGGCGGCGATCTGCAACGAACTCTGCTACCGCGTCGCGCAGCTGTTCCCCGACCATTTCATCCCGGCGGCGATGCTGCCGCAAAGCCCCGGCGTCGCGCCGGCGACCTGCATCCCCGAGCTCGTGAAGTGCGTCGAGCAATACGGCAACGTCGCGATCAACCTGAACCCCGATCCCTCGGGCGGCCATTGGACCTCGCCGCCGCTGTCCGACCGTCATTGGTACCCGATCTACGAAAAGATGGTCGAGTACGACATCCCGGCGATGGTCCATGTCAGCACGAGCTGCAACGCCTGCTTCCATACGACGGGCGCGCATTACCTGAACGCCGACACGACGGCCTTCATGCAATGCCTGACCTCGGACCTTTTCAAGGACTTCCCGACCTTGCGCTTCGTGATCCCGCATGGCGGCGGCGCCGTGCCCTACCACTGGGGCCGCTTCCGCGGCCTCGCGCAGGAGCTGAAGAAGCCGCTGCTCAAGGACCATCTGCTGAACAACATCTATTTCGACACCTGCGTCTACCACCAGCCGGGCATCGACCTGCTGACCAAGGTGATCCCGGTCGACAACATCCTGTTCGCCAGCGAGATGATCGGCGCCGTGCGCGGCATCGACCCCGAGACCGGGAACTATTACGACGACACGAAGCGCTATGTCGAGGCCAGCACGATCCTCAGCGGCGACGACCGCTGGAAGGTCTACGAGGGCAATGCGCGGCGCGTCTATCCGCGGCTCGACGCCGCCTTGAAAGCCAGGGGGATCTGACCATGTTCGAACTCGGCATCGTCAAGCGCCACATCACGCGCGCCGACCGCGGCGCGGCCGATGCGCTCGCGCGCTACGGCGCATCGACCGTCCACGAGGCGATGGGCCGCGTCGGGCTGATGAAACCCTATATGCGGCCGATCTACGGCGGCGCGCGCATCTCCGGCACGGCGGTGACCGTGCTGCTGCAACCCGGCGACAACTGGATGATGCATGTCGTGGCCGAGCAGATCCGCGAGGGCGACATCGTCGTCGCGGCGGTCACCGCCGATTGCACCGACGGCTATTTCGGCGACCTGCTCGCGACCTCGTTCGCGGCGCGCGGCGCGCGCGGGCTCGTCATCGACGGCGGCTGCCGCGACGTGCGCGACCTCACCGAGATGCGCTTCCCGGTGTGGAGCAAGGCCATCAGCAGCAAGGGCACGATCAAGGCGACGCTGGGTTCGGTGAACATCCCCGTCGTCTGCGCCGGCGCACTCGTCCATCCTGGAGACGTCATCGTCGCCGACGACGACGGCGTCGTCGTCGTGCCGGCGGCAATGGCCGTGGCCACCGCCGAGGCCGCCGCGAAGCGCGAGGCCAACGAGGGCGAGAAGCGCGCCAAGCTCGCTTCGGGCGTGCTCGGCCTGGACATGTACAAGATGCGCGAGCCGCTCGAAAAAGCCGGCCTGCGCTACATCGACTAGGCGCGCAAGCAGGCCATGCGTATCGCGCTCATTGGCTACGGCGAGGTCGGCCGCATCCTGGCCGAGGACTTGCGCGCGCGCGGCGACGCGGTGACGGCCTTCGACATCAAGCTCTCGACCGAGGCCGGCGCGACGCTGCGCGAGCATGCGGCGCGCCTGGGCGTGACGCTGGCGCATGGTCACGCCGAGGCGGTGCGTGGCGCCGAACTCGTGATCTCGGCCGTCACCGCGAGCCAGGCCGTGGCGGTCGCACGGGCCTGCGTACCGGGGCTCGATCGCGACGCGTATGTCCTCGATTTCAATTCGGCATCGCCGGGCGCGAAGATCGAAGCCGCGGGCCTCGTCGAAGCTGCCGGCGGCCGCTATGTCGAGGGCGCGGTGATGACCTCGGTGCCGCCCCACCGCATCCGCGTGCCGCTGCTCCTCGGCGGGCCGCATGCGCCAGCGCTCGAGCCGGTGCTGACGGGACTCGGCTTCGCGCCGCGCGTCGCGAGCACGAAGCTCGGCGTCGCCTCGGCGACCAAGATGTGCCGCAGCGTGATGATCAAGGGCCTCGAGGCGATGGTCATCGAGAGCTTCACGACGGCGCGGCATTACGGCGTCGAGGATGCCGTCATCGCCTCGCTCGTCGAGACCTTTCCCGGCATCGACTGGGAACGCCAGGCGGCGTATTTCTTCCAGCGCGCGATAGAGCATGGCCGGCGCCGCAGCGAGGAAGTGCGCGAGGTCGCGCAGACGGTGCGCGAGGCGGGGCTCGAGCCCTGGAGCGCGTCCGGCACGGCCGAGCGCCAGGCCTGGGTCGCCGACCTCGGCGACGCCGGGCTGTTCGGCCGCCGCGGCGAAGCCGGTTTCGCGCGCAGCGCCGACTGGCGCACCGAGGCCGACCGCATCCTGCAACATCTAGGAGCGCATTGAGATGGCATTCGAAAAGACCCCGGGCTGGCTCGACTGGTACGCCGGTCCGAGCAAGCCGCATTTCCGCTTGCCGAGCGGCAGCGTCGACGCGCATTGCCATGTCTTCGGTCCCGGCGATGAATTCCCGTACGCACCCGAGCGCAAGTACACGCCCTGCGATGCCAGCAAGGCGCAGCTGTATGCGCTGCGCGACCATCTCGGCTTCGCGCGCAACGTCGTCGTCCAGGCCACCTGCCATGGCGCCGACAACCGCGCGATGGTCGACGCCTGCCTGGCCAGCGGCGGCCGCGCGCGCGGCGTCGCGACGGTGCGGCGCAGCGTCTCCGACGCCGAACTGCAGGCCATGCATGCGGCCGGCGTGCGCGGCGTGCGCTTCAATTTCGTCAAGCGGCTCGTCGATTTCACGCCCAAGGACGAGTTGCTCGAGATCGCGAACCGCATCGCGCCGCTGGGCTGGCATGTGGTGATCTATTTCGAGGCCGTCGACCTGCCCGAACTCTGGGATTTCTTCACCGCGCTGCCGACCACCGTCGTCGTCGACCACATGGGCCGGCCCGACGTGAGCAAGCCGATCGACGGCCCGGAATTCGAGCTCTTCGTGCGCTTCATGCGCGAGCACGCCAATGTCTGGAGCAAGGTCAGCTGCCCCGAGCGGCTGAGCGTGACCGGGCCGAAGGCGCTGCACGGCGAGCGCGCGGCCTACCGCGATGTCGTGCCCTTCGCGCGGCGCATCGTCGAATCGTTCCCCGACCGCGTGCTCTGGGGCACCGACTGGCCGCACCCGAACCTCAAGGACCATATGCCCGACGACGGCCTGCTCGTCGACTTCATCCCGCACATCGCCGTCACGCCCGCATTGCAGCAGCAAATGCTGGTGACGAACCCGATGCGCCTGTATTGGCCGGAAGAGGGAATTTGAGATGTCACTCGACAAGCCTTATCTGGACATCCCCGGCACGACGATCTTCGACGCCGAACAATCGCGCAAGGGCTACCACCTGAACCAGTTCTGCATGAGCCTGATGCAGGCCGCGAACCGCGAGCGCTTCAAGGCGGGTGAGCGCGCCTATCTCGACGAATGGCCGATGAGCGAGGAACAGAAGCAGGCCGTGCTCGCCCGCGACCTGAACCGCTGCATCGCGCTGGGCGGCAACATCTATTTCCTCGCCAAGATCGGCGCCACCGACGGCAAGAGCTTCCAGCAGATGGCCGGCAGCATGACCGGCATGAGCGAGGACGAGTACCGCGCGATGATGGTCGCCGGCGGTCGGTCGGCCGACGGCAATCGCCGGCTCGGCGAGGACGGCGACGCCCAGCCCCAGCACCAGCCGCAAGGGAAACATTGAGATGAGCGCCCGCATCACCGCCAGCGTCTACACCTCGCATGTGCCGGCCATCGGCGCCGCGATCGACCTCGGCAAGACGGCCGAACCCTATTGGCAGCCGGTGTTCGCCGGCTACGAATTCGGCAAGCGCTGGCTGCGCGAGGATCCGCCCGACGTCATCTTCCTCGTCTACAACGACCATGCGACGGCCTTCAGCCTCGAGATGATCCCGACCTTCGCGATCGGCACGGCGGCCGAATTCGCGCCCGCCGACGAGGGCTGGGGCCCGCGCCCGGTACCGACCGTGATTGGCCACCCCGAGCTGGCCTCGCACATCGCCCAGAGCGTGATCCAGGACGATTTCGATCTCACGATCGTCAACAAGATGGACGTCGACCATGGGTTGACGGTGCCGCTGTCGCTGATGTGCGGGCAACCCTCCAGCGACCATTTCTCTTGGCCCTGCCCCGTGATCCCCTTCGCCGTCAACGTCGTCCAGTACCCCGTGCCCTCGGGCCGCCGCTGCTGGCAGCTCGGCCGCGCCATTCGCAAGGCGGTGGCGAGCTTCGACCGGCCGCTGAAGGTGCAGATCTGGGGTACCGGCGGCATGAGCCACCAGCTGCAGGGGCCGCGCGCCGGACTCATCAATCGCGACTGGGACAACCGCTTTCTCGACCGCCTGATCGCCGACCCGGCCGATCTCGCGCAACTGCCGCATATCGATTACGTGCGCGAGGCCGGTTCCGAAGGGATCGAACTCGTGATGTGGCTGATCGCCCGCGGCGCGATGAGCGATGCGCCGCCCAAGGTGCTGCAGCGCTTCTATCACGTGCCGGCGAGCAACACCGCCGTCGGCCATCTCATCCTGGAGAACACATGATGCCCCCAAGCTCACATTCGTTCGCTACCCCCCGAGGGGGCTCCAGCCTCCTTGAGACGGCTCGGCGGAGGCTGGCATGACCATCAAAGTCGCCCTCGCCGGTGCCGGCGCCTTCGGCATCAAGCATCTCGACGCGATCCGGCAGATCGACGGCGTCGAATGCATCTCGCTCGTCAGCCGCGAACTCGAGAAGACGCGCGAAGTCGCGGCCAAATACGGCATCGCCCATGTCAGCACCGAGCTCGCCGACAGCCTGGCGATACCCGAGGTCGATGCGGTGATCCTGTGCACGCCGACGCAGATGCATGCCGCGCAGGCCATCGCCTGCCTCGAGGCGGGCAAGCATGTGCAGGTCGAAATCCCGCTGGCCGACCGGCTCGCCGATGCGCAGGCCGTCGTCGCGCTGCAGCAGCGCACCGGCCTCGTCGCGATGTGCGGCCACACCCGGCGTTTCAATCCCAGCCATCAATGGGTGCACAAGAAGATCGTCGCGCGCGAATTCGCGCTGCAGCAGATGGACGTGCAGACCTATTTCTTCCGCCGCAGCAACATGAACGCGCTCGGCCAGCCGCGCAGCTGGACCGACCATCTGCTGTGGCACCACGCCGCCCACACGGTCGACCTGTTCAGCTACCAGAGCGGCGGCGACATCGTGCAGGCGAATGCGATCCAGGGCCCGATCCACCCGGCGCTGGGCATCGCGATGGACATGAGCATCCAGCTCAAGAGCAGCACCGGCGCGATCTGCACGCTCAGCCTGAGCTTCAACAACGACGGCCCGCTGGGCACCTTCTTCCGCTACATCGGCGACACCGGCACCTACCTCGCGCGCTACGACGACCTGTACAACGGCAAGGACGAGAAGATCGACGTCTCGAAGGTGGCGGTGTCGATGAACGGCATCGAGCTGCAGGACCGCGAATTCTTCGCCGCGATCCGCGACCGTCGCGAGCCCAACGCCAGCGTCGCGCAGGTGTTGCCCTGCTACGAGGTGCTGCACCGGCTGGAGCAGCAGCTCGTCTGACGGCGACTGGTTCAGTGCGGACGCACGAGCAGGCCGTATGAGGACGGCCTGGGCAGGGCCTCGGGCGAGCGTCCGCTGACCTGGTTGCGCCAGGCGGGGTCACGTCCACGCAGCAGGTCGATCAGGCGCTGCTGCCACGGCGCGTCCGCATGAACCGGGGGCAGGGGACGCAGGTGACGCAGGGGGCGTTGCTTCATCATGGCGTACTCCTAGTTGCGGTGGGCGGATGACTGGACCTGGGTCTGCAGGTACCAGCGGATGCGGTGTGTCGGCCAGCTCGTGTCGCGGTCGATCGTCTCGAGCTGACTCAGTTCGATCTGCGGGTCGCGCGGCCCAGGCGCCGGCGCGGCGCGACGCTGCGTCAGGCGTGGCCAGAAGGAAAGGAGATTGCACTGCATGACCCTGCTCCTGTGTCTGCAGGAGCCGCGGTCCGAGGTCGGCGCTGGCTGTCGTTCCCGCCGGGGCGGGAGGGTCTTCAGTGATTCAAGCGCAAAGACGACCCTGGCGGTGTGGCCGCCGGAGGCGCTCACGAGAGAACTCGTACAAGAAGGTCGGGCTGCGGGCTGGTTCGCCGCGGCCCGGGAAACCGGACGTCAGGCGGACAAGCTGCAGGCGGCCATCACGGCACGCTTGAATTCACTGCAACTAGGGGCACTGTCCACGGAACGCGGCTCCGAAGTTTCGATACATTGATTTTCACATGCCTGCGAGACCGGGTCAACGACTGCAGCCACGCCAGGATCGGGGGTGATCGTGAGTTATGACGCGGCAATCACTGGCGATCCAATGCGGTGGCAGGGCCATGCCGACATCGTTGCCGACCGACAGCGCGTTTGTCCGAGCGCAAGTTCGTCATTTATACAATCGTATAAGATGCCGCCCGCACCATGCATCCAACCCGACTCCGCCTGCTCGAACAAGGCCTCGCGATCGCCCGCGAGAAGGGTCTGCGCGGGCTCAAGGTGCGCGAGGTCGCGGCGCAATCGGAGGTCAACCTCGGCAGCTTCGTCTACCACTTCGGCAGTCGCGACGCCTATGTCGCCGAACTCGTCGAGCTCTGGTACGAGCCGCTGCACGAGCAACTGCTGCGCACCGCGGCCGCGGCCGAAGGCCGGCCGGCGATCGAGCGGCTGGAATCCGCGGTGATGCAGGTGCTCGACTGGGTCGGCGGCAACGCCGGCATCGTCGCCCATCTCGTGGCCGATGCGCTGGCCGGCGAGCCGCGGGTGCGCGAGTTCGCGCGCCGGCTCCCGGGGCGCCACCCGACGGTAATGCTGAGCCTGATGCGCCAGGCCCAGGCCGAGGGCGCCATCGTCGCCGGTGACCCGCTGCAGCTGATGTTCTTCCTGATGACGGCGACCGGCCTGCCGCTGGTCGCCTTCGGCATCCTGCCCGTACGCGCCGACTGGCTGCCGGGCTTCGACGCCATCCGCGCCGCGCTCGCCGACCCGCAGGCGGTGCGCCAGCGCCTGCACTGGGCCCTGCGCGGCATCGCCGCACCGGCCGCCTCCACCTGAAAGCCCGCCGATGAACAAGAAGCCCCTGATCGCCGTCGCCGTCATCGCCCTGCTCACTTCCGGCGCCTACGCCTGGTGGCGCCACCAGGGCGGCGGTGAGCCGACGGTTGCGGCGTTGTACGGCAACGTCGACATCCGCGACGTCAATCTCGCCTTCCGCGTCGGCGGCCGCGTCGCCGAGGTGAAGGTCGACGAGGGCGACCGCATCCAGCCCGGCCAAGCCCTGGCCACGCTCGACCCGCTGCCGCTGCGCCACCAGCTGCAGTCCGCGCAGGCCCAGCTCGCGTCGGTGACGGCGCGCAACGCGCTGCTGCACGCGGGCTTCCGCAGCGAGGACATCGCCCAGGCGCAGGCGCGTGCCGAGGCGGCGCGCGCCGCGCTGCGCGACGCCGAAACCCAGCTCGCGCGCCAGCAGGCGATGGTGCCCGCGGGCGCGTCACCGCAGCGCGCGCTCGACAGCGCCCGCGCGGCGCGCGACCAGGCCGCCGCCAACGTCGCCGCGGCCGACGCCGCGCTGCGCGAGTCGCGCGGCGGCTACCGCAAGCAGGAGATCGCCGAATCCGACGCGCAGCTGCAGCAGGCGAAGGCGAATGTCGCCGGCGCCCAGCTCGCGCTCGACGACGCGGTGCTGGTCGCGCCCGATGCCGGCATCGTGCTCACGCGCGTCGTCGAGCGCGGCGCGATGGTCGCGCCCGGCAGCACCGCGTTCAACGTCTCGCTGACGCGGCCGGTCTGGGTGCGCGCCTACGCGCCAGAGCCGCAGCTGGGCCAGTACGCCAGCGGCAGCGCCGTCACGCTGGCCACCGACAGCCGGCCCGGCAAGTCTTATCACGGCGTCGTCGGCTTCGTCTCGCCGCAGGCCGAGTTCACGCCCAAGTCGGTCGAGACCAGCGACCTGCGCACCTCGCTCGTCTACCGGCTGCGCATCGTCGTCCAGGACCCCGACGACCAGCTGCTGCAGGGCATGCCGGTGACGGTGCGGCGGGTCCCATGATTCAAGCCGCGATCGAGGTCGTCGACCTCGTCAAATCCTTCGGCGGCGCGGCGCCGAACGCGATCGACGCGCTGACGACCGAGGTCGCCGCGGGATCGATCACCGGCCTCGTCGGCCCCGACGGTGCCGGCAAGACGACGCTGCTGCGCATCCTCGCCGGGCTGCTGACACCCAGCAGCGGCCGCGTGCGGCTGCTCGGGCTCGATCCGCTGAGCGATGCCGGCGCATTGCGCGAGCAGGTCGGCTACATGCCGCAGAAGTTCGGCCTCTACGAGGACCTGACGGTGCAGGAGAACCTCGACCTCTACGCCGACCTGCGCGGCGTCACCGGCGCGGCGCGCCGCGATGCCTTCGTTCGGCTGCTGCGCTTCACCGACCTCGGCGCGTTCACCGCGCGGCCGGCGGGCAAGCTTTCGGGCGGCATGAAGCAGAAGCTGGGGCTGGCCTGCACGCTGCTTGGCCAGCCGCGCGTGCTGCTGCTCGACGAGCCCGGCGTCGGCGTCGACCCGATCTCGCGCCGCGAGCTCTGGAAGATGGTGCGCGAACTCGCGCAGGGCGGCATGACGGTGCTGTGGAGCACGGCCTATCTCGACGAGGCCGAGCTGTGCGACGACGTGCGGCTGATGAACCAGGGTCGCTTCATCGCCAGCGGGCCGCCGCGCACCTTGATCGAAGGGCTGCAGGGGCGCTGCTGGCAGATCGCCGGCATCGACGGCTCGCGCCGCGCGTTGCTGCGCCGCGCCTTGCGCCTGCCCCAGGTGATGGACGGCGCGCTGCAGGGCGAGGCGGTGCGGCTGCTGCTGCGCGAGCCTGCGGCCGCCGCCTCGGAATGCCCCGACCTGGCCGCGCTCGAAGCCGGCGCGCGCGCGCAATGGCGGCCGGCGCAGCCGCGGCTCGAGGATGCCTTCATCAGCCTGCTCGGCGGCGGGCCGGGCGGCGATTCGGCGCTCGCCGGCGTCGTCCCCGAGGTCGAGCTGCCGAGCTCGGTCGATCCCGCCGCGGTGATCGAGGCACGATCGCTGACCAAGCGCTTCGGCGATTTCTACGCAACCCAGGACGTCAGCTTCCGCGTGCGGCGCGGCGAGATCTTCGGCCTGCTCGGCCCCAACGGCGCCGGCAAGTCGACGACCTTCAAGATGGAATGCGGCCTGCTCAAGCCCAGCGCCGGCCAGGCGCTGGTGCTGGGCATCGACCTCAAGACGAGCCCGATGCAAGCGCGCCAGCGCCTGGGCTACATGGCGCAGAAGTTCTCGCTCTACAAGCAGCTGACGGTGCGCCAGAACCTCGTGTTCTTCTCCGGCATCTACGGCATCGAGGGCGCGGTCCAGCAAGCGCGCATCGCGCAGATGGTCGAGGTCTTCGGCCTCGCGCCGCATCTCGACGAGGTCTCGGACCTGCTGCCGCTGGGCTTCAAGCAGCGCCTGGCGCTGGCCTGTGCCGTGATGCACGAGCCGCAGCTGCTGTTCCTCGACGAGCCGACCTCGGGCGTCGATCCGGTGACGCGGCGCGAGTTCTGGTCGCACATCAACGGCCTGGCCGACCGCGGCGTCACGGTGATGGTGACGACGCATTTCATGGACGAGGCCGAATACTGCGACCGCATGGCGCTGATCTACCGCGGCCGCATGATCGCGCTGGGCACGCCCGATGCGCTGAAGGCCAGCGTCGCGACGGCCGAGCGGCCCGACCCGACGATGGAGGACGCCTTCATCGAACTCATCGTGCGCGCCGACGCGCTTCCGAGGCTGGCCGCATGAGGAGCCTCTCGCCGCGCCGGCTCTGGGCGCTGTGCCTGAAGGAGTCGTACCAGATCGTGCGCGACCCCAGCAGCATCCTCGTCGCCTTCGTGATGCCGGTGCTGCTGCTGTTCGTGATGGGCTATGCCGTCAACCTCGACGCGGCGGCGGTGCGCGTCGGCCTCGTCGTCCACGACGACAGCGCGGCGGCGCAGCGCTTCGCGCAGACGCTGGCCGCGTCGGGCGCCTTCGAGGTCCACCGCGGCGATTCGGTCGCCGCCTTCGAGGACGACCTCGCCCAGGGCCGATTGCGCGGCATCGTCATTATCGCCAACGACTTCGGCGTGCGGCTGCTGCACGGCGACGGCGGCGGCGCGGTCCAGGTCCTCGCCGACGGCGCCGAGCCCAACACGGCCAATTTCGTCGCCGCCTATGTCCAGGGCATCTGGAACCAGTTCAAGGTCACGCGGGCCCAGGACGCCGGCATCGCGCCGGCGCAGCCGATCGCCGTCGAGCTGCGCTCCTGGTTCAACCCGAGCACGGTCAGCCGCAACTACCTCGTGCCGGGCTCGATCGCGATCGTGATGACGATCATCGGCGCGCTGCTGACCTCGCTCGTCGTCGCCCGTGAATGGGAGCGCGGCACGATGGAGGCGCTGCTGGCGACGTCGGTCACGCGCACCGAACTGCTGCTGTCGAAAATCCTGCCGTATTACGCGCTCGGGCTGGCGGCGATGCTGCTGTGCCTGGCGGTGTCGGTGGCGATCATGGGCGTGCCGTTCCGCGGCTCGGTGCTGCTGCTGACGGCGATGACGACGCTGTTCCTGGGCTGCGCGCTGGGCCTCGGCCTGTTCCTCTCGTCGGTCTTCCGCAACCAGTTCAACGCCGCGCAGGCGGCGCTGATCGCGGCCTTCCTGCCTTCGCTGATGCTCTCGGGCGTGATCTACGAGATCTCGAGCATGCCGCGCTTCCTGCAAGGGGTCACGCGCTTCATCCCGGCGCGCTATTTCGCGAGCTCGCTGCAGACGCTGTTCCAGGCCGGCGACATCGGCGCCGTGCTCTGGCCCGACGCCTTCTACCTCGCGCTGCTGACGCTGTTCTGGATCGGGCTCACGGCGCTGAAGACCCGGCGCACGCTGGACTGACGACCATGCTGCAAAGACTGCTGCGACTCGTCGTCAAGGAACTCCAGGCGCTGCTCGGCCAGCGCCAGGGCCGCATCATGCTGATCATGCCGGTGATCCTGCAGACGCTGCTGTTCCCGTTTGCGGCCACGCTCGAGGTGCGCGACAGCACGCTCGTCGTCTACGACCAGGACGGCGGCGCGGCGTCGCGCGAGCTGATCCGGCGGCTGGAGCGCACGGCCTCGTTCACGCACCTGATCGCCGTCCACGGCGAGGCCGAATTGCGCGACGCGATCGACGCCCAGCGCGCGCTGCTCGCGGTGCGCTTCGGGCCCGATTTCTCGCGCCGCATCGCGCGCGGCGAGAGCGCGCCGCTGCAGATCGTCATCGACGGCCGGCGCAGCAACGCCGGCCAGATCGCCGCCAGCTACGCCCAGCAGGTCATCGCCGGCTATCTCGCCGAGCGCGGCGGCGCGGCCGCCGACACCGGGCCACGGCTGCGCAACGAGTACAACCCGAACCTCGATTTCAAGTGGCACATCCTGCCCAGCCTCGTCGCCATCATCACGACCATCGGCTGCCTGATGGTGACGGCGCTGTCGGTCGCACGCGAGCGCGAGGAGGGCACCTTCGAGCAGCTGCTGGTGTCGCCGCTGACGCCGGCCTACATCATGGCCGGCAAGGCGATCCCGGGCATCCTCGTCGCGATGGTCCAGGGCACGCTGATCGCGGGCATCGCGCATGGGGGCTATGGCGTGCCGTTCACCGGCGCGGTGCCGCTGCTCTTCGTCGGCATGTTCTGCTACGGCCTGGCGCTGGCGGGCGTCGGGCTCTTCATCTCGTCGATCTCGTCGACGCAGCAGCAGGCCTTCCTGGGCGTCTTCGCCTTCATGGTGCCGGCGACCATCGTCTCGGGCTTCGTCGCGCCGATCGAGAACATGCCGGTCTTCCTGCAATGGGTCGCCCGCGTCGACGCGCTCGCCTACTTCATACCGATCGTCAAGGGCCTGTTCCTGAAGAGCTACGGCTGGGCCGATGTCTGGCCGCGGCTGTGGCCGATGCTGGCCATTTCGATGTTCACGTTGACGGTCGCCTTGCGGATGTTCCGCCGCCACATAGCCTGATCGAGGTCCCGCCATGAATCCGCGCCTCACCCTGTGCTTCGCCGTCCTGTCGCTGGCCGGCTGCGCGGCCGTCGGCCCGAACTACCAGCCGCCTGCGGCGCAGGCATTGCCGGCGCAATACCTCGAGCCCGCCGGCAGTGCCGACCTGCGCGCCGTCTGGCGCTCGCTCACCGACGATCCGCTGCTGCGCCGGCTGCAGCAGGCGGCGGTGGCCCAGGGGCCCGACCTCGCGCAGGCGCTGGCGCGGCTGGCGCAGTCGCGCGCCCAGCAGTCGGCGCAGGATGCGGCGACGGGCCCGAGCCTCGCCGTCGCGGCGCGCGCCAGCGACGACCGCATCAGCCGCAACGGCGAGATGTTCGCGAACCTGCCGCCGGCGCTGAATCCGAAGAGCCGCTTCGTCAACGAACAGATCGGCTTCGACGCCTCCTGGGAGATCGACCTCTTCGGCTACCAGCGCCGGGTCAGCGAGGGCGCCGCGGCACGCAGCCAGGCCGCCGCCGACCGGGCCGACGATGTGCGGCTGATGCTCGCCGCCGAGGTCGCGCGCAACTACTTCGAGCTGCGCGTGACGCAGCAGCGCATCGCGCTGCTGCGCGCCGAACTGGCCGAGGTCGACGAGGCGATCGCGATCACGAAGGTCGCCGTGGCCGGCGGCGAATTCGCGCGCACCGACTTGCGCCGCGCCGAGCTGCTGCGCGACAACCTCGCCGCCGGACTGCCGGCGCTCGAACTCGCGGCGCGCCGCAGCGTAGCCGCCTTGATGCCGCTGACGGCGCTGCCGCTGGCCGATCTGAATGCCATGCTCGGCGCGCCGCGCGACCTGCCGCCGGTGCCCGAGGCGCCCGCCGCCGGCCTGCCGGGCGAACTGCTGCGTCGCCGCCCCGACCTGCGCGCGGCCGAGCGCGACCGCGCCGCCGCCAGCGCCGATGTCGGCGTCGCCGTCGCCGCGCGCTACCCGCGCTTCTCGCTGCTGGGCCAGGGCGGCTGGCAATCGGTGCACAGCGGCCGTCTGCTCGACCCGGCGAGCCTGTTCTGGAGCGCCGGTCCGCAGCTCAGCCTGCCGCTGTTCGAAAGCGGCCGCCTGCAGGCCCAGGTGCAGGCCAGCGAGGCCGCGCTGGCCGCTGCCGACGCGGCGTGGCGCAAGACCGCGCTGGCGGCGGTGGCCGATGCCGAGGTCGCGCTGACCCGCGTCGCGCGCGGCGAATCGCGGCGCGCCGAGCTGCTGCGCGCCGAGCAGCGCCAGGCCGATCTGCTGGCGCTCGCCGAGCAGCGATTCCGCGCCGGCGACGCCTCGCGGCTCGAGCTCATCGAGGCCCGCCGCGCGCTGCAGCAGCAGCGGGAGCAGACGGTGCAGGCGCAAGGCGACAGCCTGACGGCGATGGTCGCGCTCGTGAAGGCGCTGGGCGGCGCGGCGCCCGATTGACGGGTCAACCGGCCGCGGGCAAGCCCGCCGCGGCGATCGCGTCCGGCACCACGGCCTCGATCTGCTCGCGCAGCCAGCGCTGCAGCGGGTCGTCGTGGTGGCGCAGGTGCCACAGCAGGTACATCGGCAGGGGAGGGCAGGGCAGCGGCACCGCTGCCGTCGCGAGGCCGCGCAGCAGGTGCAGCCGCAGCAGGCTGGGCAGGGTCGCGATGCGGTCGCTGCCTTCGATGAACGACCGGATGCCGCCGAAACCCGGCACGCTGGCGACGAAACGCCGCGCGTGGCCGCGCTCGGCCAGCCAGTCGTCGACCTCGATGCGGCGCCGCGGCTCGTAGACGACGGTCACATGGTCGGCGGCGAGGTACGCCACCGCGTCGCGCGGCGCGCTGCGCTGCGCGGCGTCGTAATAGACGACATAGCCGTCCTCGAACAGCCGCTTCTGCACGACATCGGCGGCATCGGGCGGGCGCGGCGTGATGACGAGCTGGCACAGCCCCTCGCGCAGCAGTTCGGCGCCGGGGACGCCCGAGGCGATGACGCGCAGCGTCAACCCCGGCGCCTGCCGCCGCAGCCGCTGCAGCAGCGGCGGCAGCAGCAGGTCGCGCTGCAGGTCGTTGGCGGCGATCGTGATCTCGGCGCAGATCGCCGCCGGGTCGACGCCGCCGGCGCTGACGAAGCCGCGCAGGCCGTCGAGCAGCAGCCGCGCATGCCGCGCCAGCGCGTCGGCGCGCGCGGTGGCGACGATGCCGCGGCCGGCGCGCACGAACAGCGGGTCGCCGACGATGGCGCGCAGCTTCTCGAGCAGATGGCTGACCGCCGATTGCGTCACCCCCAGCCGCGCCGCGGCGCGGGTGATCGACCGCTCCTCGTGGACGACGAGCAGCAGCTGCAGCAGATGGCCGTCGAGGTCCAAATGATCGAAACGGGTCATGGGGCTCATGAGCGGAAGGCGCTGGATGCGGATGATGACGCAATCGATACTGCGCGATTCGCAGTCACCAGGAGACCGACGCCATGAGCGAACACCCGCCGATACCCGGCACCGTGATCTTCGACGGTGTGCAGGCGATGAAGGGTTACGCCTTGAACCGCATGTGCTATTCGTTCAACGAGGCCGCGAACCGCGAGGCCTTCCTCGCCGACGAGGACGCCTATTGCGAGCGCTACGGCCTGAACCCGCAGCAGCGCGCCGCCATTGCCGCGCGCAACGTGCTGCAGCTGATCGCCGCCGGCGGCAATGCCTATTACCTGGCGAAGTTCGCCGGCATCTTCGGCCTCGACATGCAGGACATCGGCGCCCAGCAGACCGGCCTCACGCGCGAGCAGTTTCAGGCCAAGCTGGTCGCCGCGCGCGGCTGAAGGGGAGCATCGACATGGCAACCATCATCGGCGGCATCACGACCTCGCATGTGCCGGCCATCGGCCGCGCGATCGCGAAGAACCTGCAGCAGGACCCCTATTGGAAGCCGTTCTTCGACGGCTTCATCCCGGTGCGGCGCTGGCTCGGCGAAGTCCGGCCCGACGTCGTCGTTCTCATTTACAACGACCATGGCCTGAACTTCTTCCTCGACCAGATGCCGACCTTCGCCGTCGGCGCCGCACCCGAGTACCGCAACGCCGACGAGGGCTGGGGCATCCCGACGGTGCCGCCGTTCCGCGGCGACCCTGCGCTGTCGTGGCATCTGATCGAATCGCTGGTGGGCGAGGAATTCGATCTCACGACCTGCCAGGAGATGAAGGTCGACCATGCGTTCACGCTGCCGATGGCGCTGCTGTGGCCGGACCAGGACTGGCCGGTGCGCGTCGTGCCGGTGTGCATCAACACGGTCCAGGCGCCGCTGCCCAGCGCCACGCGCTGCTGGAAGCTCGGCCAGGCGATCGGGCGTGCAGTCGCCTCCTGGGGCGGCGACGAGAAGGTGCTGGTGCTCGGCACCGGCGGGCTCTCGCACCAGCTCGACGGCGAGCGCGCCGGCTTCATCAACAAGGACTTCGACCTGAAGTTCATGGCCAGCCTCATCGACGACCCGACCTGGGCCTGCCGTTTCGACACCCATCAGCTCGTCGAGCAGGCCGGCACCCAGGGCGTCGAGCTGCTGATGTGGCTGGCGACGCGCGCCGCGCTCGGCCTATCGGTGCGGCAGCTGCATACGAACTACCACATTCCGATCTCGAACACGGCCTCGGGACTGATGCTGCTCGAACCGGCCTGACGCTGGCGGGTGCGCCGACGCGCCGGGGCTCCTATACTTTTCGGCTCCACCGGAGCCAGCCCTTGCAGACACGCCAGATCGGTCCACTCGCAGTCTCGGCCATCGGCCTGGGCTGCATGAATCTCAGCCATGCCTACGGCGCGCCGCCCCCGGCGGCAGAAGCCGAGGCCTTGCTGCTCGCCGCGCTCGACGCCGGCGTGACGCTGTTCGACACCGCGGCGCTCTACGGCTTCGGCGCCAACGAGAGCCTCGTCGGCCGCGTGCTCGCGCCGTACCGCAATCGTTTCGTGCTCGCGAGCAAGGGCGGCATGGCCGGCGTCGAGTTCGAGGACGGCGTCAAGCGCGTCATCGACGGCAGCCCGGCGGCCATCCGCCGCAATTGCGAGGACAGCCTGCGCCGGCTGCGCACCGACCATATCGACCTCTATTACCTGCACCGCTGGCACCAGGCCGTGCCGATCGAGGACAGCGTCGGCGCGATGGCCGACCTCGTGCGCGCCGGCAAGGTGCGCGCGATCGGGCTCAGCGAAGTCTCGGCGGCGACGCTGCGCCGCGCCCATGCGGTGCACCCGATCGCCGCCGTGCAGAGCGAATATTCGCTGTGGACGCGCAACCCCGAGATCGCCGTGCTCGACGCCTGCCGCGAGATCGGCGCCGCCTTCGTCGCCTTCAGCCCGCTGGCGCGTGCCTTCCTCACCGGCACGCTGCGCGATGTCGGCGCGCTCGACGCCAAGGATCTGCGGCGCCAGATGGCGCGCTTCGAACCCGAGACCTATGCGCGCAACCTCGATCTGCTGCCGCCGTACGAGGCGCTGGCGGCCGAGGTCGGCTGCACGCCGGGGCAACTGGCGCTGGCCTGGCTGCTCGCGCGCGGCGGGCATATCGTGCCGATACCGGGGACGACGCGCATCGACCATCTGCGCGAGAACTGCGGCGCCGCCGCGGTGACGCTGACGCCGGCGCATATGGCGCGGGCGGGCGCGCTCGTTGGCCGCCACAACGTGATCGGCGCGCGCTACAACGCCGCCACCCAGGCCGAGGTCGACACCGAGGAGTACCCGCAATGAAGCCGCCATCCCTGCTGCGCCGCCACCTGATGGGCGCCCTCGCGTCGCTGGGCGGCATGGCCGCTTTCAACTGGCCGCGGCCGGCACGCGCCGAAGCCTGGCCGGCGAAGCCGATTCGGCTCATCGTCGGCTACAGCGCCGGCGGCGCCGTCGACATCATCGCCCGCGACCTCGCGCAGCAGTTGCAGGCCACGCTCGGCCAGACGGTGATCGTCGACGACCGGCCGGGCGCCGGCACGAACATCGCGAACCGCAACCTCATCGAGAGCGCGCCCGACGGCACCACGCTGATGCTGGTCGCCAACGCGATTGCCGCCAACCCGACGCTGTACCAGCCGCCGCCGTTCGAGCCGGCACGCGACCTCACGCCGGTGGCGCTGGTCGGCCGCGTGCCGGTCGTGCTCGCGGTGCCGGCCGAATCCAAGTTGCAGACGCTGGCCCAGATGGTCGCGCAGGCCAAGGCCAAGCCGGGGACGGTGACCTATGGCACGCCGGGCAACGGGTCGACACCGCATCTCGCGGTGGCGCTGTTCGAGCATGCCGCCGGCATCCAGCTCACCGAGGTGCCCTACAAGGGCGGCGCGCAGGCGCTGACCGACGCGCTCGGCGGCCGCATCGACCTCGTCGCGCTCAATGCGCTCGAAGTGCTGCCGCAATCGCGCAGCGGCAAGCTGCGCGTGCTCGCCGTGCTGACGCCGACGCGCTCGGCGATCTTCCCCGAGGTGCCGACGATCGCCGAATCGGGCTATCCCGGCTTCGAGGCCTCGGTCTGGTACGGCGTCGTCGGCCCGGCGCATCTGCCGCCGGCCATCGTCGCGCGGCTGCACGAGGCCGTCGAGCAGGCGCTGGCCACGCCGGCGCTGCGCCAGCGCCTGGCCGGCGCCGGCGGCGAGGTGCTGCCGGGGCCGACCGAGCGCTTCGCCGAATTGCTGGCCAGCGAGCAGGCGCGCTACGCCAAGCTGATCCGCGGCGCCGGGATCCGGCCCGAGTAGCCGATCGCCGCCCGATCGCCGCCTGGCCGCTGCGCCCGCGGCGCCGGGTGACAATCGCGCCCCTTGAATTCGGGCGCCCCGCCCCTACCGTCTACCCGCCGGCCCGAGCGCGGGTCCCCACTCTCAAGACTGCAGACATGGACAAACAAAAACTGTCATTCCAGGCCGAGGTCAAGCAGATCCTGCACCTCGTCACCCATTCGCTGTATTCCAACAAGGAAATCTTCCTGCGCGAGCTGGTCTCCAACGCCAGCGACGCCTGCGACAAGCTGCGCTTCGAGGCGCTCGACAACGCGGCCCTGTACGAGGACGCGCCCAATCTCGAGGTCCGCGTCTCGTACGACGAGGCCGCCAAGACGATCACGATCCGCGACAACGGCATCGGCATGAGCGCCGAGGAGGCGGTCTCGCACCTGGGCACCATCGCCAAGAGCGGCACGCGCGACTTCCTCGCCCAGCTCGAGGGCGAGAAGAAGAAGGACGCGAACCTGATCGGCCAGTTCGGCGTCGGCTTCTATTCGGGCTTCATCGTCGCCGACCGCATCACCGTCGAGTCGCGCCGTGCCGGCGCCAAGCCCGAGGAGGGCGTGCGCTGGAGCAGCGACGGCAGCGGCGACTTCGAGGTCGAGACGATCGCCCGCGCCGAGCGCGGCACCGACGTCATCCTGCATCTGCGCGAGGGCGAGGAGGAGTTCCTCTCGCTGTGGAAGCTGAAGTCCATCATCGGCAAGTATTCCGATCACATCTCGCTGCCGATCCTGATGCGCAAGCAGCATTGGGACGAGGAGAAGAAGGAACAGGTGCTGACCGACGAATGGGAGACGGTCAACAAGGCCGCCGCGCTGTGGACGCGCCCGAAGAGCGAGGTCACCGACGCCCAGTACCAGGAGTTCTACAAGCAGATCAGCTACGACAGCGAGGCGCCGCTGGCCTACACGCACAACCGCGTCGAGGGCCGCACCGAGTACACGCAGCTGCTGTACGTGCCGGCCAAGGCGCCTTTCGACCTCTGGAACCGCGACAAGCGCGGCGGCGTCAAGCTCTACGTCAAGCGCGTCTTC